>CAVOCG010000120.1:0-8197 GCA_963694095.1 Gammaproteobacteria bacterium
GGAGGTAATCATCAACATGGTTCCCTTGGGTAACAGCGGCGCCACATCATCTTCAAATTCATAAGCGATTTGCCAGGTATGAACATATTTATCCACGCGCGCCAGCATCTCACGACGACCATCGGGGTAGACAGCTTCCAGCGATTGAGCTCGGCCGCGCATATGCATGTGCGGCCGAAAGCTGGTGATAAGTGCTGATCGTTTCAGAACCCGAACACCTTGCTGGGATTTAATGGAATTGGGTGGCAATAAAAGGTCGTTAGCCCATAAGCCACCGGGGCCGGTATCGGCCGCAAAGTATTGCTCCCCCCGCGTATCAAATTCTGGTTTATAACCTTCGGGATAGAGCCAGACTGCCGCTTCGGCCTGCTCGTTTTGCACTTCCTGCTCGATGGGGAAATAGTGAAGGTTCCACTTAATCGACCCAGTCGGATTGATTAACATACCCGTTCCTTCAGGAAACAAATCACCTCCTTTGCCGACACCTTGCCTACCAATCGGACCAGAGACACGGCCGCCGGAAGCATCTTGCGAAGTTAATTGCGCGTGACCATGGTGAAGTACTTTGACTCCCAATGGATAGCTACCTTTTAATTCCGTGGCCCGCACATAACGCGGCCCATCGATCAACCCTTCGAAAGAGGTGTTTCGCACCCACCACTGATCCTGCGCATTAGCAGCAACCGTATAGGGAGGCGACTTGACGACAAAATCTGGTGGACCCAACAATTCAACCATCTGCCAATCTGTGCCAGTGGGCAGCTCCGGCAAGGGCGGTAATGCAGAGGCTTTGCCCCGGGGAGCTCCGGACTCTGCCCAGGCTACGATGGTCGCAATCTGCTCATCCGAGAGTGATATGTCATTCTTGTAATTCTGGATACCTGTAGTTCTATCCAGGTGCCAAGGTGGCATTTCTCGCGCCTTTACCTTTAAGCTAATCAACGCGGCCCAGGGCCTGACGTCTGCATAGTTGATCAAGGGCATGGGGCCAATGCCGTCAGGGTTATGGCAACTTATACACTTTTCATAAAGTATCGGCGCCACGTCCGCACTAAAGGTGGGGGCAGTTTGTGCCGCAATTGATTGCCACGGAGCCAGTAGGCAAGTAAGTATGAGGGCTGGTCTGGCCCGTAAAATTCCTTCCCGAAACTGAATATTTTTCTTCATTATTAGATTCTCCCGGTTTCTGGAATAGACAGGATAAATGCCGCGTACCTAAATGTCTATTGCTAGCCTGCTTTACTTGGGGGCAGGTTTTGAATATTGCCCCATTTCCGGACACCACCCGAGTAAGACCAGGTGCAAGACTTGACTCTAAATCTACTCGTATCCATCAAGCAAATCTCTAGCTATACTCGGGCTTCATTCTGAGGAGAGAATCAATGAGAATTCTAAGTCTAAGCTGCCTGATATTATTGTTAGTTTCACCATTCACTGCCGCACAGCGTCCCGTTCGACAACTGTTTCCTCTACATGCTTATAACTTACAAGATTATGTACCGGTGGAATTTGCCGAGGCATTTGAGCTGCCCGCTTCGATGGAGACTGCTTCCTATGCAGGTGTGGCCATTAATGCACGAGGCAATCTTGTCATTCTCAGTCGCGGCACTCCCACGTTTTTGGAGTTTGATAAAAGCGGTGGCTTCCTACGCTCGTTTGGTGCAGACGGTTTGCTACGACGCAGCCACGGTATGCACATAGACAAGGACAATAATATTTGGGTGACCGATGTTGCCGATCACCTGGTGATGAAACTGGATTCGGATGGCAATGTGTTAATGACATTAGGCACCAAGGGCGAGGAAGGCGAGTGGGATGAATCGGCTGGCGATCACCTTTTTAATCAACCCAATGATGTATCCCTGGATTCTATGGGCAATATCTACGTGGCTCAGGGTCACGGTGGCGCCGTGCCACGGGTGATGAAATTCAGCCCTGCCGGCCAGTTCATTGCACAGTGGGGCAGCCGTGGTTACGGCCCGGGAGAGTTCGTCGCCGCACACGCTATCGAAATCGATACCAACAACATCATCCATGTAGCAGATCGCGAAAACATGCGTATTCAACGCTACGATACGTCTGGTAACCTGCTACGAGAATGGAAATTCGATGCCATGGTGTGTGCTCTGTATTTACACGACGACGGCTTCATGTACATCACTACCGGATTCGACGGAGAAGTGGCCAAGGTCGACATGGACGGCAATGTAATTGGATCAATGGGGAGCCCGGGCAGAGGCAACGGCCAGTTTGGCGAAGCCCACGCATTGACACTCGATGAAGATGGTAATGCGTACGTAGCCGACGTAATCCTGCGCCGGATACAAAAATTCGCCAAGGAATAAATGGAGTTCTGACTCCAATTATTCCTCCTAATGAGAAAACCAATAAAGGGGACTGCAATGAGTAACATCACACGCCGAGGCTTTTTCCAACAAGCGAGCATGTTCACAGCGGGTGGAATCGCCCTCAGCGGAGCTTTGCCTGGGATGCTAGCAAAGTCCGCATCGGCGCAGCCAGCGCCCGACTGGCTCGCGCTGACAAACGAATCCGCGCTCGAGCCAGAGCTTCCAATCATAGACCCACATCACCATCTGTGGGATCGACCCAACAATCGATATATGCTTGAAGATCTGGTCGAAGATACGCGAGAGCACAATGTGCGTCAGACTGTCTTCGTTGAATGCACGTCGATGTACCGTGCCGATGGACCGAAGGAACTCCGGGTCGTTGGCGAAACAGAGTTCGTGCAAGGAGTGGCAGCCAAGAGTGCAAGTGGTGGCTACGGTGAAATGCGAGTGGCGACGGGCATTGTTGGCACTGCTGATCTCCGACTGGGCGATCGGGTCCAACCGGTACTGGAAGCGCAGATTGCGGCCAGCCCGCAGCGTTTCCGTGGCATTCGCCATCGCGCGGCGTGGGCCGATCGGTCCGTGCTTCCAAACGTACGCGCTGACGCGCCCCAACATGTACTGCTGGATCCGGATTTTCGCAAAGGCTACGCGCACTTGCGTACTTACGGACTGTCATTCGAAGGTTGGCTCTATCACACACACATCGCTGACCTCACCGATCTCGCGAAAGCATTCCCAGATACAACCATTATCCTCAACCACCTTGGCGGACCGATAGGCGTGGGTAACTATGCGGGACGCAGAAGTGAAATATTCGAGGCCTGGAAGCCGGACATTGCCGAGCTGGCGAGTTGCCCGAACGTCGTCGCCAAGCTTGGTGGAATTCAGATGATCGTCAATGGGTACGGCTGGCACGAACAAGATCGGCCGCCAAGCTCAGACCAGCTACTTGAGACCAATAAAGATTGGTACAGCTACATGATCGACCAGTTTGGACCGGACCGCTGCATGTTCGAGAGCAACTTCCCAGTGGAAAAACTTTCGTGCTCCTACACGGTGCTGTGGAATCAGTTCAAGAAGCTAACCCAGGGCTTCTCTGCCGATGAACGGGCGGCCATGTTTCACGATACAGCAATGCGTGTCTATCGACTGCCGCGGGTATAAAAGGGACAATGTTTTACGAACCACACAAGAAAAACCATGGGCTCGCCCTCAACCCTTTTAACAGCTTGATCATACCTCGGCCAATTGGTTGGATCAGTTCTGTCGATAAAGACGGCGTGTATAATCTTGCGCCTTACAGTTTTTTCAATGCGGTGTGCTACCAGCCTCCAACTGTTATGTTTTCTGCCGGCGTCGGCTCAGCCTCCGATGGTATGAAGGACTCACTCAGGAACATCGAAACCACCGGTGAGTTCGTATGCAATCTGGCCACCTGGGAAACACGCCATCAGATGAATCAGACATCCGCCGCTGTACCGCCTGATACCGATGAGATCGAACTGGCGGGTTTGACTACCATTGCCTCACAATTGATAAAGGCGCCCCGAATCGCCGAGGCACCGGTGCACCTCGAATGTCGCTACCTCAAGAGTGTCGACATACCGTCTTGGGAAGAAGCAGGAAAATTCGTGGTGGTGTTAGGCGAAGTGATTGGCGTACACATTCGTGACGACTTGATTACGGCAGACGGCCTGATTGATGTCGCCCGCATGCGGCCGATTGGCAGGCTTGGTTATAACGATTACACACGCATAGATGAGGATACTATCTTCGGCATTGATCGTCCGACCTGACCCCTTCTTACTTTTGACCCCTTCTTACTTCAACGCGCGATATAAAAACGGCAGACTCACATCCATGCGGTAGTCAACGCCCGAATGGGTGTCATCGAATTCCTCATAGCGGTGGGTGATGCCCGCTTTACTTAGCCGCTGCGACAGCTGCCGACACCCATAATGAATGTGATACTGATCGCGCCAACCGCAGTCGATAAAGATGCCCTTTAGCGATTTCAGTTCTTTCTTGTATTTCGAAACTAGATTCACCGGATCGTGTTCGAGCCACTTGCGCCAGCGCGACTCAATCCGTTCGCCGGTTTCTAGATCGAACGGTAAATTAAAACCGTTGGGGGCCGAGGACGACGGGTCGTAGGTGGCCGCCATGCAGAGATTCATCAGGCAATGCACTTCCGCGTTACTGGGCTTGGTGTTGTTCCAGATGTGTTCCAGAAAGCGACGAGCTCGACCATCGTCATGTCCCGGTTTCAATTTAGTCTTGGGTCGATACAAACCTGCCTTGGGCACTGGATTTCGGTACTTGGCCAATTCATCAAGCGAGTTGGGCCAGTCGTGCTGATAAACAAAGTCGAAGTAGGCATCGCCAGAATGATCAGCGATTGCTCCCCAGTATTTCGCATACTTCATACCATGCACGATGGCACCGTATCCGCCAGAGGACTTGCCAAAGCAGCCCCGATGATCGCGGCTGGCCAGCGTTCGAAATTCTTTGTCTACGAAAGGGATCAATTCGCGAGTGAGGTAGTCCGCGTATCGCCCTATAGCAGATGAATTGATGTACTGGTTCCCACCCAATGCAGTGAAGCAATCGGGAAAAACAAGAATGCATGGGCCCATCTTACGATCATGAATCAACCTGGCGGCGCGCTCAGGCAAATTTTCCTCAAAGTTCTTCCATGCCACATGGGACCAGCCAGAGCCGGTATAGCCCACCAAATCATACAGCACAGGAAAGTGTTTCACGCCGCGACCTGCCGAGTATTGCGGAGGCAACCAGACTGGTAATTTTCGCACATGGGGATCACCCAGCGCGTTGTCTCGAAGCACGCGGGACTCGTGCTCAAGTACCACAAGTTCTCCGTTAGGTTGATTATTCAGTTTGCGTGCCATAGTGATTCTCGCTACGAACGTGGGTCAAGTCGTATGAAGTAACGTGGTAAGAAACACGTAATCCTGCCAATCTTACGAGTCTGGAGCTCAGGATTCAAGAGGGCACAGATAAGTTAGCCGCGCATGATGCATGCTTGATTTCGCACTGGGAATAACAGAACAGCGCTAAAGTTGGTAGCTTGTCAGTGCCCCTGAGACCTCTGATAAAAAGCTGGCGACTAATTACTACTGTATTTTTACTTTGACCCCCTTTATATTGGATTTCGCCCATGAGCTTCCAGCCCACACAATAGGTGAAACACTATGCAAAAATCTCACACACAAAAAATCGTGCTAATTTCTTTTTTATCGCTGGCGATTTTGCCCCTGGTTTCTGCGTGCGCTCAAGATGAACAGCGAGATATATCTGTCGCAGCGACGGTTGCCTTCACTGAGGGGCCAACAGTGGCCGAAGACGGTACAGTCTATTTCACCGACCTTGATAATAATCGAATAATGCGCTTATCCACCGATGGTGCACTCTCCACGTTTCGCCAACCCAGCCACGGCGCAAACGGGCTACTATTCGACAGCGAATGGCGGCTATTGGCCTGCGAAGGGGGCGATGGTGCATCGGTGTTGCCACGGGTCACCCGCACCAATATGGAAACCGGTGAGATCGAGACATTAGCCGACCACTATGAAGGCAAGCAGTTGCATCAGCCCAATGACCTTACCTTCGACGCGCTGGGACGCATTTACTTCACCGACCGCCCGGGGCCCAACCCCAGGCCCGAACAAACCGGCGTACATGGCGTCTACCGAGTTGATCCGGACGGTACTATTGAGCGCATCCTCACCGAGCCCGAGGTACTGCGCCCCAATGGCATCATAATTTCACCCGATGACAGCACCCTGTATGTCATCGAGACCAAGCAAAGCGAAGGCGGCCCACGGCTGATTCGCGCCTATGATCTGAGCGCGGCAGGCACGGTCAGTAATATGCGTGTGTTTCACGACTTCTATCCAGGACGCAGTGGCGACGGCATGACCATCGATAGCCAGGGAAATTTGTATGTCGCTGCTGGTTTGAATAGTCTGCGAGGCACCAGCGAAACCCTCGATACTGTGGCTGGTATCCATGTATTCGCGCCAACTGGTGAGCTACTGGAGCACATCCCGATTCCCGAGGACACCATAACCAACGCAGCATTCGGCGGACCTGACCTGCGTACTTTGTATGTCACTTCGGGCAAGACACTTTACAGTTTCAGGACTGATATCGAAGGAACTCGGCGGTAGTTAATGATTGAAGAAAAGGGGAAAGTCATGCAAATTGGAATTTCGTCAGCGGAAGAACAGAAAGGAGACTGCAATGAGCGATAAGCAAGAACCAGGATTGGTCGACCAGGCTAATTCAGAACGCGCAGTCGATAATAGAGTCTCTCGACGAGACTTACTCGTTGCCGGGGCTGCCGCGGCAGCAACACTAATGCTACCCCCCGCTACATTGGCACAACAGGGCCAAGCAAAATTTAAGCGTATGCGCGCCCAATACATCGCAGCCCTGGCCGATCCCCAGTCACACTCCGGCAGCAATGCTCAGGATTGGGGCATATGGCGCAAAGACCCTGGCCCACGTGGTGTCGACCTGGATGACTATGACAGATTGCAAGCCAACGGCGGTGTTGCCCCTGCTAAGTGGAGTTTCGATAATAAGGATTGGTGGCTGGAAGAACACGGCCTGATTATGGAGCAACCTGAGTTCCCTATGCCTGCTGGTGTTTATCTGGTCACCGGTGACCGCGCGGTTCAGGCGGTGTTGACTGTGCACGCAAAAACCAGTGACGGGGCGCAGAAATGGGAGCTCGACAATGACGCTTCGATTTATGACGTGACCCATCTGCGCTGCCGTTCTGGGCGTTATACTCCGGCAAATGGCGCTGGCTCGTGTTCTCCTGTCAGAGCCAGCAAGTCAGACTTTCCGGTTCGGCCGGGGGCGGATATGCCTGGGGTTGAGGGTTGTAATAAGCAGGATTATTCGGTTTTGATTATTATTGGGGTTGCTTAGGATACTTCGCGCACTTTGTGGCCTACTGACACTAGCGGTGCGTCCCCTACTAATTCCGCAAATACTCATCAGTCCCATCTAGCCAGTCATCTCGCCGCGGTGCCCACATATCAATTTCCTCCACCTCACCGATGCAGGTCGCCTGGTGCGGGACATCGGCCGGGATGACAACAACATCGCCGGCACCAAGTACCAGTTCCTTCGGCTCATCACCACCAAACGCAAATCGCATCTGTCCCTTGAGCACTTGGGTGATCTGTTCGTTGTGATGGCTGTGCATGGGTACTATAAATCCGTCATCGAAATAAATTCGCGCTACTGTCATCTTTGCACCGGTTACGATTCGACGTTGCATGCCTTGGTTAACCGTTTCGAGTTCAATTGCTTCCCAGTTGATTACCTGTAGGGTTGAGCTGGTCATGTGTGGCTCCCTGCGGTGCTTGCGAATTTAAACTGAAGCGTAGTGATAAAAAATGGGGAAAGAATAATTGCCGGTGTGAGTTGGTAAGGTGGAGAAGAGAAATGGGGTCAGCCCTCACTTTAAGACCGGACCCCGTCTTACTCAGTCAGTTGCAAAACAGTACAATAAGCCGGCACCACCAACAGTAACGAGGTTTTCTTGTGTGCAACCTGGCGTCCCGTGTGAGGAATTCCAGGGAGAACCTGGGGTGGTGAAAGAGTAACGATCGGCATGGCCTACCCTTGCGCTGCCCTCATCATTACTGGTCCAGTTGTTGCAGGTTTGGTCTTGATCCGACGGCATCGCGGTACCGTCAATTTGTGAGCCGGTAAGAACATCATGCTCTGAAAAGTCGGGATCTCCATCTATGCGCGAAGCAAATTGATTGCCATTTTCGTCCAGCGAGTGTTCCCAATTAAAATTC
>CAVOCG010000121.1:0-8160 GCA_963694095.1 Gammaproteobacteria bacterium
TACCTCCCCTGGTCGTCCGGGGACTGAGAGGCAGCTTCCGACGACTTAGGCGAAATAAGGGATTGTTCCGGGAAGCCTAAATGTAGACTCCCGTAAGTGGACATATTGGCAATAATCGCCAGTATGATAGACTCTTCATCCAAACATAGAAGCTCGATCTAATTAGCCAATAATAAGAACTAGGAACCCTTCAAATGGGCGACCCATCTCAGGCAAAATTAAACAGCCTTTTAGAGCACTATCAAAACGGAAGGTTTGGCGACGCCGAGAAGTTAGCAATATCCGTCACTAGACAATTTCCGCAGCATCAATTCAGCTGGAAAATACTTGGAGCGATACTTCAACAAACAGGCAGAATGTCGGAGTCGGTAGTTGTCAACCAAAAATCCATTGAATTAACTCCTCAAGATGCTGAAGCCCATTACAATTTTGGTATGACGCTGAATTATCTTGGCAGATTAGAAGAGGCTGAAGCAAGCTACCGACAAGCGATTTCACTGAACCCTGACATCGCGCAAGCCCATAGCAATTTGGGTAACACGTTGCAAGAACTTGGTAGATTAGAAGAGGCTGAAGCAAGCTACCGACAGGCGATAGAGGTGAAACCTGATTATGCCGAAGCCTATAGCAATTTGGGTAACACGCTGCAAGAGCTTGGTAAATTAGAAGAGGCTGAAGCAAGCCACAGAAAGACAATAGCGCTGAAACCTAACTATGTTCCAGTCTATAACAACCTGGGTGATACGCTAAGGGATCTTGGCAGGTTAGAAGAGGCTGAAGCCAGTTACAGAAAAGCGATCGCACTGAAACCAGACTATGCAAAAGCCCATAACAACTTGGGTATCACGCTGAACGCAATGGGCTTAAAAGATAGTGCCCTACTGCATTTCAAAAAAAATCTATATTTGGAAAGGGGTAAAAACCCGGTCAATCCGCGTCATAAAAGCTTTCGACTAATCAGTAAAGCCAAAATTGATCACGACATTGAGCAGTTCGAGTATTTAGCTGCCTCGGGTTATGAGGTTAAAAAATTTCAGGATCTTGCCACGCTCTATAAAACAGTATCATCAGAAATCAATTATCCATCAGACACGGGAACTCTTCCCCTAAGTGATAAGCACCAGAATCTTTTGGGAGATACTTATAATCGCCCTATTCATATCCTTGAAGCCCCTGCAGTAGATGAATCTTCGTTAAATGATAGCCTCGATGTAAATAAGATCACAGAGGACTATTTTGAGCATGAGTTCGGGTTAACTTATTTTGATGATTTTTTAAGTCTTGCTTCTCTAAAGTCTCTTCGGAAGTTTTTACTCGGAAGTACAATTTGGTACGATTTCTTCCATACTGGTGGGTATATGGGTGCCTATCTAAAGGATGGCTTAGCTTCTCCATTGATGCTACAAATTGCAGACGATATCAGGAAGAAATTTCCAAAAATATTTAAAAATTATCACTTAGCCCAACTCTGGGCATATAAGTATGATAGTCGGGCTTTCGACAAAAACAATACTTTTTCTGGAATAAATGTTCATGCAGATTTTGCCGCTATAAATGTAAACTTTTGGATCACTCCTGAGTCGGCAAACTTGGATCCCTCGTCAGGTGGCTTAGTCGTATACAACGCCGAGGCGTCTTTAGAATGGGATTTCAAAAAATATAATAGAATTGAAAAAAAGATCCGTGAAGATATTCAAAATAACGATCAGAAAAAAACTATCGTGCCTTACAATGAAAATAGAGCTGTAATGTTCAATTCTAATTTATTTCATGAAACAGATAAAATTGAGTTTAAAGAAGGATATGAAAATCGGCGTATTAACATCACAATGCTATTTGGGAAAAGGGGGTTAAAATAAGCTCGGAAGGTTTCCCAAATGAATACCGATATCCGATTGGCGGAGTTTCTTAATTTCCAAATACCTAACTGTGCTTTTATTAGCATATTGAGAAATATCGCAAAAAGTAGGTGTTAGTTAGCCAAGAAAGAAAAGGGGAAGAACTTGCGTTCTTCCCCTTTTGATTTCTAACTCAAACTGATGGCGTTAATACTGCTCTCAGTTCAAATATTCCCCCTTCTTGGGTCTGACTTAACCACCTGGAGTCCAATCTATAGATACCCAGAATTGTCGGTGCCAAGGAGTTGACAGTCTGGATTCAAAGCCACCCATAACAGGTAGCAGTGTAGGCTTCTCGTTGGTAAGGTTGGTTACACCCGCAGCGAGTGTGAATTCACTGTTGAAGTACCCATTGAGCACATGCGCGTACTGCAGGTTTATTCGCAGTTCACCATCGATCTTGTCAGGCATAACCCAGCCTTGACTGTATCTGTCGACCGTGCGTCCATCGGTATCCACATCAGACCAGTAGTTGGCCGAGATGGATGCGCTTTGGTTACCCCTGAACCAGTTCAGACGCACATTGGCCTTATATTCTGGCAGCGGTGGTGCGATACCGGATTGATCATTCTGAACGCCCAATGCATCAATTAAACCACCAGTCAGCCCCTCATATTCGTAGTTAAGATAGCCCGTGAGGCTCAGCGAGGACCGGAAGCTGCCCCAGTCCTGAGTTGACCAATCATAGCTGACCTTGGTATCAAACAGGTCAATAAACACGGAACTGATGTTGGCGGACTGCAGGAAGAGACGGTTCACCTCGAAGTCACCGAAGCGATCCACCGCGCTGGTGCCACCAAGCTTAGCATACCAGGATTCAGCCTGGAGACGGGTCGGAGAGCCTGGGGTGAAGTCATAGGTAGCTTCGGTTAGCCCGGTGGCCCCCAGAAACTTATTAAACTCGTTCAGGATGGTGTCCCGCCCGGTCAAGGTACGGATACGGTCCACGTATTCCACTTCCTGGTAGTCCACGCTTATTTCTAAACCGTCCAGGTCGCCACTTGGCTGCCAGGTAAAACCTAAGTTAGTAATCTCGGATGTCTCTGGTGCCAGGTTGGGATTACCGGATGAACAGCGAGTGGAACCTGTCAGTGAGAAGTCTGTGAAGAAGTCGGTACCGGAGAAGGTCTCGGTACAGTTTTCATTTCTAATGAAAGGTCGAGCCTGGGTAGGCGTCGGTGCCAGGAAGCTTTCGCCCCAGGAAACACGTAAGGCCAGTTCTGGAGTGGCTTCCCAGCGCAGAGCTACCTTGGGCGTAGTGGCCTTCAATCCGAAGTCGACGAACTGCTCGTGGCGCACGGCCACTTGCATATCCAGGCCTTCCAGTATGGGCACTTCAAGCTCGGCAAAGATCGCCCTGGTTTCGGAGAAATACTCTTTATCAGTCGGCAGCTGGGTGCCTACAGCGGTGTTGTAGTCGTGGCCTATGGCGTCAAGGGGATCCGCAAATCTCTGCTCAACGACGTCCCGAACCTGAAATCCGAAGGCAGCTAGCAACGCGCCGGCTGGCAGATCCAGGACCTCACCGTTGAAGGCGGTTTCCCAGATATCCAGAGAATTACGGTTGGATAATCTATTGTAGTTATGATCAAAGGGCCAATCCGTCATCTCCAAATCATTGCTGGTCACACCTTCAACGTACAGGGGTGAACGCGGGTCTGCTGAGCCGAAGGGGTTCCAATATTTATCACCGGTTGCACCGCCCAGGCCCGCCAAGCCCAACTGCATTTTGCCCAGGTGGACCGTATGGCTGTCGCTCATTATTTTTCGATCGGCATTCGCGTAATAGGCATAGCCGGCCCAGGTATCGGTCAGGTCAAAATTGGCGCGGAAAACATAGCGACCATTCGAGTCGACGGTTTCGCCATCGCGGGAGCCGTTGCCGTTTAGGTGGCGCGGCTGAAAGGCCATGTTATACGTGGAGTTAGTAAGCGGACGCCAGTTCCAGGGCGATACGTCCGCCCCGAATGGGTTGGCCGGGTGATCTGCGCGCACTAACAGCACCTTACGGCTGTTGCTTGAAGTGCCCGTGCTGGGCGAGCCATAGGCATTGCCTATCCGGAAAGAATTATACGCGCTAAAGTTAAGTTCCAACCAGTCAGCGACTTCATAGGTGAAACTGTTATACATCAGGTAATCATCATTATCCTGCCGGTACGGGTACCCATTGGTGTATTCATAGCGGCATATCCTGCCTTTGTCGGTCAACACACCGGACGGGGTGCTGAGTTCTGTCGTACCGTGTGGGTTACCTGGTACCAAGCCACAAGCCGGGTCAACCAGGTTGCCGCCTGAAGAGGTTCCGTTATGAAAAGCGTTCAAGTTAACACCCGGATCGGCATTGTTCATTATGCGAAAGGCGCCGGGGTTACCGGAAGTGGAGGAAGCGGCGGACTGTGACCACTCCCGTGGCCGATCGGCCATCATCATCGGGGTCGCACGCTTGTAGTCGAAAGCCCCCACGTAGCCAATTCCATTGTCGAAGGTCTTACCCCACAGCATTGATGCTGTGTAGTCTTCCATTGCGCCGTCTTCGGTCCGCTGGTAGTAAGTGCGGGCTCTGAAGCCATCGAATTCCTTGATGGCGAGCATATTCACCACACCGGCCACCGCGTCAGAACCGTAAGTGGCTGAGCCGCCGTCCAGCACAATTTCCATGCGATCAATGGCCAGTTCAGGCAGGGCGTTATTGATAGAGGAGTTGATGGAACGTATACCGTCCACCAGTTGCAGAGTGGAATTTTCGCCCAGACCCCGCAGGTTGAAGCTGCCACCGACCGAGTTCTGACTCCCGTCGTTGCTGGCCAAAACGCTGGCCACCACGTTGGTGTTTTGTGTATAGGTCAGATCGCGAATGTAGTTCGACATGCTGGAAGAGCCTGCTTCAAACAGGTCCGCCGTGGTAACCGTGTCTATATTGGCGTCGTTTGCAAAGGCCGAGTTCCTGATGTAGGAACCGGTTACCACTACTTCTTCGATATCATCATCTTGTGCCTGAGCAACAAGCGGCAGGGCAATTGAAGTGGCTATACAAGCATGTATTAAATAGCGCAGTTGCCCGCGTTTGTTAAGATTAGTCATTTATAACTCCCAGGATATTTAAAATTATTAATTTTTTTATTTGGCTTTAATTTGGATCTAAAGACAATATTCCAGAGCAACTACATAATTCTACTCTAATAAACCCCTACTAAATACTTGGTATGATCTTCGGTCTCAATCAAAATTAACAAAACACTGTATTGTTTTGAAACGTCAGGTCAAACTTTACCCGCTATATTACGAGAAAGAAAGGATAATATTTGTCAAATTGCATCCAAAAGGCCACCGTACGTGATGAAGGAACAGGCATTTCCTCTGAGCAACTTGTGGACTTCCCAGACTTTACTAGACACTTTCTAGCCTGGAATGCTATACCCCCGAAAGCGGACGTTATTCAGCCTTCTTAACCCGTATCTTCATGTCGTCCAGCAGGCTGCCGTTGAGCCGCTTCATGGCAGCCTTGGCTTCACCGACTTTGGGCATTTCCACGAAGGCGAACCCTTTGGACCCGCCCGTCTTCTTATCAAGTACCAGGTCGGTGGATTGGACCGTGCCGTGGGCTTCAAACGCGGAGTGAAGATCTGCCTCTGTGGTCGTCCTTGCCAGATTTCTGATCAATAGTTTCATGGGGGTTTTTCCAGCCAGATGACGCGTTGAAAAAGTGTGCAAGCACCAAAATAAAGTGTGCAAGCAGTGTGCAAGCAAAAAAAATGCGCTGACAAAGTGATTAAACTCTGTAACGCATTTATTTGTATATTAAAAATGGTGGGCCTACTTGGACTCGAACCAAGGACAAACGGATTATGAGTCCTACGCTTACTAATTACCCCAATTCTCCACAACTGCCTACAAAAGATAAGCTTCTGTATTATATAACTTTGTAGATTGTAGTCAATTGGCTTAAGTTGTATCGAGTTGTCGCGCAGTGTCCCATGAGTGTCCCATGAAGTTAGACTAACCCCACCCCCTGTTTCCTAGCAACCGCCCAACCAACACCCCAGCCTAGGGGCACACCCCGATAAGTCAGGATGGTTCCATTGCACCCGTATACATACTATTGTGGACGAACGATTAGTTAATTTTGAGGGTTACTAGGAGGCACTTTCCCGCCGTAAAATTTACTGTGATTCACAGACTAAGTAACTCAAGAAGTTAAAAATATTTTAATCAAGTGAAAATTCTGCGCTGAAAGCCCAGGGTAGCGATGAAATTGATATTCTTGTATGTAAAGACCTGATTTATAATTTAGAAAATAGATGGTTGTGCTATTTATTCAAATTACAATGCTGATTAATTGACAGCTGTCTCACTATGAGGAATTCCGTGTGATCAAGTATAATTTTAAGTTTTTAACATTGATTTTTACGGCAATTGCAACTCCTGTGATTTTCTCAGCGGATCCGTTAGAGCCCTACCTGCCTAAAACAACCTATATAGAAGAAAGTTCTATACTCTCATCGGACTGCGCTTATGTAGACTCAAATGTTTCTGGAGTTGCAGAAGCACTTGCTATTGATTTTAAGCTAGATGGAGGCGCTTTAGCTATTTCTGACTTTGAAATAATGAATTACCGCCCTTTAATTGGATGCGAAGATTTGTTGGAGATAAGTTTAGACTCAAAAGGCGAGTTAACGTCTGCATTGTTCAGCACATCTAGTCTCGTGATAAAAGGAAGTGATTCTACGATTTATAATTTGACCGCTGGTTTTAATGAAGAAAGAAATTCTGTAGAAGAAACAGGGAAATATTTATTTGATTCGATTAATTACAGTATAGCTTCGACTAAAGCTTGTTCAGATATTATAGAAAGCGCCAGTTCAGTATCCCCGCAAATTTATTTCCAAAAAATTAGGTCGTTGGTTGGAACTGTCCGCGAAAGAAATCATACGCAGTACATCGACGACGTTAGCTCTGACTCTAAAGCGAAAACTAAAAGCGGGCCGGTGGCTCATTGGTTTTCTGTCGCGGCGATAGAGTATGCGAGAAGCGCTTATCCTGAGCCGTTCGATAATTTCCTCTTCGGAGACAGGACAATTACATGGGATGCTTACCAAAAATACTTGGGTGCGCTATGCGATGTCTATCTAAAAAATGATACAAAAGGTGCCCTTTACATTGAGGCAACTACTCTCAGCGGTATATTGTGGGACCAAATAGAGAGAGGTGAGCATGCCTCAAGTTGGGCACAGTTTCCGTATGTCGAAACCGGCCGAAATGTAATAGCGGCACCAGTTTTAGCTGGGCTAAGTTATTACACAAAATACATAGCCGGTGGAGGAGTTATTATTGTTGCTGGGGATAACGTTGATGACAGCGCGCTCCTAGCAGCAAGAGACTCCGTAATTTATATGACCTCAGCAAGATTGGAAATGAGAGGCATATTGCAGGCCAATCACGCACGGATCTCCCTGTTCATGGAGACAGCATCTGAACTCCCCGAATTTGGAGCTTGTGTTCGCCAAAATTACGTGCCGAGATTTTGCGTTGACTCAGATCTTGGTGAGAAAACTGAAGGGTTCGCTCAAGGCATGACTGACGCAACTATGACTGCGAAGGCAAATCATATCTGTCGCCCCGGCAACTTTGATATCGGCGGAAATCAGGTCATTCATGAACTTGCGCACGGGATCAACCATTTGATCTTTGAAGAGACTAACGAAGCCTATTGGTATGACCGCATCATTCCGCTTGCAAGTGCAGCGAGAGATAATGGCACCTTTTTAGGAAGGCCCTTGGGAGAGTATTGGGCTATGGCGGTTGAGGGGTATATTATGGATAAAGGCGAACGTTTTAAAACGGAGTTCCCTACTCGGAAATATATCGCAGAAAATCATCCGGGCTTATATGAATTATTAACTCGCTATTTACCAACCGAGCCATGGGACTACTGTCCAGGAGTAACTGAGTACATGCGAACGCAATAATCAATATCGCAAGTACTGATTTTGATTTCTCCAGAGTTCACTGGAGTGGTATTTGGCGGAGCTGGGGGAATTGAATAGCTAGCTTAAAGCACTGTTATATATAAGAATTAATATTAGTAATTACAGAAGTACCCCTAAAAGTACCCCCAATTAGTTTTGTCATCTTGCTCTCTGGCTCTTAAGCCTTAGATGCTAGCCCCACCCC
The DNA here is from genome assembly GCA_963694095.1 of Gammaproteobacteria bacterium. Lineage (GTDB taxonomy): Bacteria > Pseudomonadota > Gammaproteobacteria > Pseudomonadales > Pseudohongiellaceae > UBA9145. The sequence continues at coordinate 8,070 of CAVOCG010000121.1, forward strand.
CTATTCCCTAGTAACCGCCCAGCCAGCACCCCACCCTAGGGGGCACACCCCGATAAGTCAGAATGGTTCCATTGTGCCCCTATACATACTA
>CAVOCG010000122.1:0-8033 GCA_963694095.1 Gammaproteobacteria bacterium
AACACATAGTGAAGGACATTACAGATAAGGGAGAAAAGTATGAGTACCGAAACATTGATGGCGCTTGCACAGGGTCTTGCCGGAGGGGGTATCAAAGTAGTTGATTTAAGTACCACCCTGCAACCGAGCACTCCTACCCTCCAATTGCCGAAGGAGTTTGGCTGGGGTGTGTCATGGCCCTTTCATATTGAAGAAATTTCACGTTACGACGACAGGGGTCCGGCCTGGTACTGGAATAACTTTAAGTGTGGAGAACACACGGGCACCCATTTCGATGCGCCTATTCATTGGGTTTCAGGCCAGAATTTTGAAGAGCATGCGACTGACACGCTACCAGCGGAGCGGTTTATCGCACCAGCGTGTGTCATGAATGCTGCAGCCGAATCTGCAGCAAACCCTGATTTTCTTATATCGGTGGACTTTATTAAGACCTGGGAGGCCCAGCATGGTGAAATAGAAGCGGGTTCGTGGCTTTTGTATCGCACCGACTGGTCAAAGAAGACCAGTAATGAGGCTTACCTGAACATGGCCGAAGATGGTGCCCATACGCCCGGTTGGGAACCTGAAGCAGTAACCTTTTTGACAACCGAGCGTGATGTTTGTGGCATTGGTGTTGAAACAGTGGGTACCGACGGAGGGCAGGCAGCCGGACAAGAGCCCATGTTTCCCTGTCATAATTTGCTGCATGGAGCCAATAAATGTGGACTTGCCGGATTGTGTAACCTGGATTTACTACCACCTAAAGGCGCGGTAATAATTGCACCACCCCTTAAAATAAAAGAAGGCTCCGGAAGCCCTACTCGTGTACTTGCACTGGTAGCTTCCTGAGTAAGAGGCACCTGACCCATGGCAGAACGCTCATTTAAGTCCGAGGTTTTAAAACTTCGAGCAGGTCAGGGCGATGTGTTCAAGGGAGAAGGAATACTAGCCGTAACCAAGGCGCTTTTGCAGTCCGGAGTATCCTATGTTGGCGGGTATCAGGGCTCCCCAATTTCCCACCTGATGGATGTCCTGAATGATGCCAAGGACATACTCGAGGAGCTTGGCGTACATTTTGAGTCCAGTGGTAGCGAAGCTACTGCCGCTGCAATGTTAAGTGCGTCCATCAACTACCCACTAAGGGGAGCTGTTACCTGGAAATCGGTTGTCGGTACCAATGTGGCTTCCGACGCCCTTTCGAATCTGGCGTCTTCGGGGGTCACGGGTGGGGCAATGGTCATCGTTGGAGAAGACTACGGTGAAGGCTCGAGCATTATGCAGGAGCGAACATATGCTTTTGCCATGAAAGCCCAGATGTGGCTGCTGGATCCCAGACCCAACCTCACCAGTATGGTGGCTATGGTGGAACAGGGTTTTCGCCTTTCTGAAGCGAGCTCTACACCTGTGTTCTACATGATGCGAATTCGTGAGTGCCACGTGACGGGTGAATTTACTGCAGGAGACAATGTTGCTCCGACTTATAGCAGCCTAAACAAGGTGCAACCGAAAAGGGAGGCGGAAAAAATCATTCTGCCGCCCAATGTATACGAACAAGAGCAGGAAAAAGTAGCAAGCCGCTGGCCTGCAGCCGTTCAATATATCAGTGACAATGTTCTGAACGAGTTCTTTCCCGGTAAGTATGATGAAGTGGGAATTATAACGTGCGGCGGTAGTTATAACACGGTGATCCGCGCCCTGGAGCGTCAGGGTCTGGCTGATTGTTTTGGTAATACGGATGTACCGATTTATGTGCTGAACGTAGCGTATCCGCTTATACCGGAAGAAGTGATTCGCTTTTGCGAGAGTAAGAAACAAGTGCTGCTCATCGAGGAGGGCCAACCGGAATACATTGAACATAGTATGTTTAGTATTCTTCGCAAGGCCGATATCGATACGCGACTATATGGTAAAGAAATATTGCCAAGTGCCGGTGAATATACTGGTCAAATAACCCTACTTGGCATTACGGAATTTTTGGAGCGGTTTCCCGTCGAGGGGCTGAATCTGCGGCTAACAAGTGCAGAAGTGCGCGGTTTCCAAAAAGTGCTCGTCGCGGAAGATAGCCAGTTATTAGCCGAAAATGTTCCTCCCAGACCATCGGGACTGTGTACCGGATGTCCAGAGCGCCCAATGTTTTCTGCGATTAAACAGGTACAGAAAGACCTGGGAGAGTTTCATATCTCCTCCGACATTGGTTGTCACTCTTTTGCGACTCTTGCACCCTTTAATCTGGGCAATACCATTATGGGTTATGGCTTGTCGTTGGCCAGTTCATCCAGCATCCGCACTGCGCTGCCCCACAAGGCTATCAGCATCATGGGTGACGGTGGCTTTTGGCACAATGGATTGACCAGTGGCGTTACCAGTGCTGTTTTTAATAAACACGATGGCGTGCTGATAATCGTAAATAATGGATATGCTGCAGCCACCGGTGGTCAGGATATCCCTTCGCTGGTGCAACCCAATCGTCTGATAGCCACGACAATGGATACTGACAAAGCCAGCAGGCTGGATCAGCAGTCTATCGATGAAGCCTGTCGTGGCGCTGGGGTAAAATGGATTAGAACTGTTAGCACGTACAGCATAGATAAAATGAAAGCTACACTGCGCGAGGCTTTGACCACCGGGGAACCCGGGCTTAAGGTGATTATTGCCGAAGGGGAGTGTATGTTGAACCGGCAGCGCCGGATAAAACCACTGATCAAAAAATCTATAAATGACGGACGCCGTACTGTGCGTTCAAGGTTCGTTATCGATAGTGAAACCTGTACCGGTGACCATGCCTGCATAAGATTATCAGGTTGCCCATCACTAACGATAAAGCCAAACCCCGACCCGCTGCGTGAAGACCCGGTGAGTTATGTCGATAACAGTTGTGTTGGGTGTGGGGTGTGTGGAGAGAATGTCCATTCGGCGGTGCTTTGTCCGTCTTTTTCACGGGTGGATCTAATATACAACCCCAGTGCCTGGGACCGCTTTATAGCCAGAGTACGACGACGGGTAATTTCCTGGATGCAGGACGACCAATTAGCCGCGAATTCCCTGTGAGCAATGCTGTAAAACCCATAAAAATGGTAGCTGCAGCGCTTGGGGGTGAAGGCGGTGGTGTGTTTACCAATTGGGTCATCGACGTAGCCGAAGCTAATAACTGGTTGTGCCAGACCACTTCTCTTGCGGGCGTTGCACAGCGTACCGGTGCGACAATTTACTATTTGGAATTGTACCCGCGTGCAGTAGCCGGAAACGAACAGCCCGTGTTGTCCCTTTTCCCTGCTCAGGGAGACATAGATATCACTATTACTTCGGAAATTGCCGAAGCAGGGCGGATGATTGAACGAGGTTTTGTCAGCAAAGACAAAACTACCCTTATATCTTCCAGCCATCGGGTGTATGGCATTAGTGAAAAATCCGATGTGGGAGATGGATCAATTGATGCAACTGCATTGCTTGGTCTGGCGGACCGGTACGCAAAGCGATTTATCCACTACGATATGGAGCAACTGGCTAGTGCGCATCAGTCAGTTATCAGCTCCGTTATGCTTGGAGCGCTGGCGGCCTCTGACACCTTGCCCTTTGATAGGGCAAGTTACGAGCTGGCGATTCGTGAAAGCGGAAAATCCGTAGAGAGTAACCTGTCTGCCTTTAATGCAAGTTTCGAGCGCGCTGGTAAACCGGCCTCAGTAGTTGAAAGTTTTGATCCAGCACAATCAGATGCAGATTTTGTATTTCCGGATGCCAAAACAGACCAGGGTAAAGCGCTCTTTACGCTTGCCAGGGCGTATGAGCCGTGTTTACACGAAATTCTCTATCACGGCATTACTAAACTGGTGGACTATCAGGATATTGATTATGCCCGACAATACCTGGATCACCTGGAGGGCATTGCCAGACTGGACAATGGAAATTCCGATTTTCTGCTAAGCCGTCATGTTGCGAGGTATTTGGCACTTTGGATGTGTTACGAAGATATTCCTCGAGTTGCGCAATTGAAAACCCGCGTGGCACGTGGTGATTCCATTCGGAAGGAAGTACGAGCAGAGGACCAACAAATTTTGTATGTCGCGGAATTTTTCAGACCGCGTGTTGAGGAAGTATGTGCGATGTTACCCGTTGGTTTAGCATCCGCTATTTCTAATAGCCGCATAATGCTTGGCCTTATCAATTTTTTTATGGGTGGACGCAAGCTGCGGACCGACACTGTGAGCATTTTTGCCCTGCTTACTATACTGGCCAAAATGCGCAGATTTCGTCGTGGCAGTTTGGGTTATCAACACGAACATACGCTCATAGCCCTTTGGCTGGAAGCAGTCCATGTTTTGGCTGCGCACGACCAGGAAGCTGCAGTTGAACTTGCAAGCTGTGGCCGGTTGATCAAAGGATATGGGGATACCCGGTATCGCACCACTCAACAAATGTTGAAAATCATTCAACGCGTCCAAAACTTGGCAGATTCAAAAACCAATACTAGTTTGCCGTCTGCAACGGAACTTGCGCAGTTGCGGGACGCGGCCTTTGCCGGTGACGATAACGTAGCGTTCGAGGAAGCTCTCGCTATCCAGAGTTAGGGCCGGTTATTTTGTAACGGGTTCAATTACCGGCGGGGACCACACGGGTGCCAGCAAACGACGCTTTCCGTCATGAGATTTACTGATACCAGGCTGGTCCAGGTTTTCCCGATCCCACAGTTCGCAGGTAACCTGCTTGTGCTTCTGGTCCAGACCTTCACAGTAATTAGTGTATTTGCACAAGCGCACCTGATTGCCAAGGCCGAGTTTTACTTTTAAAAACCAGTCCGGATCTGCCAGCGCCTGGCGCGCGAAGCCTATTATGTCTGCCTTGTTCTCTTTTAGGAGTGATTCAGCCTGGTAGAAACCGTATTGCCCGCCCGCTAGAACTACCGGCGTGTTCAGCCCATTTTGGCGCAAAAATTCACGTATCAGGGAAACAGGTTCAACATTTCGCCCGAAGGGGCCCTGTGCATCCGAGATATAACTAGGCATGCATTCGTAACCACTACGTCCCGTGTATGGGTACACGGCACCCCCAACTCTGGGTTGTTTAGCATCGTCAAATTTGCCACCTCTGGAAACTGAAAGAAAATCCATTCCTGCATCTGCCAGCGCCCGGGCAATACTGCACGCCTCTTCAATGCGTGTACCCTGGTCAATAATTTCATCGCTCAAAAACCGGCACCCGACAACAAAGTCTTTTGAGCACGCTTCACGAACGGCTCTATAAACCTCAAGGGGCAAACGCAATCGGCCTTCAAGGCTGTTGCCATATCCGTCCGTGCGGTTATTGGTTGCGGAGAGGAATGAAGCCATGGTGTAGGCGTGTGCATAATGTAACTCCACACCGTCAAATCCTGCTGCTTCCGCTCTGATTGCCGCATCGGAAAACAGCTGTGGCAATATTTCCGGTAGTTGAGCGATATGTGGCAGGTGAGTGTCGGTTATTCGCTCGCGATAACCGTATTGCAGATCTTCCCATTCTTTCTGGTTAAGAACAGACTCCAGGTCCTCGGGCGAAAGCGATCGCAATGCAGCACGCACTGCGAGTTCGTTTTCTACTTCAAAAGGCAGGGATAAGGCGACGTAATGTTCAGGCCTAAGTATCAGATGCCGATTCAGATACTTTGTTGGATCCGGTCTTCGACGGATTTGAAGAAAGTCGATAATCTGGATGAGAACGCGAGTTTCACCATCGCTGGCTGTTTTAATAGTGTCTACCAGTCTGGTAAGCCCTGATAGGTATTTATCGCTGCTGATGCGCAACAAAGGGCCACTGGGTATATCACGGATGCCAGTTGCTTCTACAACGATCACACCGGGTTTTCCGCGGGCGAATCGTTCGTACCATGCCAGTACGTCTTCTGTGACATCACCATTCTCGTTTGACCTCCACGGCACCATCGCCGGTACCCAGGTGCGCGAGCCAAGTTTCATGGGGCCAATCTGAATGGGACCGAATAACCTGCTCGCCTCTACCTCTTTAGCGGTCGGCCACTGGTCTTCTACAACGGTATATTTAATTCGTTCGTGTGGCTTCCACATAGTGCGATTGCAGTGAGGACTGGACTCTACATTTTATATATAAAATGTTTTCCCGCAACCTGCATCCGTCAAAACCTGAACAATTGGATGGTCCTGCTCATTTCACTGCACCGGCATTATCCAAATCCGTACCATGGGTCTCCGTCAGTATTTTTACGGAAATTAACGTAAACAGACAGGCAATCGCGATGTATATCGAGATGTACATTGTCCCAACTTCGCTCCAGAGTGCGGTTGCTCAATCTATCCTCTGGTTAATCTAATTTGTGGCGATCCAGCCATCCGGTGGCTCCGGCCAGATACGGCGGGTATTGAGTTCCTCTTAGATCGTTAATGACTTTATTTATTGCTATTCTCCCAAAATTGGTGAAATAAGTGGTCGACTAAGGAATAGCAACATGATCTCTATTGAATTGAATTCTTTTCGAACAGAAGTTCGTGATTTTCTCGCTAACAATCTAACTCCGGAAATGCGTAAGGCGGCGGCTTTGGGCTTCGGAATACCTAAAGCGATAGGGCAGGAGTGGCACAAAGCCCTTTTCGATCAGAACTGGATTGCCCCAAGCTGGCCGAAAGAATACGGTGGTACCGATTGGAGCTTGATGCAGCAACATATTTTTAATGAAGAGAATGCGCTGGCCGGCGCGCCAATGATCATGCCTTTTAGTATCAGTATGGTGGGGCCGGTTATTTATACTTTTGGCACGGATGAGCAAAAGAAACAGCACCTTCCAGGCATTATGGACGGCAGTTTATGGTGGTGTCAGGGATACTCCGAGCCTGGCAGTGGGTCCGATCTCGCGTCACTAAAAACCAGCGCAGTGCGAGATGGCGATAACTACGTAGTGAATGGCCAGAAAATCTGGACCACCAATGCCCACAAGGCTGATTGGATTTTCGCGTTGGTTCGGACGGATAAAGAATGCAAGCCGCAGCAAGGCATCTCGTTTTTATTAATCGATATGAATTCTCCGGGCATCGAAGTCAAACCCATTGTCTCTATTGACGGATTGCACCATTTAAACGAGGTGTACTTCACCGATGTCCAGGTACCTGTCGGCAATCGCATCGGCGAGGAAAACAAAGGCTGGACTTACGCCAAGTTCCTATTAGGCCATGAGCGCGCGGGCATCGCCGGTGTTGCCAGCTCAAGAAGATCCATAGAAGCGCTGCGAGAAATCTCCCGCCAGGAACCTGATAATACTGGCCAAACATTGGCGCAAGATGATGTTTTTATTCGCCAGATCAACCAGGCTGAAATCAAACTCGAGGCGCTCGCTGGCATCGAATCAAAGATATTAAGCGCAATGTCCGGTGGTAAAACTGTCGGCGCCGAGGCGTCGGCGTTAAAAATTCTTGGCTCTGAGCTTCAGCAGATGCTAGAAGAGATCAGAGTGAAAGCCGTCGCATATTACGCGATGCCTTTCGATATTTATCAGATTCGCGGCGAAAGTGATGATACGTGCATCGGACCCGAGTATTCGGTGACTGCCGTTAGCGATCACAACTTCGGACGTGCTTCGACAATTTACGGCGGTTCTAACGAGATTCAGCGTAATGTCATTGCCAAGGGAGTACTCAGGTTGTAGCCAGCAAATTCTCTAGAAATAACCTGCTAGTTCAGTGTCCGTTTGTAAAGATCAAACAGAATGTCCCAGACTCTGTTGGCTGCGGGTTCGTCATAGGACGGTCGCTGCTTAAAACAGAAGCCGTGTTCAGTGCCTGGATGAGTTTCCAACGTATAGGTTACATTGTTTGCATCCAGTGCCGCTGTAAGGTCGGGAATCACGAAGTCTTCGACGTAGGAATCGTGCTCAGCAAACCCAAGATAGAGTTCTGCGTTGATCTTGTTAGCAAGCAGGTGCGGTGAGTCAGGCTTGTCAGTGACAATTCTTACGCCGTAAAGCGACGCAGCTGCTTTGATATCAGAGGGGAAGCTGCCAGCGGCTGCAACGACGAATTGCCCGCTCATGCAGTAACCGACACACCCGATTTTGTCGG
>CAVOCG010000123.1:0-7958 GCA_963694095.1 Gammaproteobacteria bacterium
CACCGAGACTTGCTAATTCAAGCATTTCCTCGAATGTTATTGTCTGCAACAGGCGTGCGCTCTCAACCACCCTCGGGTCGGTGGTATAGACACCTTTTACATCAGTGTAAATTTGGCATTCATCGGCTTTTAAAGCCGCAGCCAGGGCAACCGCGGTAGTATCCGACCCACCCCGCCCCAATGTGGTTATATTGCCATTCTCATCCACACCTTGAAATCCGGCAACTACCACTATATTGCCTTGCTCTATTTGCGCGTGGACTCTAGTGCTATCGATTTCTCGAATCCGTGCCTTAGTATGCGCCTCGTCGGTCAAGATTCGTATCTGTCCACCGGTGAACGATCTAGCCGAACAACCTTGCTTCTCCAACGCCATACTAAGCAGAGCAATGGTGACCTGTTCTCCTGTTGATAACAGCACATCCATTTCTCTGGGTGTGGGTTGCTCCATAATTTCATGGGCCAATGCGAGCAAACGATTAGTTTCTCCACTCATAGCAGAAACCACAACTACAATGTCGTGTCCGTCGTTGCGGAATTTCGCCACTTTTTCGGCTACCGCTTCAATTCTCTCGGCAGTACCAACAGAAGTGCCGCCAAATTTCTGTACTATCAATGCCATTTTGCTTCCAATCTATAATTTAGCTTCAACCCAGGGTTTAACACTGTCAATCGCCGCAGGAACACCACTTGGATCATTCCCACCCGCCATTGCCATGTCTGGTCGACCACCTCCTTTACCGCCGACTTGTTCGGCTATCATATTCACCAATTCGCCAGCTTTAACTTTAGCCGTTAAATCCTTGCTAACACCAGCCACCAGACTAACCTTACCATCGCTGCTACTGGCTAGCACAACCACAGAGCTACCCAATTTATTTTTCAATTGATCAACCGTGTCACGTAACGCCTTTGAATTAAATCCCTCTATCACCGCAGCAAGAAATTTTATTCCATTCATATCCTCCGCCTGAGAAGCCAAGTCGGTGCCTGCACTGGATGCCATCTTCGCTTTCATTTGTTCCAGCTGTTTCTCCAAGGTTCGGGTCTGTGTAGCTAACTGACGCACTTTTTCCACCAGGCCATCGTTGCTGCTCTTTACAATTTCACACACTTGTTTCAGTGTCTGCTCTTCCTTACTTACGTAATCCAACGCATTGCCTCCAGCCACTGCTTCAATTCGTCGTATGCCAGCGGCAATACCCGATTCGCTCACAATTTTAAACAGCCCAATATCACCAGTACGATTGATGTGGGTTCCACCGCATAGTTCGGTCGAAAATGATCCGCCCATACTAACGACTCTTACCTCATCACCATACTTTTCGCCGAATAGCGCCATAGCACCCTGCGCTTTTGCATCATCAATTGCCATTACCTGTTTACTCACATTTGAATTTTTCAATATCTCCTGATTAACAGCCAGCTCGATATTTCCAAGCTCATCCTGGGTTACAGCTACAGGGTGTGAAAAGTCAAATCGGAGATAATTTGCTGTAACCAACGAGCCTTTTTGCGCAACATGTTCGCCTAGAGTATTTCTTAAAGCCGCGTGCATTAAATGGGTCGCTGAATGATTCAATGTGATTGCAGCTCTGTCAATTAACGACACGTTGGCAACTAGTTTGTCGCCCACTTTCAGCCCTCCAGTTTGCAAACTACCACTGTGAATAAGGTAATCTTTCTGCTTCTGGGTGTCACTGACTGTGAAGCGCATGGATTCGTTTTCCAGCATGCCGGTATCACCAATCTGACCACCAGACTCCCCATAAAAAGGGCTTTTGTCGAGAATTAACAGCGCATCAACTTCACCTGATATCTCGCTGACTGCTTTGCCTTCCAGATAGATGGCAACTACTGAAGCCGGTCCGACCAGGTGTTCATAGCCGGTAAACTCTGTATTATTTTGCGCAATATCAATTTCCAATTTACTGATTGCAGAAAAATTACTTGTTGAGCGAGCCTGATGCTTTTGAATAGACATGGCTTGTTCAAATCCATCCATATCGATGGACAAATTATTTTCACGGGCAACGTCTGCAGTTAGGTCGACCGGAAAACCATAGGTATCATATAACTTAAATACCGTCTCACCTGGCAACATCCTACCTTCTAAGTCAGATATGGCTTTTTCAAGAATGACCATTCCGTTGTCCAGCGTGCGCGCAAATTGCTGTTCTTCTTCTTTGAGAATGCGCTCAACAACATGCTGCTTTGCAATTAATTCCGGATAAGCTTCACCCATGACCTTGACCAGATCAGCCACTATCTTGTAAAAGAAAATACCTTTAACGCCCAGTTGATAACCGTGACGCACTGCTCGCCGTATAATTCGGCGTAAAACATATCCCCGACCTTCATTGGAAGGCGACACACCGTCAACTATCAGAAAGGAACAGGAGCGTATGTGATCGGCGATGACGCGTAATGAAGTATTAGTTAAATCATCTACTTTGGTTATGGCTGCAATTGCGTTTAATAATTTCTGAAAAAGATCTATTTCATAGTTACTGTGTACATTTTGCAGCAGCGCAGCCAATCGCTCCAATCCAGCACCGGTATCTACAGATGGCTTGGGTAATGGTATTAAAGAACCATCGGGCTTGCGCTCATATTGCATAAAGACCAGGTTCCAGATTTCAATATAACGGTCTCCATCCTCATCCGGACCACCCGGTGGTCCTCCGGCAACATCTGGTCCGTGGTCGTAAAATAATTCAGAACAGGGACCACAGGGCCCCGTATCGCCCATGGCCCAGAAATTATCTTCCTTGCCCATGCGGGAAAACCGCGTCGGATCTATTTTCATTTCATCGAGCCAGATCGATTCGGCTTCGTCATCATCCTCGAAAACCGTAACCCAAATCTTCTCGGTTGGAATATTGAGCTCTTCTGTCAGAAATTCCCAAGCAAATTGAATAGCCTCACGCTTGAAGTAATCTCCGAACGAAAAATTTCCCAACATCTCAAAAAAGGTATGGTGACGAGCGGTATATCCCACGTTTTCTAGATCATTGTGTTTACCTCCAGCACGCACGCAGCGCTGCGAGCTGGTCGCACGGGGGACTGTGCGCACCTCTTCCCCGAGGAATGCGTCTTTAAATTGCACCATACCTGCGTTAGTGAAGAGCAAAGTCGGATCGTTCGCAGGCACCAGGGAACTGCTGGGCACCACTTCGTGGCCTTTCTCGGCAAAGAAGTCTAAAAATTTCTGTCTTACTTCAGCACTTTTCATTTCAAAATCCAGAGGGTCGGAATAAGAATACAATACTGTATTTTCACTCTGCCCCCAAATATTCGGCGTGTGTCTTTAAAAGGAATCGGATTATAGCGCTTAATTAGCATTATTTGCAGGGTTATCAAGCCGTTGGACGAAATATCTCTCGCCTTAACTTTCGGTTTGGCTTTAATGCGGGAGTCTTACTGTATTTATCACTCTGCCGCCAATTTTTCATTGCGGCCCTATCCGCAATTACTTTTATTGATTTAGATCAAGCAAACAACACTTGTAGTCCTGCAATATAAGATTTTACGGGCAATGCGACAATATGTCGCATTGCCTTGACCTAGCAAATTAGAACATTATGCGCCCGTTAACCGCATTCATGCGAGTCGTGCTTTACTAATTCGGCTACATAAGTTTTTAAATAGCAATTTTAAACACATTAAAAAGTAAGTTAATGCGCTGCACTCTATGTAAGTTACCTCCAATTATAATCGCTGTAACGCTAGTGGCTATACTGAGCGCTAACGCTAATGCTCACACTCGCTTCGAGATATCGTCTGCTGATGAAGGCACAAGGGTATACAGCAATATCGTGATCAGCCATGGCTGCTAACTGGCACTTCAGTTTCTAAACAAATATACACTGAAGGTTGTTTTGAAATTTATTCGCTTACCATTCCACGCTATGGGCACGCCCTGCGAAGTGCAGCTTTATGGATCCAGCAGGATCAAGGCCCGACGTGCAGCAGAATCGGTGGTTGCCGATGTGCAACGGCTAGAAGCCCTCTATTCCCGCTATCTAGAATCCAGCCTCGTGCATAAAATAAATCAAGCCGCTATCACCGGTAAAGAAATTCAGCTGGATTCAGAAAGCGCTAGCTTGATTAACTATGCGCAAACCTGCTTTGAACAAAGCGGTGGTCTGTTTGACATCACCTCGGGGATACTTCGAAAAGCCTGGGATTTCAAGAAAACTAGGCTACCGAACCCCAAGACCATAGAATCCTTATTAGACAAAGTGGGCTGGCAGCGTTTGCATTGGAACTCGCCAGTTCTTGCTTTCCCCCAACCTGGTATGGAGATCGATTTGGGGGGTGTTGTCAAAGAGTATGCTGTAGATCGTGCTGCTGACATCTGCCGTGAGCAGGGTGTAGGACACGGCATGATTAATCTCGGCGGCGATATTCACATCATTGGCCCCCATCCCGATGGCAGTCCCTGGCTAGTTGCCATACGTAATCTCAACAAGGAAGAGAGTCCACTGCAAATACTAAAACTGAGCAGCGGCGCACTGGCAAGTAGCGGTGACTATGAGCGCTGTATCATGCTAGATGGTGTACGCTATGGCCATATCCTTAACCCCCTTACCGGCTGGCCTGTTAAATGTATGGCAGCAGTTAGTGTGGTGAGCGATCTTTGTGTTGTAGCCGGTAGCGCAGCAACCATTGGCATGTTGAAAGAAGAGCAAGGAAAAAGCTGGCTAGCTGAGTTTGGATTACCCCACCTGTGGGTTGACGTGAATGGCGAGTCAGGTGGCACCTTGATTCCCTAGCGTGAATAAGGAAAGTATGAAAAAACACGTGCTGAATCACCTGTAATTATAGTTTGAAGTGAATTTCTATCATATCAACTGCGCCATGCCTATCAGCCAAATATCCACCGATAAAATAGCCAATAGCAAGCGCCATCATTGTGCCCGCAATTACCGACGTCCAGACATACAGGCTTGCACCGTCATATGGTGCAATCAGACGCGTACCAAGGAGTTCAATAACCATAACGGCCGCGCCCGTCACAAAAAACGGTATAGTAAAGCCAATGATGTTTAAGTATGTTTTTGCGTACTATCGACCTTTACTCAAGAAGTCTTTTTACTTCGAATTAGCGGCTTTGTCTATTGTGGGCCTAAGCCGTCCATCACTGGATAAAATCACGGCAATTGGCCGAGTCTGCGGAAAGTAGCTCAACACGATAGTTATAATAATCAGGAGTGGGACGCACAAGAACATCCCAACCACGCCCCAAATATAATTCCAAAGACCTAGGTTTAGCAAAATCACCAGAGGACTTAAGTTGAAAGAGCTACCCATCAAGCGGGGTTCAAGTACATTGCCGATACAAACCTGTAAGGCGCCGATTCCAAGCAACACCAGAATAAACAAACTGTATCCATCAGATTGAGCCAGAGCAATGAGCGCAGGAAAGATCGTAGCTATAATCGATCCCACTGTCGGAATGAAGTTAAGCAGGAAAATTAGCAGCCCCCACACACCTGCAAAATCCACCTCCACTAGGCGTAAAAAAATGTAACTGAGTATCCCGGTTACAGAGCTGGTGAACATTTTAATGCTGATATACTTCTGAATATCTTCCCGTATTCGTGAAATGATCTGGCGTGCATTTTGGTCCCGCGCAGGGTCCGCTATAAAATTACTTATCTTGCGATCCAAATGCCCCTGCTCCAAAAACAGAAAGCCCATATAAATTAGAATAATGCCACCACTAGCCAGAATACTGGCAAATGAGCCAGCGAAACTGGTAAAAAACTGTGGCAGATCGACCCACTCAGATATTTGGGCCATATCCACTGTGTCGCTGTCAATATTCAGTGCTTCTATGAAAGGAAGGTTCGCAAACCGAGTTTCCAGGTTTGCCTGATAATTTGGTATGACTTCGGTCACCTCATCCAGGCTACCACCAAGGAAACTTATCAATGCCCACACCAGTAATGTGAATGTCAAAAATGATGCCATCAGGCTCACTGGTTTCGGGATACTTGATTGGCCTAGCGGAATGCGGGCAAAAATAATAGCGAGCGTATTGATTAAATACCAAAGCGTTATAGCGATTACAAGCGGTAGAAGAAGCGCCTGGCCCACCTTCAGCAAATAAAAAATCAACACCACCAGGAGGACTGCTGCGGTCAGGTTTAATATTTTCATCTCTATCACTTCCTTAGACTAGCGCCTAAATTACCTTTTCAGTCAGCAGTGTAATTTTGCGAAGAATATCACATTTTCCTCGCTCCTCACTCATTAGGCTAATAGCGCGAGTAAAAAAACAGTAACTATTGTAGTAATGGCGGTCAATACAATGAAGTTAAAAGGCTATGAAAATCCACTAAAAATAGGCGAAGGCGGGATGGCTGATATCTATCGTAGCACCCGGATCTCGCTGCAACGCCATGTTGCAATTTAAGTTTTAACCAACGACTTAAATACGGGTGAAGAGGAGCGTAATCAATTCGAGCGCGAATCCTACATCACCGCCAGACTAAACCACCCCGATATAATCCATGTGATTGATCGTGGCATCAGCACGGAAGACAAGCTGTTTTTCGTTATGGAATTCATCGAGGCCATTGATTTGAATTGTGCTATGAAACTTGGTCTGAATCTGGTTTTATATGATCAATGATAATGTTGAGATTGAAGTATTGGCTGTGCAGAAGATTCCTTAAGCGCACTAGTCACCTGCGACTATGGTGTCTTCAGCTATTATTGGCAAGAAAACAAATTCCTCCACCAAATCGTAAAGCCTGCCTAAGTGCCCCCGGCGTTGCGGGCCTGGTGTGCTTTGGGACGTTGCAACTACTACCAAGTCTAATTCCTTTACAACAAAGATGAGTTGACCACCGTAACCCCAGGCAACCGGCACCTGCATCCCTGCAAGATCACGTAGCCACCAGCCATAGCCATAATGGCGACCCTGGCCTCTGGGTGATAAGGCATGGGGTTTGTATGACTGTTCAATCCAGTTCTGTGAAACAATTTGTCGGTCATTATAGCGACCATCGTTCAAATATAACGTTCCAAATCTCAGCATTTGCCGTGGTGTCATTTCCATGTCATTTCCACCAAAATAAATCCCCTGAGGATCCTGCGGCCAGTAGGACATCGAATAGCCTAATTCTGAGGTCAGCATGCGTTCGGCAAATTGCTTAGTTGTCATGCCGCTGGCTTTCGCCAGAATGGCCGATAGTAGATGCGTACTACCGGTGGAATAAATCATTTGCGTACCCGGCTTGGCGACCAATGGCTGGTTAAGTGCGAATTCAACCCAGTTGTCGCTTAATACCCACTTACCATAATTACGGTTACTGGTGGTTTCCAGCCCCGATTGCATAGTGAGCAAATTTTCTATGGTTATATTGCTTTTTTCACTGTTGCTTCCATTGCTATCCAATTCAGGGAAGTAGTCCGCAACACGCTGTTCAACACTTTCGATTAAACCCTGATCGATTGCGATTCCAACCAACGCGGAGATCACACTTTTTGAGGCCGATTTCATATTTGCTGGGCGATTCGGATTCGTACCATTGTAGTACTCTTCAAATACCACTACCCCCTCATGGCGGATAATTAAACTATGCAGGCGAGATAATTCTTGGGCAGTTCTGTGCACAATAGAAAAATCGTAATTTCCAGTTTGATTATGAGCCGTTAGATCGGCGGCGAACAAGGCGGCTGAACACAGCAATGAACAAATTAAAATGCTTAATCTAAGCGGCACTGTAAAGCTATTCTTCAATGGACGTACCGGTTAGCTGAGCAATCGCCGACAGTGTTGTTTGCGCCGCATTCAGGCCCAGACGAAAATCCTCATCATCGAAAGTTGACCAGACGTCCAATGGTGTATGCCAGGTTGGATTCCATCCAGCACCGGTATGGGCGCCACGCTCGTTCTCTCGCATGCTGATAGAAGGCACTACATTCATAAAGGGGGTTGAATC
>CAVOCG010000124.1:0-7880 GCA_963694095.1 Gammaproteobacteria bacterium
TTTTAATTTAATAAGCTTTGGTTATTAGCAACGAATGCTATAAAAGAATATCCTATTGCGCCTAATGTTAGAAAAATTAGATACTTTTTTTGTCTTTTCATTTTATTCCCACTCAATAGTGGGGCTGTATTTTTGTATTATAAAACAATGGGTTATACGGCCTATTTTCAAGTTTGTAACTCGCTTGTAAATCAGGTTACTCATTACAGATACCAGCACAGCCCACCTTCTCCATTTTCATCAATAACTTAGCAGTCCCCTAGTTACAAAGTTTGTAACTCGCGCTAGCACATTTGTTTGTCACAACTTGAGACACCGGATTCAACCGGACAGAACTAGACCTATCTTCAGACCCAACTTGCTCTGAAATTCCTCTGGTATGTCCTTCCAATGCTCAACAAGTAAATCAACCAACTGCCTACCATTGATTAGCCCAATGCGAGGAAAGCCCACTTCTGTGGCGACGTCATACGCCTTGCGCTGGCAATCGGCAGTGGTGATAAACGCACCCTGCCCACCTGACGGAATCGCCATCCGCAACTGCCTCACAACACCGGAATTGATTTTGGTTCCAAGCTTGTAACGCTTCGCCTGAACATACACACGTACTTTAGCAAGACTGAATACATTCAGTATCCCTGTAGCATCCACTCCCCCATCCCCTGTCTTGCCAGTGACTTCGGTCTCCTCAAAACCAACGGCATGTAGCAGCTCTTTGACTAGCACTTCAAACTCTTGCGCATCGAGCGTGAGTATCTGCTCAATGACGCTATCATAGGGGTTGTAGATAGGAGCGGCTTCGGGTGGTTCATACCCATCTGCATCAATAGACGTTAAGAATTCAGACGCTTGAGAGACACTAAAAACAGTAAGTGAAGAACGAATCGTATTCTGAAATGGGACAGAGAAGGTGCTGCGAGAAGCGGTACTCTTACTCCACTTAACACTACGCCTGTGTCGGTATGGGCAAGAATCAGCAGGCACAGCTTCGTAACGATAAGGCTCGTCTAGCACCTTTCCATAGAAAAGAACGTCATTATTGTCCGACGGTGTAATGACATAATCACCCACTTCGATGCTCTCGCAAAATCGAGTTATCTGCCCGACTTGCTGACCAATAACAACATTACTAGAAACTGACGGATTGTATTTTTTGTAGGCCTCTACAAAAGCTTCACGCTGCTCACCAATGGGATACGGCTCTGAGATATCAAAGTCCAGCGCAACATATCCGCCGTTACGGAAATTATCTGCGTGCTTACCAAATTCTGCTCTTACCACCCACACGTTCATATCAATACTCGCTAATTAGTTATTATTTTTATCATGCAGCCCACTTCTCAGAGAAAGCCTCAGCCTGCTGCAATACGGTTTGTATAGCCGCAGACTGCAGGTCTGGCGGATAACCATATTTCTTAAGAATGCGTTTTACGGCGACTCGTATTTTCGCTCGTGCCATCTCGCTATGATGCCAATCAATCGTCGCGTTAGATCGAACAGACTGAAGAAGTTCGTGTGCGATTAGCTTAAGTTTCGTATCACCCATCACGTCTACTGCACTATCGTTTTCTGAGAGTGCCTCAATGCTATCTGTTGTAGGCACACCTTTAACACTTGTTTTGCCACCTCGCGCATTTCCTCGGCTCTTCGCAACCCATGGGTGTTTGCACGCTCAAACCAATAGTCGACACGATCTTCACACCATCCCATGCCAGGAAAACTGTGATCCAAGGACGCCTTTATTTCGTTTTCTACATCGAAAAAACGAGCGGTTTGAAAACACTCAAGGGTAAGAGCCTCCATGCCTTTTATCATTACTGATCGACACATTTTTATCGCCGCCGCTCGCCCAATTTCAGCGCCAACATATCGACTATTTAGGCCTAGCGAATTGAGTTCATGGCTGAGCGCCTGCCCCTCTGGGTGAGATAAAAGCAGTGGTACAGACGCTTTCAGAGGGTAGACTGGCGCCATAATCGCAACGTCAACGAGATTGCAACAGGATCGAATATTCGCTTGTTTTGTTTGCGGCGCTATAGAGTTCATCTCCAAAAAATATTGGTCTGGACGTAAATGCACACCAGCTTTGCTTGCCGCTATAGGTGCCTGATCTGCGGTAACAAGAGAGAGTATAAATGCAGAATCCCGCAAGGCGTCAGCAAGATTGGTCTGGAACTGAATACCAGACTGCTCTACTTGGGCTTTTATTTCAGCATCTTGTTTTATATCGTAGACATGGACATCAGCATGACTCTGTAAATGCTCTGCGAACATCTTCCCCGCTTCACCAAAGCCGATTATCGCAACCTTCACGGAAAGACCTCTCCATCCATGATTTTTCGGGCTGTACGTAAAAGAGCTGTAAGCACAACAGTGCCGTCATCCCACTCCAGCTCACCGCGCTCATCAATAAACCTCTGTAGGGTCCCTAAATGAATTTGTTTGAGCTCCAAATGCCCGATATAAGGCATCACAGTCTTCAAATCCTGAATA
The DNA here is from genome assembly GCA_963694095.1 of Gammaproteobacteria bacterium. Classification (GTDB taxonomy): domain Bacteria; phylum Pseudomonadota; class Gammaproteobacteria; order Pseudomonadales; family Pseudohongiellaceae; genus UBA9145. Next base: position 2,494 of record CAVOCG010000124.1, read on the forward strand.
TCTCGATCACGGCTTTTTTTAGTCATCTCCTTTACATAACGTGCGCAGGCATCAACAAACAAATGTGGCACTGGATCACCATAAACCCGACCTCTGCGCTCCTGCTCCATCAAATGGATCAGAAATTCCTGCGCCCTGAGAAGGTTTAACCAAATAAATCTTCGGCGTTATGCCTGATTTGGCAAGATAAGCTTCTGCCAATTTTGCGCTGTTCCATTCCACTCTATCCGCTTCGCAAATTGCTACAACACAGCCGCCAAAACCGGCGCCAGTCATTTTTGCTCCAAGAATACCGGGCAAAGAATTTGCCTCATCAACCATAATATCGAGATGTTCACAGGAAACCTCATAATCGTCCCGCAATGACATATGGGATTCATTCATTAGGACGCCAAAGCGATCCATGTCACCGCTTTTCAGAGCATCTACCGAGGCAATTACTCGATTATTTTCAGCCAGTACATGTCGCGCTCTGTAAAATGCTATTTCGTCTTTATTAAGCAGGCCCGAGTTAAACAAGTCATCCAAGCTAGCTTCGCTTAGCGAACTGATATCCAAATCGATTTGAAGCTCCTGAAGCGCTCTCTGGCACTCTTCTCGTCGAAGATTGTAGTGGGAGTCCGAAAGCTTCCGCTGCACCTGAGTATCCGCTACCAGAATTTGGTATTTATTTCCTGAAAATGGCACCAGCTCGTAATCAAGAGAACTGCAATCTAGGGATATCAGGTGATTTTCGGCGCCCGCGGCAATAGCAAAGGGGTCCAGAATTCCGCAGGCCAAACCCACAAAATCATTCTCTGCCTTTTGGCCCACTGCGGCGATCTCGGCGATGCCCATTCTAAGTTGCCAGTAGTCATTAAAAATAACCGCCAATCCCGTAGTCAGCGATGCAGATGAAGACATACCCGCACCCACTGGCAAATCACCGGTCAAATATATATCCAACCCAAAGGGCGATTCTGCAATAGGCACCAGCTGAATAGCCACACCTGCAATATAGTCCTGCCAAGAATCCTGGGGTTTGGCTGAAGCAATTTCAGACAATTCTATTGGTGTTGCCGGTCCAAGCAGGTCAGAAAAGACACGTAATTGATTAGTATTATTTTTGCCTACAGCAAAATGAGTGCCCAGATTCACTGCAGCCGGCAGGACCCAGCCGCCGTTGTAGTCGGTATGCTCTCCTAATAAATTCACACGCCCAGGCGAGAAATAGCTAGCCTCGGCATCTTGGCCAAACTGGGTTTTGAATTTAGTTAGACATCTTTCCGCTATGTGCATTTTTGTATTATTAACCTATGTCCGGTTGTTTGAATACGGCCTTTAAGCCTCAGGGTTAAACAGTTTGTTCGCTATAAGCTTTTAGAATACTCGCTATTCGGATCGACTTTATAGTGCAAATCGCCGAGATCTCTAAGCAATTGCGCGCTAGTTTCAGGCGTTATATCTCTTTGCGAACCGCCTAACATTTCATATCCAACCATAAACTTTTTCACCGAAGCTGAACGTAATAGCGGCGGAAAAAAGTGCATATGAAAGGTGCATTCCGGATGCGGTTTGCCGTCGGTCGGCGACTGATGAATTCCGGATGAATAGGGAAAGGAAACTTGGAACAAATTGTCGTATCTGACCGTTACGCACTTTAGGATCTCTGCATGCAGAACCTTTTCCGCATCAGTCATGGCGTCAAGGCTTTCCATCTGACGGCGCGGCAATACCAATATTTCAAAGGGCCAAGTCGCCCAAAAGGGTACCAAGGCTACAAAACCATCATTTTCACAAACAATGCGATCCTTTTGCTCTAACTCCAGATTAAGGTAGTCAATCAGCAGAGGCTGACCATTCTCTTCTAAATAGGCCGTCATGCGCTCTAGCTCTCTCTTGGGTTCATCAGGAACCGAGCATTGCGACCAAATTTGACCGTGGGGATGCGGGTTGCTGCAACCCATTACCGAACCTTTGTTTTCAAAAATTTGCACGTAATTAATATCTTCATACGCACCAAGGGTTCGATATTCTTTCTGCCATAGGTCTACCACTTTTTCCAACTGGTCTTGACGCATTTCCGCCATAGATAAGTCGTGCCGGGGAGAAAAACAAATTACCCGGCAAATACCGGTTTCGGGATGAGCCTGCAGTAAGCCCTCGGACAAATCAGTAGCACCAACCTCTCGAGGAACTAGGGCGGCAAAGTCGTTATCAAAAGCAAAAGTATCTTGGTAGCTCGGGTTTTTATGTCCGCCAGCTCGGAAATTGCCCGGGCACAGATAGCAGGTCTCGTCATAGTGCGGAAGTACATCTGCTTTGGTGCTTTCCAACTGACCTTGCCATGGACGCTTATTGCGATGAGGCGATACCAATACCCATTCACCTGTTAATAGGTTCTTCCGGCGATGGGGTATTTCTGCCAAGTTAATATCAGTCATTCAGAAGGTTTCCGTTCTCTAAGTTAGCCGACGAGCGCAGGCTCGGCGGAAATTATTTTGTCTATGTTCAGGGGGTAGTCGCGGTCAAAGTGAACAGTTTGCATACCTACGGATTGCGCCGCTTCACAGTTTGCTAGTGTGTCGTCTATAAAAAGTGTTTCTGCTGGATTGAGCTGAAATCTTTCACAAATAAGTCGATAAATTTCTTGATCAGGTTTAATCAGGGATTCATGCCCCGAAATAACCGCGCCTTTGAACTGCTTGAAAAAGTCAAAATTGCTGCTCAGATATTCATAATTTTCGACAGACATATTTGACAGCGCATAGCAGGGAATACCGTGGTCTACCAGTTTATTTAGCAAGTCTTCGCTCTGCTCAATAAGGGTAAAAAACTCACGGACTCTTTCGAAAATCTCTAATACAAAGTTATGGTTTAGTGATGACCTTTGCGAGATTTGAATCGCGGCTTCTGATTCAGAAATACTGCCTTTATCAAGCTCCAACCAATCGGGATGTAGAAGGATTTCATTCAAGACTATTGCCTGAACAGCTTCATCCTCAATATGCTTTTTTACCAAAGAATGGGGATTCCACTCAACTAACACGCCTCCCAGATCAAATATGACCTGACGGACTTTCATTTGGATTTCCCTGCGCCCCATTTTCAGAACTTTTGCTCCCACTGCCAAGCGTGTTCAATAATTACTTCCAGGTCTGCATATTGCGGCCGCCAACCTAAGACGGATTTGGCAAGGCTGGAATCTGCTATCAGGCGAGCAGAATCTCCATCTCGACGGGCTTCGTGTTTCACCGCAAAGTCTTTGCCAGTAACCTTTCGAACGGCTTCGATAACTTCAATTACCGAAAAACCATCGCCATTGCCGAGATTATATTTTGCGCTAGAGCCGCCATCTAAAAGCCCTTTCAGAGCAAGTAGATGCGCGTCCGCCAGATCGCTGATATGTATATAGTCGCGAACGCAGGATCCGTCTGGTGTGTCGTAATCATCTCCAAAAATACTTATCGCATCACGTCGGCCTGAGGCCGCCTGAAGTATCAATGGAATAAGGTGGGTCTCAGGCAAGTGGCGCTCGCCGAGTTCGCCTTCAGGATCAGCTCCGGCAGCGTTAAAGTACCTCAAGCACACAGACTTCAGCCCATAAGCATGGTCATAGTCTTCCAATATTTGCTCGACCATATATTTACTGCGGCCATAGGGATTAATCGGCAGATTAATATGCGCTTCGTCGATTGGAGAATACGCGGGCTCACCAAACACAGCTGCCGTCGATGAAAATATAAAAGAAAGCACGCCATGCTTGACCATACAGTCCAGCAGGGTCTGAGTATTAGTAACGTTGTTTTTGTAATACTTGGCCGGATTGGTAACCGACTCGCCTACCTGAATGCTTGAGGCAAAATGCATTACCGCATCGAACTTATTTTCAGAAAAGAGTTGATCTATAAACTCAGCGTCGCCGAAATCACCCTTAATAAATCTGCCCGCAAGCACCGCATCTTCATAACCCTCAGAAAGGTTATCTAGGGTGCTAACCTCGAACCGCTCGCTGCCTAAAAGCTTGACCATGTGAGAGCCGATATAACCGGCTCCACCAACTACCAAAATATTCATAAAAATCCAAATCTAAATAAAACGGAAAAAAAGAAGCAGCACATAAGTACCACATTTAATCGTCAGGCGACTTAGCGCTCCAAACGAGAGTGGCAAGTATTAAAGAGACAATAGCCGAGCCAATCCACAAATTTCCCGCCGCATCGAAGTTGTAGATAGTCACGCCATCCACCACTACCTTAGCCTCATCAATAAGAATACCGCTGACAATATCCTGCAAACCTGCACCGATATAGCTCGCCACTCCGACAATGCCCAAGGCCGTGCCCGAGGCTTCTTTGGAGCAGATATCCACGGCCATTAATCCACCGAGATATACCAAAAGAACGCCCAGGGCTAAACCGAAGAGCACCATGCTCAAGGTATCGATCAATGGATCCGCAGGCCCGAGCGAGTATCCAAACTGCGGGGTTCTTAAAGACTGCCCATTGTTGCTGACCAATACTTCGGGGGACTGTTGAAGCGGGATGTACCACGCCCGGCAGTCCGTAGACCTCGGGTCGTTCAAATAGATAGCGCGACATTACAAACGCCATAATCAGACAGAGAATACCGGCGACCCGGAACCCCCACATCCAACCAAAACTGCTGACGATGATGGCAATGCCGATAAAGGTAATGGCTTCGCCTATGTTGCGGCTACTGCTCCACATACCGTAAAAAGATCCGCGCTCTTTGCCCCCAAACCAATGAGAGATAGAGACAACGCTGGAGGGTGCACCAAAAGACTGAAACCAACCGTTGAAGCCCCAGAGCACAAGGAAAAACCAGAAGGTGGTGGTATAACCCAGGGCTATATTAATCAGGGCCGAGATCAGAAGGCCGGTGGCCATAAATCTGCGAACATTAACTCGATCCGCCAGAATGCCGTTGGTGAGCTTGCCAAAGGCGTACGCAAAGAAAAGTGCGGAGCCGATAATGCCCATTTCAGAAGCAGTGAATATCTCGGCGTCGGCCATGGACTTCTTGGCGACGCTAAAGCTTAAGTGGCAAACGTAGTAAAAACCGTAACCAAAAGTGATGGCCAGAAATACCGACCACTTGCGGCGCTTAATTTATTTGGCCACATCAGCATCGCTGGGATCACCAGACTCAGCCGACGGACTCTTACTGTAAAAACCAAATAGGGTTTCTATCACTTGATTATCCTTTTTGTTGATTTGGCTTAACGCGTCAAACTAATCGGTACAACTTTCAACGAGAATAAGTACCGACTTACTTAATCTAATTAAATTAACACCGTTAATTTAATTGCTTTTAAGCTGATAGTCAAGCCTTGCTAGAGATGTTTAACCAAATATAGATAGGAGGTTTTGCAATATGTTGAGCGG
>CAVOCG010000125.1:0-7790 GCA_963694095.1 Gammaproteobacteria bacterium
CTCCTGCGGTATATGATATAGCTTTCTCAAGAGCCTCTGCGCCTAAACTATCAATATAGGTAGCAGTGGCATAATTTGTATCAAAATCCATTCCTATTTTTTCCTACTTACCTTTTGCGGGTGGGCAGGTCAATTATAACTTTTGACCGGATGCAAAGCCCCCCGGGGGTTAAAGATCTGCTGCACTTTCTATATGCACATGGGGGTTCAAATAGCCTTTGGGGGGTGGTGGGCTATGTAGAAATTAATCGCGATTCTTACGACGAACTAAAACGCCAGTTGTTCTTCTTGGTTCTCCCTTCATATAAGTGATCACTTTCAGTCTGGTTATCCTGTCATTTAGAATAGTAACGCATGCTTTTCTATCTCCAGCTTAGAAGTTCTCTATATTTTCTGTTCATGCTCGACATTTCTGCCGCCTATTTATGTTATCTGCAAAGACGAACTCTCACATGGGTATTTAACAGTTTCTATTAAGAAAGAGGAATTAACATTTCTCTCTAGCATGCATATTTATGGCGGCTCTTCCTTTGCTCAAGGTGGGATCTGCACAAAGACTTAACCACTACCTAGCTTTCTGATTGCATCAAGGTGCATCTTTCCAATATCTAATTGCAGATTAAACCTTTGTGCAGATTCCGAGGTGGTTATAAATAATGCCACTAGGTAGAGTGTTTACTTCTAGTTTGTAGGGCCGTTCATATAAAACATCTTCCAGCTACCAGTATCCTTAGAAAAAAAGTAAATGCTTCTTGATTGTAAGATTACCTCGTCTGAGTCATTGTATCGCCTGAAGTCCACATCAGCATAATAAACATCTTGGCTGAGCTTGTGCACGTCCAGCCTATCAGCAGTGGTGTACTCGTAACCCTCTTGGATTGGGTTATTGGCATAACGCTGAGCTATTTCTTGATGAGAGGTTACAACCGTCAGCGAGGGCGCTCTGAACATTGTAGGGACTTGAAAGTGAGTTGCCACAGCTTCAAAATCTCGCGCTATGAAGTCCTCAATATATTCCATGTATTCAGTTTTAATTAACTCAATAATTTCTTCTTCTGTCTCCTGTGCATTAGCAGCAACAGAAATACAGAATAGTTTATTATATTGAAATTCAACACCATCCCAATTGAACGCAACAATTCCCGCAACTACGAAAAGTGCGACAAGACCACCAAGTAGCTTTAGAATCTCTCTTAAATATGGTCTGTAAGGTGTTGTTACTTTTTTCATGTGTCAGAGTTCCTGCAATCGCTAGCACCCTCAGCGTAGCCATCTCTGTAATCTGAGCGATATCCATCATTGTCGTAATCACTTATCAGAGTAGCTCTAACTTGACAGGTCGTATTGTATCCAACGGCATAGCCATCGCTGTAACCCGAGTCATACATTTCATTATTATTTGGGCCGCACGCCACAAGAATTATGGGAAATGAGGAAAGAACAATTTTTGTCAGTAGCTCATACATAATACCCTCGATCCTTTCTACTTTTAGATAGTTAGAAGGTTGTTTCAAACTCTTCATTGTTAGTAACATTTTTAACTTTTTAATACCATATATTCATATATATCAATATTTTATATTTAATTTTAAAGTCCTCTCCCGGATTTTATTAGTTATAGTCCGGAGCATTCAGTTGATATATTGAGTAGTACGCGGCTGTCTGTGTGAGGCACTTCTAGCTCATATTTTGTGGCAACTAATTGCCATATTTGAGCATAAGCGCACTGAAACTCTTTTCTAGGCAAATATTCAGATGGACCCTTAGCCCCTTTAGATTGATTTTCACCGTCATCTACTAGCAATAAATTCGTTTCATCTACTACAAATCTTTGTTTGTTTGATATTGACCAATCGGCTCCTCCATTTGCATGGACATATGCGAGTGGTATGACATGGTCAACATCTAAATCACTAGCCATGGTAATAAGTTTGCCTAAATAGGGGTCAAGCCAAAGCCCCTCAGTAACGGCACATCGGTTTGAGTTTGTAAAAGTTACTTCACGCTGGCTATGGAGTATTAGCATTCCATGCCTAAGATTCTGGCAATCGCCATCTTCATCAATCCAAGAACTTATATATTCATCTCTCTGATAATCTGGAAAACCAGATACATTATCTCCATACTCTGCTAACGGCTTGGTCCCTTCAAAACTCTGTCCATATGAACCCCCTGCAAACCCAAGCAGCAATAGGGAGACATAGGTAGAGATGAGTGGCTTCATAGCTTTGTTCTCGGCATTAGCTAACCGTTCGTCCACAATAGTATGTATAGGGGTACAATGGAACCATTCTGACTTATCGGGATGTGCCCCAGGGGTGAGTGTTCGGGCTGAGCGGTGTGTTGGAAAGGGGGTGGGTGCAGTAACTATAACCTGTATACAAAGACCCTTCTGCCGAAGGTCTCTTGGTCGATAATTTCTTCAACATGGTTAATCCAGTAACCTTTAGGCATTTTCTTAGACTCCTCTAATTTCATACCAAGAAGATACTCGATTTAGTGTCAGGCAACACCTTTAAAAGGCTACTTTGCAGAGCTAGAATCGTTTTTAGTGGGTGTGTACAACTGGTTCGGGAAGAGCTATTTTAAAACAAGGTATACACTGTATAGTAAGTGAAGGTCAGATACCGACGCTCAGTATGCCGGCACACGTCAGCGCTTCTAACTGATGAGCCTGACGATAATAAGTGGACTATTTAGGTAATGGAGTAACTTTATTACACTTTTTTCCAAATTCACTATTGAGTATCTGTGAGCCCGCACGCTACAAGAATAGGCGTTTTTGTGGATGTCCAGAATATCTACTACACAACAAGGGATGCTTTTGGGAGGTCCTTTAATTACCGCGCGCTATGGCAAATTCTATCGCTTAAGGGGGACATCGTTGTAGCGAATGCCTATGCCACGGATCGCAGCGATGAAAGCCAAAGAAAATTTCAGAGTGCCCTCCGTCATATTGGATTTAGTATCCGACTGAAACCCTATATTCAGCGGGCTGATGGATCCGCTAAGGGTGATTGGGATGTCGGTATTACGGTGGATGTGCTGCAAAACTCTCCCTCGCTAGATAGAATCTTCCTTCTATCTGGTGACGGAGATTTCGATCTTTTAGTGGAGGCAGTGCAAACTAAGCATGGAGTGCCCGTCGAAGTTTACGGCGTTCCCGCATTAACAGCTGATTCACTGAAGCGAGTGGTATCTTGTTTCCATCCCATTACTGAATCGCTGTTAATTTAGCTGATCTCATTGTTGAAAGAGTGATGATTTACCTTGGGTGGATTGAACGCGCACCGATAGTTGGGGATAGAGTCATAGATCAAATCCACGGTGTGTACAAAAGCTCAGATGGCTGAGTATTTTGGCATGACAGAGAAAATGTTTAGGAAAGCAATTGATGCCGTTTAAATCAGTTAATTTGAATAACTAGAATAAAATGTTGGATCATTCAATTTTTTTACATATACTCATACACTCATTCACGACAACAGTAAAAGGTATAAAAATTAAAGCTATGAAAACTGCAAGATATTTATTTTTATTGACCGCAATAACAGGATTTGCAATTCCTGCCCTTTCACAGAATCAAGAGCCGATGAGCTTTTTTGTGACCAGTGTCGGGGGTGGAGATGGAGCTAACCTTGGTGGTATGGCCGGTGCTGACGCTTATTGCGCCGTTTTAGCTGATGCCGCTGGCAGTGATAAGACAAGTTGGCGAGCTTATCTGAGTCAGGCCCCCAGTGGTGGTCTCCCTCTCGTGAATGCCCGTGATCGTATCGGTAGTGGCCCCTGGTATAATGCGAACGGCGTTGCTATCGCTTGGGATCTCGATGGCTTGCACGAAGATCAAAATAATATCCGTAAACCCACTGCAGTCGATGAAAATGGTGAGCTAGTCAATGGTGTTGGCGACCAACCAAACCAGCATGACATCCTTACAGGTTCTGATTCGAAGGGTCGGCTTGTTGCAGGAAATGCTATTAACACAACTTGTAATAACTGGACCAGTAATAGCGATGGAAGTGCGATGCTAGGTCATCATGATCGTCTGGGCGGAGCAAATGCTTCCTGGAATTCAGTCCATTCCAGCCGTGGCTGTGGTCAGGAAAATCTGGTAGCAACCGGGGGGGCAGGATTATTCTTCTGTTTTGCTACCGACTAACAACTTGAGGGTGTTTGGTTGGGTCCACGGGGGAATTAGATAAGTTACTCTAGAGGACTAGATGCAGGATAGGAATTAATTAAAAGGAGGTTTGAGCCCCTTCTTAATGTCAGCTCTTGGCCGGAAGGCGTCGATTTAAAACAAGAATAAGGTCCCAATATTTTTAGTTAGAAGAAAATTATGAATAGAATTTGTTGGCGTTTTAAATCAGAGTTAGTTGTGACAACACTCGTGGTTGCTTTGGCGGGAGTCGGATTCGTGAACGCTCAGGATTCAGCCTCAACCTCGCTTACCGGCCAAGATTACGAAGAAATCAAAGCGCTTTATGCACGATACAATCAGGGTAGTGATTTTCGGGATGCTGAACTGTTCCTATCGGCATTCGCTGAAGATGCGGTGATGACGAGAGGTGGGCGGGATATAGTAGGTATCGAGGCACTAAGAGCTGATCGTGCTGAACGCTATCAGGGAAAAACTGGTGATGTAGGCAGACGCCACATGAACGGAAGTTTCCTTATATCAGCGACCAAAAATGGCGCGGAGGCGCGAACCTATTACCTATTGCTGGATGTTACGGTACGACCGCCGGCGATGATAGCATCTGGCTATTACGAGGATGTTTTCGTGCGCACCACTGATGGGTGGCGCATCCAGCGTCGCACATTATTTAGCTTTGAAAGGATTCAGTAGTCATTGGTGAAGTTATCCAGGGATAAACGGTCCCGGCTTATGGACTACAGATTAATAAGGGCAAGGGCTACACCGGTGCTCTTGTGTCTACTACTTCCTACATTAAGAACAGACCTGTATTTGCCTCAATATCAAAGCGTATAACTCATGCTAGGTAGGGGTACATTAGTGATTGACTGGATATTTTTTTCAATAGGGATTGCATATTTACTAAGCGGAGTTGTTGTCTTAGCAGATGGAAAAATTGTGCCAAGGGACATCGCAAAGTATTAGCGGACTTAAGACAGATGATTAAAGCTATAAAAAATCGTGAGCAATACGGTACTAGAAAGAGAAAGATAAACAGTTTAGAAACATTTGTAAAAAACGTTAAAACCGAAGCCAATATTCATTAGAGAGGGCGAGATTATGAATACAAAAGAATTCTTGGAGGCGCAAAGCGTAACCGAGTAGAAAGACAAAAATTGTTTTCGGAACCAATAGATGATATTAATGTATTAGATTATAGTAATAATTTTCGGAATTCCACTTGCCACTAAAAACCACAAAATTCCCTAAGCAGTTCTCCCAACATGGATGACTCTCTCAACGTTTTTGACGAGCCCCTTTTGCCCTGCGGCACAGATCCTATAACTGGATTTTTTCGTGACGGCTGTTGCAATACTAGTGATGGAGATTTCGGTTCCCACACTGTTTGTATTCAAGTCAGCCAGCAATTTCTTGAATTCTCACGATTTCAGGGTAATGATCTCTCTACACCTATGCCAGATTTTGGATTCCCGGGATTGAACCCAGGGGACTCATGGTGTCTCTGTGCTGCTCGTTGGCTGCAGGCCTATGATCAGAATATGGCACCCAAGGTGTACCTTACTCGTACGCATAAGCGTGCTCTTGAGATAGTCCCACTTGGAAAGCTAAAAGAATTTGCAGTGGATATTAACTGACGATACCCCATTGTGATTTTCCCCGTAGGCGGACGCTCCGGCGTAATTTACACAATCTTACCTTTCGTTATTCTGGGTGAAAGATGGCTATTTTTGCACGGTACATTTATGTAAAAATATTTACTCTCAATACATATTGCCTCTTCTTGAGAGATTGACAATCCAGATTATACTACAGCGTGTAGGTTGATAGCTTTGCTTAAATAGGGATCAAGCCAAAGCCCCCCAGTAACGGTACATCGGTTGGAGTTTGTAAAAGTTACTTCACGCGGGCTATGGTGTATTAGCATTTCATGCCTAAGGTTCTGGCAATCGCCATCTTCATCAACCCAAGAACTTATATATTCATCTCTCTGATAATCTGGAAAACCGGATACATTATCTCCTTGCTCTGCTAACCGCTTGGTCTCTTCAAAATCCTGACCATAAAAACCCCTGCAAACCCTATAAGAAGTAGGGAGACAAAGGTAGAGATGAGTGGCTCTGTGAATTAGCTAACCGTTCGTTCACAGTAGTCTGTATAGGGGTGTGCTGGAAGTCATTTTTACTTCAGGGGGTGTGTCCCGGGGGGGTATAATTATGAACGCATCCCAGTATAGTTTTGAGGGGTTAAATAGCTTATAGACCTATAGTCTTAGACGGATAGATAGGCAGGTATTGAAACAACCCTAATGATTTTCAAAGAATGTTCCTAGATAGAGTTCCAAATATTTCAATATTTTTTAAAAATACTCAAGACCAGTAGCTGAAAGCCCAATCAAATCTATGTTTTGTTTATTTAAATCTGTATCCGCAACCTGTAAAGCCAAATCAAGTACAGTTAATTCTCCACTATCTATAAGCTTTGAATAGGTATCTAGAATTTCATTCGGCGCTTGAGTCCCGGTAAGATTTTTATAAAAAAGCCCAACAGCTGCCTCTCCTGAGGGTTCTGGTCCAAGCACCGCATCGATCGCCGCTTGCATTAACTGCTCATAAGTTTTGCCGTCGTCAATAAACTTTAACCCAACCCCTACCATAGCCCCATTCTTCACGGCATCTGTTCCTATAAAAGCACCCAAAACCTTTGCGACGCTTCCAGCATTACCGTCCAAATCTAACGCGATAGCCTTATCCTTGAAGAGAACACGCTCTATCTCAACAAGTGTATCTTGACCCTTTCCATTCGTTAGCGTCCAAGTGCCGGTTTTCAAGTCTCTTTGGATCTTAACCGAATCCATGGGCTCAGCAGCTATTACACTATCTAACCCGTCTCCACCTTCTAACCGATCGTTGCCCTCACTCCTAATCAGAACGTCATCACCTAAGCCACCAAAAACACCATCATCTCCGCCACCCCCGATCAACGCTTGGGGTAATTCAATAACTGATGTGTCAACCGTTACAGAATTACTTTCCAATACTTTTATTAAAGAGTACTTGCCTGTCATCCCAACTTGAGAGAGCGCTTGCTCGGCCGCAGTGACGGAATAAATATGCGTTGTATAATCAAAGTTATCCAAATCCACTCTACCTGTATCTTCCAATAACTTCTCATACCTAACTGATCCCTGTTTGGGAGAAACGAGAGCAGTTTCAGAATCGAGATAATCTAAAAATACTTGATCGTCCGAGAACTTACTCACTAATTCTTGAATTTTTTCAGATGAAGCCATGGCAAATAATTCATCAACACTTACAGATCCAAGCTTTTCCACGAGCTCGCTACCGGACTGCGAGCTTAAGTATGAATCCAACACCTTCGGATTCATATCTTGCTTCACAGACAAATGTTCTGCGTAATTGAAACCAACAAGATCAGTCCGACCGGTTTCTAATAGCACCGCTTTATATGCTAAAGATCCAAGCGTTGGCAAAGCAACGAATGCTAGCACCGTTTTATTTTCTGTGGCAGGAACCGAAATCTCTGCTTGTTGCGGATTATTTGGAGCAGGTGCCAAGTTTCCAGTTGAATCATAGACCATCACCTCCCCGTTTTCGTTTGTAAGGGATCCATC
>CAVOCG010000126.1:0-7737 GCA_963694095.1 Gammaproteobacteria bacterium
GGGGTTCAGCCACATATCTAACTGCCAGCGTTCTGCGTCATCCGGTGGCGCTATCACTGGGGCAGCATTATTACCGTCCTGGTGCCAGGCCGTGTTGCCGCTGACTGTGAATATTTGGCGGCGCTCGGTTTGCACAGGAGTTCCCCCTTTCCAGCCAAGGCCATACTTCCAGGAGGCGGGGTTATTGCCCGGCTCACGGTCGAAACTCTCAACCATGGTGCCGGTATCCCAGTTTATGGTGCGCGTGTAATTGGTTAGCGGCTCGCCTCTAGGCCAATCCACTTCATAACCATTGAGACGTTGCTGGCCCACCTCGCCGCTATAGGCGCTGCCTGAAATGCTGATGCAGTTAAGCGCCTCGGTGCCGATGGCTTCGGCGGCAGCTTGCAAAATTGGGTACGGGTCGATGTAGCCTGGCTCCAGCTCCTGTGCTTGTAGACCGCTGATGAGAACCATCAAAAGAATGGAAAACCCGATGCGAGTTGCCATAGTGCCCCCGGTAATGATTTTTATTAGTATTGGCCAGCAGAGAGAGTCTTTATTAAAGCGACAAGAAAGTCCAGTCAAGCGAATATATTTAGGGCCTTAAATCAGAACTATTTGATCAGAGGTGCACTGGCCTGGATATTTCACCTGTACGTTTGAATTAATAGTCTCATTGCCTGGATGGCAGAAATTTCTGTATTTATTGAAGCGGGCTCATGCAATATTTTCCTGAGCCTTCTTTTACTTGATCAAGATTAGATGATTTTTTGATGTCACCGATTCTTTCTTTTATTTTGGAACGGCAAAAGTCAGTTGCGAAAAACTTTACAGCACGTCGTTACTCAGCAGCCGTGTAATCGATTTCACACCCAGATGTATTGCTTAAGGAATTCATAACCGGTTCGCCGGCTAAAATAGAGAATAAGGCCACTTCTAGGTTGCGATCCGCAGAACCACGATAAATTACAGTAGAACTTCTTGGCTCATAAACTAGAATCTCGTTAGTTTTATTGACGCCGAGAAATCTGGATACGAGTAGATTCTCGTCCATCAATACTGGGAGATTCAAACCCAGGTCGCCTATTTCCAGACTTATTTTGTCGCGGTCTGTTGATGTGCTGGAATTTAACATCATGAATTCGAACCCTAGATCGACAAATCGGGTTTTTATTTCTGAATAGGCACTAGCGATTTCAGCTACAGTTGCACATTCGCTACTTCGGGTGAGCAGCACGATGCCTTTGTGATGGTTATAAGAACTCATCTGGTGGAAATGACCGTGTTGATCGAACAATGAGAAATTGTCAGTTGAAATTGTAGCGTCCACTGCCCAGACTGACCCGATCAGGAGTAAGAGTGAAGAAAGGCCTACTGGAGTCTTCATTGCCAGTTCCGTCTATAACGTACCCAGGCAAATTCTGGGGAGAAATTCTGAATAAAGGTCAAAGGCCCTCTATTTCGGGATTATAGTGATTTTATCTGGTTTCTGGCAGCGATCAAATCAGTATCGCGTAATCATTTCCTCTGTTTTACAATGCCCCACCTGTAATTTACATCAGCGCATCCCCCCAAAGGAGACATCACCATGTTCAAAACCAGTATTGTTCTTGCCGGAATTCTCTATACCGCGGTGCTCTTTGCACAGACTTCGATACCTGCTGTTGATGTGACGGCCGTCGACATCAATAGTTTTATCGATGGACTGCCCAAAGATCGTATCAGTGACAGGCCAATCCGTATTGCCGATGTTGGCGGGTATAAGGCAGGCGTATACGGCGTGTTTAGGCCTCAGTCGTTGTCTGGAAGAGCAATTCGGCACGAGACCAGTGTATCTGAGATATATTACATGCTCGAAGGTTCCGGCACCCTCGTTACGGGTGGCAGGCTTGCAGAGGAGAGTAGTACTGGCTTAAGCCCCAACACCAACCGGCCTAATTTTGCAGGTACTGCAATCGAGGGGGGAGTCAGTCGTAAGGTGGTTCCAGGTGACGTGGTGATTATACCGGGAAACACACCCCACTGGTGGAGTTCTCTGGATTCGGATATTCGCTACCTGATATTCAGGCCTGATCCTGAGGGCCTACAGCCTATTCGTTGACTGAGAGCTATTGTCAGCTTGATGTTGGCGTGGGCAGGCTGAACGCTAGTATTGCTCTGCCGCGTTGGCGATGCTGGCGAAAACCTCTGATGTGCCGTCTTTCTTCATCAAAATGATGTTATAGGGAGAGAATCTATCCCCCATCTCCATTCCAGGGCTACCCATGGGCATGCCCGGAGCAGCCAAACCTAGCGCATTTGCTGGAGGTGACGCCATGAATTGCTTGATGAATTTGGCTGGCACATGACCTTCAAATACATAGCCCTCCTTGGTCACAGCGGTATGACAAGATTGCCATTCGGGCAATAAACCCAGTTCCTGTTTTACGCTACTAATATTATTTGGGTGGTTTACATTTGATATAAAACCCTGCTCATCCATGTGGGCGATCCAGCCTACACAACAACCGCACGTCGGCTCTTTGTGAACATCCATTACAATTTCCTGGAATGTCTGGGCCGAGGCGTTGAGCGACGTAAGAGAGAATAAGGCTAATACACAGCAAAAGCGTTTTATTGAGCGGGTTAGTAAAATCCGATTCATTATCGTTTCCCCTAATGAAGTAGTTATCTTGGATAATAGCGCGTGGTGGCTGTGTGTGAAAGGGCTCTGGGCAAAAGGGCTCTGAGTAAAAGGCGTCAGAGTCTTTGATCTGGAGCACTATTGAAGTAGTTTAGCTGGAAGTGGGATCAGTTCTCTTGACCCCTCTTAATAGCGTTTTGCGTCAGTCTTGCTCCGCCACAATCCTTTGAATGAGAACAGCACTAAGTTGGGCTCTATCCACTAGCGAGCTGACTATCCCTTGTTCGCGTTCGGAGTGGGCACCCGTGCCAGAGCTGCCAAGCGAGTCCAGAGTTGGCAAGCCCACTCCTTGCGCCAAAGAGCCATCAGTGCCGCCGCCAGAATCAGTAGTGCCAATATTCATCCCAAGTAATCTCCCTATCGCCAGGGTTCTATCCAATAGATGATCTGACTCAGGAGTTGGTATTTTCGGTGGTCGATGCAAATTGATCCAACTGTCGGTGGTGATGTCTCTTGTTTCCACAGGATAACTTAATACATCGCCGAATATGCTTTCAAACTGATCTCTGGCGTCGAGTCCCTGTTGTGGTTCGGGATACCGCAAATCCACTAGGGCTTCAGCACAGGGAGAGATTGTGTTTCTTGCTTCACCGCCACTAACCACACCGACATTTACTGTAACACCGGACTCGTAGTCAGTCATATTTTCTAACTCGACTATTTTATAAGCCAGTTCTTTGATAGCAGAGCGGCCTTCCTGATGAGCACCTCCGGCGTGAGAGGCGCGACCATGAACCACAAACCTAGCTTGCCCCAATCCCTTTCGAGTTCTTACCATATTGGTGCCAGATTCATAGACCAACCCGTAGTCATGCAGAAGGGCTTGTTCTTCAACATATTTGCGTGAAGAAAGAGAACCCATTTCTTCATCGCTGTTGAGAAGAATGGTCATGCTTTTGTCCTCCAGCAGACCAAATTTCTCCAATGCTTTCAGTGCATACAACATGACCACCAGGCCACCTTTCATATCGCTAACGCCTGGGCCGTACATGGTGTTGCCATTGCGTCTGAAAGTTTGAAACTGGCTGCTAGGTGGAAATACTGTATCCAGGTGTCCCATTAACAGAAGTTTTTTCCCTGAGCCTGATTTGCTTGCTAGCACATGGTCTGCCACATCGACGTTGTAGTTACTGCCTGGGCAACTCGGCATCGCAATGACTTCACCTGGAAATGACGAAATGGAGAAACCCAAATCGCGAAGCTCGCGGCTCAAAATAGCGGCCATTTCATCGACACCGGCTTTATTCAAACTACCGGAATTTATATTCACTAGACGCTCCAGCAATTCGAGCATATTGCCTTCTTCATCCTCCAACCATTGCGTCAATTCAAGTTCATTGCCGTTTAGGGCTGGTTCTATGTTTTGCGCGGAAAATACAGGCGAAAAGCCTAATATGCCTGCAAAAAGACCAAGCCCGGTAAGTGTTTTTAGCGTTGTTATCATGGTGTTGTTCTCGCCTGCTGAATTCTGGACCCAATTGTTCAGCAAGAGCCTAAAAATAGCAATCGATAGTAAACATTGTAATTCAGATTAACTCTCTTCATACTCTCTCGCCCATGACAAATACTGCAGAACCAATTCTTTCCATTCAAAACCTTTGTAAAACCTATTCCGATGGATTTGAAGCGCTTAAAGATATAAGTCTGGATATTTCGAAGGGCGAGATTATTGCTTTGCTCGGTCCTAATGGTGCCGGCAAGACTACGCTCATCTCCATCATTTGCGGTATCACTAAGCCTACCTCTGGCTCGGTGACGGTTTGCGGGTCCGACATTATCAAAGATTTCCGTGAAACCCGGTCCATTATCGGTTTGGTTCCACAGGAGTTAACCACAGATTCGTTTGAAACCGTGTGGAGTACTGTCGCTTTCAGTCGGGGGTTGTTCGGTAAACCACCAAATGCACAGCACATTGAAAAGGTATTGCGAGAGTTATCCCTTTGGGATAAAAAAGACAATATGATCATGACGCTTTCGGGTGGTATGAAGCGCAGGTTGATGATTGCCAAAGCGCTATCACACGAGCCAAAAATACTGTTTCTTGATGAACCTACTGCCGGAGTGGATGTGTCATTACGGCAAGATATGTGGGAAATTGTGAGCGAATTGAAGCATTCTGGTGTCACCATCATCCTGACTACGCATTACATTGATGAGGCAGAGGAAATAGCTGACCGGGTGGGAATTATAAATGATGGTGTATTAATTTTGGTTGAACAAAAGCAAAAGCTGATGCGTAAGCTGGGAAAAAAACAGTTGATACTCGAGCTCAATCAATCACTACCAGAAATTCCTGATACGTTAAGCCAATATCAATTGGAGTTGTCCGCCGACGGAATGCAGCTAACCTACACTTTCGATACGCAAGCTGAGGGAACCGGAATAACTTCGTTGTTGGACGATTTAAAGCAATTCGGAATAGCTTTTCGAGATTTAAATACTACGCAGCGTTCACTGGAAGAAATCTTCGTAAATCTTGTGAGCAGTTCAGTCGCCGAGCAGAGTGGGCCTCAATGAACTTACATGGTGTTCTCGCAATTTATAAATTCGAAATGGCCAGAACGAAGCGTACTCTGGTGCAGAGCATCGTTGCGCCGGTTCTTACCACGTCTCTGTATTTTATTGTGTTTGGGGCCGCAATAGGTTCACGAATCCAACAGGTCGAGGGGGTTAGTTATGGTGCCTTCATCGTACCGGGATTGATTATGCTAAATCTGCTGACCCATAGTATTTCAAATGCTTCATTTGGAATCTATTTCCCCAAATTTGTCGGTACGATTTATGAGGTGCTATCGGCCCCTGTTGCAACCCTCGAAGTAGTATTGGGGTATGTGGGCGCAGCAGCCACCAAATCGCTGATATTGGGTATCATAATTTTGATCACGGCAGCTTTCTTTGTAGATCTTCAGATTGCACACCCGTTTGTTATGCTGTTTTTCCTTGTCTCAACGGCTATCAGTTTTAGCTTGCTAGGATTTGTTATTGGTATCTGGGCTGATAATTTCGAAAAACTTTCTGTTGTGCCGATGTTGCTAGTTACGCCACTGATTTTTCTGGGTGGCAGTTTTTATTCCATTGATATGTTGCCGCCACTATGGCAAACAATCTCCCTGTTTAACCCGGTGTTGTATTTGGTAAGTGGTTTTCGCTGGAGTTTCTACGAGATTGCGGATGTTAATGTGGGCGTAAGCATGTTGTGTATTGTGCTGTTTATGGCAACATGCCTGTCCGTGGTTTATTGGATATTCAAAACCGGCTACAAGATACGAAGCTGATTCTCGGCTCAATAAATGTGATGGCTGGCACCTATTTGCGCAATCCTAATGAGTTTCGACATGTGCTTTTTAGCGAGGAGGGATGTGTCATATTGGTCAAACTTTATTAATTTCAACAAGGCGATGACGAGCGCATTAGTATTGATACTTAGTCTGCCGAATGGTTGCCTGGTATGGGTAATCTCCAGGTATTGCCCCTGCACGAATTTGGCACCTAGTCAGTTGTGCTTGTGCGCTGGCATGAGGATGAAAAATTTCAACGTCATGCCCATCTGTCTATTGAGGAGAGTTATGTGGTCAGTGCAGAATTTATCGACGAGTACGGCAGATATCCGGCTGGCACTTGGATCAGAATCTCTCACCTGAGCGAACATAATCTATACGTTGAGCAGGACACCTTAATCTGGGTGAAAGTAGGGCATCTATCCTGACTCCCACCGACTATCCGTTGTTCGCGCCTTCTTTTCTATAGATTTAACGCTGCACGCATCTGCGCGGCAGTCATTCCCTTAACATAGACGTTCGTGCCACGATCGAACTCTCTGGCACGTGCTAGGCCTCCAACCACAACCGGGTCGAAACCGGAATCTATTACCAATTGGGTCGCCACGGCCACAGCCTCGGCATCGTCACCTGCGATTGGAATGGCAACTAGCTCTCCTGCTCGGTGCGCTTCGCTGTCGACTGTGCGGGAACTGATTGCATTAAATGCTCTCACCAGCCGCACTCCGGGCAAGAACTCCGCCGAAGCAACTCCAGTGCCTTTCGCCACCGCTGTTTCTGCCATAGGACCATCTCGGTCCGGGACAGGGTTACCACACTCAATGACAATCTTGCCCTGCATTAGCCCTGAGAAATCCCGACCCACCTGCGGAAGGGCGGCATAGGGCACCGCAATAAGAATAATATCACCAAACTCCGCAGCGTCACGGGGGTATCCCGCACGCGTATCGCCACCCGCTTGCTCAACAAGGTCGCTCAGCCTGTCGGGATTGCGCGAAGAAAACAAAATTTGATGCCCAGCTTCTGCCCAGCGCAAACCCACTGCGCCGCCAATGCGGCCTGAACCTATGATGCCTATATTGAGAGGTGTGTTAGATTGAGCCGCGAGCGCTGAGGCAAAGTTACCGAAATCGAGACTCAGTCCAGCACTGCCTATAAGCAGTTTCCGGCTGAAACCTCGTCGTGATAAATTAGGTGACTTATTCTTTGTCATCTCTTTTCTCCAGTTCGACTTTATACTTTGTTCTATTGAAGGGTGGTTAGTACAAAGTCCACCTTAGCAAAAAAAGGGTAAATCTGCCAAAAACATCGCAATGAGTAAACACCATACAGGAAATCGCCTAATGACGAAGAAGAAGCGCCTAGAGGGTTTGAGCAAACTCGCGCCGAAATTTGAGTTTGATTTGGATTTATTCTCATCTGATTCGCTCATGCTCAAGAAAAAGTTTCCATTTAAAAAACCCTGGGTGCTTACTATTGTTGTCTAGGTAATTTTTGTAGGGTTTTCAATGTCACTTTTTTCTTTGGGTGGAAACCTCTCGAGACTGTCCGATGACAGTCTGTTTTCACTGATACCCACTTTCTTTTCTTTGTTCTGGATGCTGGGCTGGTCACTCGGCGTAGCGGTGTTGAGGCTGGTTTTCTGCATGATGCTGCTGGGCAGAGAAACCCTGTGAGCAAGTTCTGAAAAACTGATATTGAGAATTGGATTGTTAGGTATAGGATTCGCCGTTCAATATCCTGCTGCAGGCATTAGAAATTTTCGCGCCCTAAAGCCTGATGAAAAATCGGGTA
>CAVOCG010000127.1:0-7709 GCA_963694095.1 Gammaproteobacteria bacterium
GAAGGAAACTAGATCTTGCGCTGGCTGGGCATATTTGTATTGGCAAGTTTATTAAGCGGGAAGCTGCTTGGCGCAGAGCATGGTGTCATTATTGCCTACCATCATGTCGCTACCGATACGCCTCCATCGACCAGCATCTCACCCGATGATTTTCGGGACCACATGGAGTATCTAAGAGACAACGGTTTCACTGTATTGCCTCTGGATCGCATGATAGAAAGCCTCAAACAAGGACAACAAATCCCAGACAAGTCTATAGCCATCACCTTCGATGATGGCTATAGCTCTATTTATGAGACCGCTTTTCCCATGCTGCAGTCGTTCGGTTTTCCCTTCACATTATTCGTGAGCACTCAATCAATCGATGACAATCAGGCAAATTACATGACCTGGGAGCAGATAAAAGAGATGTCCAATGCTGGCGTGGTTATTGCGAACCACATGGTGAATCATCCCTATATGCTGGAACGTGCCAATGGGGAAGATGACCAGCAATGGAAAGACAGACTAAGAGCCGAGCTGCTGCATGCCGAAGATCGCATTCAGTCCAACACCGGCCAGTCACACAAGTATCTCGCCTACCCTTATGGTGAATTTAATACCGCGATTAAGGGGATGCTAGCTGAGCTCGACTTTGTTGGTATCGCCCAAAACTCTGGCGCAGTTGGTTTTCATTCTGATTTTCTAGCCCTGCCACGTTACCCCCTTGCCAGCATCTATGCCAATTTGGAGACAGCCAAAACCAAGCTGGACACGCTGGCATTCCATGTATCAAAGCTAACTCCTGAATCCCCAGTGACCAATAACCGAAGCCCCTCTGTCACGCTAAAATTCGAACCAGGGAATTACAACCGCGAACAAATAGCTTGCTTTGCCAACAGCGAAGCAATCCCAATGAACTGGATCAACCCGGAGCAGGGAATCGTTAGCTTAGAGCCAACGGAAAGTTACAGCGGCAGACGCTGGCGCTATCTGTGTACTGCGCCAGCAATTGGTGAGAGAAGGTTTTACTGGTATTCAGTACAGTGGATTGTCCCCTAAGCCTAGGTCGCGCTTAAGTAAGTCGTTCTGGGTAATTATCACCTGTACTTCATCTACATAATTATCCCCACGCTCGGAATATCGACCCAGGCCAGCCGCCAGAATCATCGAGTCAACCTCATGGTCCCCAGCCCGCATTCGAGCCCGTTGATCACGCAAATATTGGTAATCATCATTGGTGTTTATATTGACAAAATAAGCCTGCACGGAAGATTGAATCGTGGAGAAAGATTCCACCTCGTGAATGGCACCGCTGGGCCGACGCCTAGGAACGATGCCGCAGCCCTTTGTATAACACCACTGCCCGAAAACATTATTTCCTTCCAAAGCAAATCTCGAGGTTCCCCAGGCAGACTCAGTGGCTGCTTGTGCCAATGCCAATGAGGGTGGAATGATATCCACACGTTGAACCAACTCTTCAACCACCTCTGCCTCATTAGAAAAAGTTAATTCCAATTTATAGGATTCCGCAATCTCTAACACCCTACTACGCTCTGGGGGGCTCAGCATCCAACCTTTACGCGTTATCTCTGCATAGGCCAGCAAATCTTTCCGCAAGCCGAGAATAATTTTATTTTCAGCGCGAACATAGTCTTGGAAAAAATCAAAAAATAGCTGTTTCTTAACCGCTATGTTAGGTACCGAAGAAAAATCAGGAAATACCTCAATTGGGAGATAGTTGTTTTCAGATAGCGCGTTAGAAGTAGCCACGGCTCGAATGTACTGTGATTGCTGTGTGACAAAAGCGATCAGCAGAACCATGGCAACAGCGACTACTGCAGCTACAGTTAACTCATTTTTTCGCCTGTTATCACTGGTTTCAATCATTGCTGTATATCAAAAAATCTCTGATTAATTTGCAGATTTAGAAAAGCATATCACAATACGTGGAATTCCAATAATGGCGACCTTTTGGCATCAGTCCCGCCCAGCGAACACAACGCAGCAAACAAAACAAAAAATACACGCGAAAACGCTTTACTTGACCGAAAGGTTTTTAATTTTTTTCAATCAGCTTTCTTACTGCCACCCTTGCAATCTGGCGACTGCGGCGCCTCTTTATTACGCTCACTCCACTCTTGTGGTGTATACAAATGAAGAGCTAGCGCGTGCACACCGCCACTTAATTGCTTCGCCAACAGAGCATAGATTTTCTGATGTCGCTTTACCAGGCTCAATCCTTCGAATCCGGACGCGACAATCGTCAACTTAAAATGAGACTCAGTTGCCGGGCCACCGTGGTGCTGACTTTCATTCTCAATCTGGAGCAGCGACGGGGTCAAATTTTCCTGAATTATTTTCTCAATGGTATTCTGCATTGCCGCCTTGGTTTAAATTAAGCTTAATAACCAGCAGTTTTAAGGGGTTTTCCTTTGATTGAATTATAGCTTAAATATTCGGGTTAGTGGTTTTATTCGCTGCACCTAGTTACTATGTCGCCTGATTTTTCGAGCACAGATAAATGGCCATAAACTGGTACCCAGGACATATGTTCAAGGCTAAAAAGGAATTAGCCAACGCCATGAGTGGGACCGCTGTGTTCATTGAAGTGCTGGATGCCAGAACCCCTTATTCCAGTTCCAATCCAATGATCAGAGAGATCAGAGGCTATATTCCGTGTCTCAGGATACTCAATAAGGCAGATTTAGCCGATAGCAAGATCAACCTACGCTGGCAAGAGTATTTCAACTCATTACCTGGTGGCGCCTGCCTAATCAACGGCCTGGACAAGAAGCTGAGCACAGAAAGCGTACTGACTGCCTGTAGAAAACTGCTAAAGAGTAACAAAGTGACTATGAAGCCGCCGTTTCAGGTTGTTATTGCGGGGGTTCCAAATGTGGGCAAATCCACTCTAATAAACCAATTCGCCGATAGAAAAGTTGCTAAAACCGGTAACGAACCGGCAGTTACCAAGGGCCAACAACGCATCAAGCTGGATCTGGAGTGGTATCTGCTGGATACACCTGGCTTGTTGTGGCCGAAATTCGAAGACCAGGAAGTAGGCTACCGACTGGCCTGCACCGGGACTATCCGCAATACGGCAGTGGAAGCAGAAGATATCGCCTGGTTTGCTGCCGAGTTATTGCTAAGAGACTATTGGCCTGCGCTGAGCCAGCGTTATGGGCTTGACTTGAAACCGGACCAGACCGAAGATTTACTGCAGGCTATCGCCTCTGTCCGAGGATGCATTAGCAAGCGCGGCAAGGTTGACTGGCACAAAACCTCAGAAGTATTACTAAACGACTTTCGCTCAGGTAAACTAGGCAAATTCAGCCTGGAGAAACCTCCGCCCCTTCCATCTACCCCAAATCAACCTGTTCCAGGTTCGCACTAGGCACAACAGATATGACTAAAGCAAATGCAGCAGCAGTTCAGCAGAACCCAAGTTTATCGCCCGATTCAGTCCATCCTGCTTTTCAGCGGATAAGAAGCGAAGCCATCTCCTCTCTCAACATCGTTATGGAAGAGTACCATCACAAAGTCACAGGTGCTGTGCACTATCATCTGTGTAGTGAAAATACTGAGAACGTGTTTTTAGTTGCCCTTCGAACCGTACCAATGGACTCAACTGGTGTTGCCCACATACTGGAGCATACTGCACTGTGCGGGAGTAAAAATTACCCGGTTCGCGACCCATTTTTTATGATGATCAGGCGTTCTTTAAATACTTTCATGAATGCCTTTACCAGCAGCGACTGGACCGCCTACCCCTTTGCCAGCAAGAACAAAAAAGATTTCAACAACCTGCTGAAGGTTTATCTTGACGCCGTGTTTTTTTCCCGCTTGCATGAACTTGATTTTGCTCAGGAAGGACACCGCTTCGAGTTTTCCGAAATGGAAAACCCTGAGAGCGAACTGCAATACAAGGGCGTTGTGTATAACGAGATGAAAGGCGCTATGAGCTCCACCAACGCCGTGTTATGGCAAACCATCAGCAAGTACTTATTTCCAACTACAACCTATCATTACAACAGTGGCGGCGAGCCAGATCACATCCCCGACCTGAGTTACAACGAACTAAAAACATTTTACAAAAGCCATTACCATCCCAGTAATTCTGTTTTTATGACTTTCGGCGATATTCCCGCATCGGCACACCACCGTAATTTCGAAGAATTGGCACTCGCGCAATTTTCCAGACTGGATATCAATATTGCTGTAGCCAATGAAAAAAGATACCTGTCGCCTGTTAAGATGGAAGAGAATTACGCCAGCGATGATGCCGAGGGCAATAAAACTCATGTAGCAATGGGCTGGCTGTTCGGCACCAGCACCAACTTGAGGGACACCCTCAAGGCGCAACTGCTTTCCAGCGTGTTACTAGACAACAGTGCCAGCCCGCTACTGCAGGTTTTAGAAACTTCCAAGCTGGGCTCTTCACCCTCACCACTCTGCGGCCTTGAAGACTCTAACCGCGAAATGAGCTTTATGGCTGGCCTGGAAGGCTGCGCCGAAGATTCCACTCACGATGTGGAAAAGCTAATTATTGAAGCACTGGAAAATATTGCCAGCAATGGCGTGGATCAGAAGCAGGTCGATGCTGCTCTGCATCAATTGGAATTAAGCCAGCGCGAAATCTCAGGCGACGGCTACCCCTATGGCCTGCAGCTAATACTCCAGGGCTTATCTACCGCAGTACATCGAGGCGACCCGATTAAGCTACTCAACATAGATCCCGTGCTGGATGAACTGAGAGAGCAAATAAAAGACCCTCAATTTGTGCCCCAATTGGTGCGAGAGCTGATCCTGGAAAATCCCCATCGGGTTACGCTAACGCTGAACCCAGATAATGAGTTGGCAGCACGCAAGGCCCAGGCGGAAATTAATCAACTTGCACACATCAAGGCCGGACTTTCTACCCAGCAAACTTCCGAGATTATCGAACAGGGTAAGGCCTTAGAACAGCGACAGCAACAGGAGGATGATCCAGGCTTATTGCCTAAGGTAGGGTTGGAGGATGTGCCAGCACAACTTGAAGAAGTAACAGGCCAACACCAATTGCTCAGCAAGGGGCAAAACCTAACTTTCTACGATCAGGGGACCAATGGCTTGTGTTATCAACAAGTGATCATGGATTTGCCACAATTAAGTCCTGACTTGCTCTCCGTGCTACCGCTATATACCACCTGTGTATCCGAGCTGGGGATTGGCGAACTGGACTACACGGCCGTGCAAACCTGGCAAGCGCAAATAAGTGGCGGCCTGAATTGCTTTAGCAGCATTCGCAGCAACATGGACGACGTGCAAAAGATACGTAGCGTGCTGGCTTTTTCTTCCAAAGCTCTGACCAACAACCACAGTAAACTTACCGAGCTGGTCGCGCGCACCATAAATGAGTGCCGGTTTGATGAAGGCCGCCGGGTGCACGAACTCATCGAGCAATTAAGCGCCCGCAGAGAAAATAGCATTACCGGTCAGGGCCACAGTCTGGCAATGGCCCTTGCCTCAAGTAAAATGAGCCCTACCGCCCAACTTGGCCATCAATTTGGCGGCCTTGAGGGGATCAAATCCTTAAAGGCGTTGAGCAAAAAACTGGATGATAAAGAAGCCATTTCCGAGCTATTAAGCCAGTTCAAAGAGTTGCATAACTTAATAATCCAGTCACCGAAACAGTTTCTTCTTATAGCCGAAGGGGAGCATCAGGCCGGCCTGGTCAATGATCTTGAGCAATATTGGGGAGAAATCACCACCTCGAAAATTGATTCCAGACTTGAATTACCCCCAGTTCGATCCACTATTAAGCAAGCTTGGCTAACCTCTACACAGGTCAGTTTCTGTGCCAAAGCCTATGCGACTGTGTCCTCGACTCATGAAGATAACGCAGTATTGCACGTTCTGGCTGGCTTTTTGCGCAATGGTTTCCTGCATCGAGCAATTCGCGAACAAGGTGGGGCTTACGGAGGCGGCGCCGGTCAAGATGCCGGTTCTGCGTCCTTCCGTTTCTTCTCATACCGAGACCCACGCCTTGACGAAACCATGAGCGATTTTGACCGCGCCATTGACTGGGTCAGTGCAAATGACCACCAGCCCCATCAACTGGAAGAGGCCATATTGGGCGTAATCGCTGCCATGGATAAACCATCCTCGCCTGCCGGTGAGGCGAAGCAGGCGTTTTACAATAGGCTGTATGGCCGCACTCTGGAACAGCGTATGGAATTCAGGCACAGAGCATTAGACGTCTCAATGGACGACCTTAAAGGAGTCGCACAACGTTATTTTGATCCGGATTCAGCCAGCGTAGGCGTAATCACAAATCCTGAATGCATGCAAAAATCGATACTTTCAGATTTAGAAGAAGTAATTTTGTAGAAATATTACAGTTAGTTACATTCAATATTTAATTTAACTTATAGGGTTCTACAACTCAGTTGTATTTATCTCAATTCGGCGGGAACTTTTGCGACACAACAGAGTCTTAGTTTATGTAGGTAAATGTTAAGCAAAATTGTGGGTTTTGTTTCATTTACCTCTTCCTTGATAGTATATTGAGCCCAGCAACTTAAGGTTGTTGGGCTTTTTTTCATCTTGCTGAAAACTCCCTACTGCATTTACGACCCCAGCTTGCAACCCGTCAAAGTGAATAGATACCAGAATCTTCCGAATGAATCAAGGCAATGCGAGACGTGAAGCCACCAGAGTAACCCTCGTTGGCATGTGGCTGGACATAGTCCTCGGTCTTCTCAAAATCATCGGCGGCGGATTTACTCAATCATTCGCCCTCATTACCGATGGCATTCACTCACTTACCGATGCAGTAACTGATGTCTTCGTCATTCTAGTTACCCGAGCGGCCCATACCGAGCCGGATGAAGAGCATCCCTATGGTCATGGGCGGTTCGAGGCCTTGGGGACTGCAGGCTTGGGAATGCTGCTATTCGCAACGGCAGCAATCCTGCTTTACGACGCTTATCAGCGCCTCAGCAATAGTGAGCCAATCCCAGTGCCTGTATGGAGCGGTCTGGTAATAGCTGCGCTTTCTATCCTTGGCAAGGAATGGATTTATCACTACACCATGCGAGTAGCAACCCGACTCAATTCAAAACTTCTCAAAGCCAATGCATGGCATAGCCGCAGCGATGCTATTTCCTCCATAGCTGTTTTTA
Source organism: Gammaproteobacteria bacterium (assembly GCA_963694095.1). GTDB lineage: Bacteria > Pseudomonadota > Gammaproteobacteria > Pseudomonadales > Pseudohongiellaceae > UBA9145. The sequence goes on from CAVOCG010000127.1 coordinate 7,146, forward strand.
TCGGAATTTTAGGTGCATTACAAGGCTACCCCTGGATGGACACGCTGGCAGCAGTAGTGGTCTCACTTATTATTGCAAAAATCGGCTGGGGGCTCTGTACGGACAGTATCAGGGAATTGGTTGATACTGCGATCCCTGCTGGACGCCAAAGAAAAGTGCGCGATTGCATTCTATCCATAGAAGGCATTCATGAATTATCTTCTCTGCGTAGCAGGCTCTCTGGTGGCCAGGCCATACTCGAAATTCAGATTCTTGTGGATCCCCGTATTTCGGTCTCTGAAGGCCATCAATTGGGTGAAATGGCGAGAAAATCCGTAATCAAAAAGTTTAAAGATATCAACGATGTGATTGTACATATTGACCCCGAATCCCATTCAATTGGAGACCAAACCGAAAACCTCCCACTGCGACAGGAAATTATCGAAAACATTAAATCCCGGTGGGGAGAATTGCTGGAACCTAACCAAATACAAGCTATTGATTTGCACTATTTACAAAGCGGGGTAGAGGTTGATTTGGTTTTGAAGCATAACCAAATCGATGCACAACTAACTGAACGGCTTA
>CAVOCG010000128.1:0-7695 GCA_963694095.1 Gammaproteobacteria bacterium
ACCAATTATTTTCGATGTGCGTGAATCGGAAGAGTTCGAAATAAGTCATCTCGAAAGTGCTATCAACCTAAAGACCGGGCCAGAAATAGCGGCACTTATTACCGATAAGAATGCCCCGATAGTTGTGTACTGCTCGGTAGGTTATCGTTCTGCTGGTGTTGCGTCGGAACTTGAGGAGTTGGGCTATACCAATGTTCAAAATCTTCGTCACTCTATTTTCGAATGGGCAGATAAAGATTATCCCTTGATTAGCGAACAGGGAGATACCGATATGGTTCACCCGTTTAATCGGGCTTGGGGGGCGCTCGTTGATAAATCCTTACATCAATATTCCCTAAGTCCGTAGTAAAAATGCCTGGGGGGTTAGTTCTACTAATTCTGGGTCTCCTAAAACTATTTCCTTTCTACTTGCGACCTACTAATATCCCTTTTTTGTTAATTATTTAACCACTTGATCGATAGAGTAGGTTAAATTGCCTACAGAAACGGATGGGAAGACCATGATGCTTATCGATGAAGACGAGGCGCTAATTGCCGCAGCTCTGAAAGGGTCGGCTTACGCATGGGAGAAATTAGTTAAGCGCTACGAGGGGAGGGTATACAACTACGGTCTGCGATTAACCGGTAATTCGACAGATGCTATGGACCTGATGCAGGAAGTATTTTTAGGCATCTACCGCAACCTGCACCGGTTTAGAGGTGATGCTCAGTTTAGTAGCTGGATTTATCGAATTGCGCACAATAAAGCGGTGGATATGAACAGACGTAAACGTTTGTTCACAGCCCCGCCAAAGTCTGCCGACCAGCCAGCAGTTAGCGAGTTTGATCAGTTTCCTAGTGAACCAGCTTATCAGCCAGACGTCAGGGCGAGTCAGGGGCAAACAAATCAACAGATTCAGAAAATGTTGAGTAAGTTAAGCATGGACCAACGCCTGATTGTTGAACTAAAAATCTATCAATCACAGACGTTTGAGGAAATTGCCGAAATACAGGAAATTTCAATTAATACGGCGAAAACCCGATTTTATAGTGCACTTAAAAAGTTAAAGATTGTATTGGAGGAAGACCATGTCCTGTTCTAAGACACAACACGTGCTGGTGGAATATTTTGCTGACGATTTGGCACTAATTGCTAAAAAAGAGCTGGAAAATCACCTGGTAGAGTGTCCATTTTGTAGTAGTGAATTGGAGCTGCTCCTTAACACACAAAATAAGTTAGGTCGGTGGGAAGAAGAAAGCGTACCGCATTGGAATAGAGGCCTGGCTTTATTTCGACAAGAGCACCGTATCGCTGAACCGGGTAGAGGGTTCTGGTATCGATGGCAGTGGATTCCCACTGTCGCGTCTTTCGCCATGCTTTGCCTTCTCTTGTTTAATGTTTCTTTAAGTTCTGATGATGGTGGCATAAAAATTTCCTTTGGGACAGACCAGCCCAGATTGAATATCGAAAGCTATTTGGCAGGTTTTGAGCAACAACAGCATGAGGCAATGGAAAACCTGGCGATCAGGGTTGAGGACAGACAGGATGCCAATAACCTCCGGTTGATGCAGGCTGTGCTGGATCAGGCACAAGAGGCAACTGCACAGAGTCTCGATCAAATGGCTGGCTATTTTGAGCAGCAAAGACAGTTGGATATACAAGATTTTCAGGTGGGTTACCAGGAACTGGCGGATAGTGACTATGAAACCATTCGCTCATTACAGCAATTGGCTACCTTTATAAGCTATCAGGAAACAGTTGATTAGTTACCACCCACATAAAGCATATTCAGGAAGCTCTCCCTGCGGTTCTAAATAGGGGTGGGCACTGAAATTAGGAGGAGACAATGTCTCGCCACAAATTAATTAGTGTGTTTGGTGTTTTATTGTTTGGCCTATCTGTCACAGCAACTTCGCAGGAAGTTGTGTTGGAGGATTTGCGGAAGAATATAAGCATCTTTTCTGGTGTATTGGAGAACGCATTGGATTTACAGCAATCCAATAATATCTTCAGTACTAGTTCCGGAAATATTGCTGCTACCTATCTACATAACCAGGGCGTGATTTTGGAGATTCGCTCTCCGCTTGCTAATCGACGAAACCAGCTGAGTTTAGGTTCTTTTAGAGAATCTTTGTTGCGATTACAATCCAACCGGAACCCGTTTGTCACCGTAAACAGACCGACAATGAGTCAATCTCGAGAGGCGATGGCACTTAATCTTAGACAGGATCAACTGGGCGAGTACTATCGGGAGATGATGCAAAAAATATCAGAAGTGGATTATTCGGCCGTTGTGAATTCAGCAATTCAACAAGCTTCTGAAGCCGCAAGCTCCTTGCGTTCACTTGGTGATATAGATGAAGATCGATACAACGCGATGCGTGATGAGATTGCGGAGTTGAAGGAAAGCCTTTCTCATCAGATGGATAAATTAGGTGATATAGAAGCTGGTGTACGAAATCAAACGGGCGCTGCGGGTGCTGATATTGACAATTCTGGATTCGATGCAATGATGCTGGAATTAACTACCAAAGCTGAAGAATTGCGTGATCAAGCTGTCACAAAAGCGAATGGGTTAAAACAACGCAACGAGCTTGCTAAGCAGCAATACGCGGAAAGATGGCAGCTTGAGGTAGAGCAGTTCGAGACAAATTTGTATGTCGCGATGTGCGATTACGGAGCGACCTTACGTGAATTGCCGGAAAAAGAGAATGTAAGTGTTGTTCTTGAAGGTTTAGGGCCTGAGACGGATTCTAATCGCCGTACTGACAGGATTCACGTTTTTAGTATGAGCGACTTAATGCAATGCCAGGCTAGCCAGATCGATGTGGCAACACTTAGGGGTCGCGCTACTCAATACAACTACTGAGGATGTAAACGGGCGGTAACCTCGCCCGCCTCTGGTGTGACTAAAACGGCGCCCTAGTAATATTGACATCAGCTGGCGTAAATTGTTTGGCTGAATCGCTTACCTGATAGAGGCGGGTGATTAATAACAGCACGCCAGGAACATCAAGCAGATCGATGTCGTCGAAAATCAGTTTGCGCCGTATTCTTTCACGGCTGGTGTGAACACTGCCGTCGGCTCGAAAATTCAGAAAAGTAAAATTCTCATCCTCATAACCCCAATTGCTTGAAAGCACTTCTTGGCCTACACCACCGTCCAGTCGCTGAAAGGGATAAAACCAACGCCCCCCTGAATAGCCCGACTCATATGTAATGACGTTTCCATCCGGGTAATACCAAGTCACATCGAAGGCTCTGAAATAGTTAGTCGCAAGTGTGCCGTTAGGCCAGAACAGAACGGCATCACCATGCATCCAGTGATAGGACATTACGCTGCCATTCGGGTAATAGATGGTGGTGTCTTCACCGGGCTGGGCAAAGAACAGCTGACCGTTTGGGAAATACCATGGGTCATGGTAAAGATCTGTAGAAGCCAGCGCGCCATTACTGTAATAACTGTTTCCTCGAGTGATCCCGGTGAGGATGACTGGCTGACATGTCAGGGTGTTCAATTCAGCCAGAGTTGCTTCCATTTCAGCAATGTCGAGAACATTGTCGAGATCGGCTGGCAACATGGCGTTTAGAGAGACCATCTTCGCCATAAACTCGAGCGTTGCGCAGCCACTGCTGACATTTGCCGAACCGGATAGTGCTAGAGCTGGAGGTGTTGCTGCCATTAGCAGCGTCAATAGAAGAGCTCGTGATTGAATCATGTTTTAACTCCTTACCGGGGTTTCTCCACGGATCTTACTCTTGTCTAGGTTTTTTCTTATTTTTTTGTAACATTAGCAGCATCATAGTGAATGGAGACTTAACAAGTGGGTAGAACATTACCAACGTTAAATTGTTGCAGAATTGGGGCGTGGTTTTAAGTCGCTTTATCTTATAGAATGGCTAGGTTGCGGCACATAGGGCAATAAGGTGAGCGTGACTTTGCATAGCAAATTCATAGCTACTGATCTGGCCGGATGAAGAATCGGTGTGCTATCGGTGTTACTAGGAGATTTAGATGGACTGCCCCAAGTGTAATTCAAACATGTCCGAAATGAAGATTGAGACGCTGCACGGTCAGGTTGTTATTGACCGGTGTGATGGCTGTCATGGCCTATGGTTCGATAATGGCGAGGCTGAAGAATTAAAGAAAGACTGGATGGCCGATTTTGCAGACAGTGGCGATCCTGCGGTTGGGAAAAGTTACAATACGGTTAGGGATATATTGTGTCCACGCTGTAGCAAGCCAATGGTTAAAAAGAACGATTCAAAGCAATCCCATCTTGAATTTGAAGCCTGCGAAGAGCATGGCGTGTTCATGGATGCGGGGGAGTTTACCGACTGGAAACATGAAACGCTGCTCGATGTTTTTCGGGATATAGTGGCATCAGTAAGCAGCCGCTAGAACACTACGTATTGGCTCCAAGCCTGCTTGTGTTTTCAAATCTGCCATCTGGGGTGCAACCAGATGGCAGATTTGCTTAGCGCCTCAGGTAGAGCAGGGAACCTGCCAATATCTGTCCAATGGGCCTTGCTGTCGTGAAAATCTGATCCCATCGATGCCCATAGCTCGAATGAGAGGCAAAGAGTGGATAGTTTATCCATAGTTGGCTTGTCACTGCTCCCATAGCAAGTTTCCAAGCCTTCGCCACCGCATCCACTGAAATCTGTAATTAGCCTTGCTAATTTGTTCTTGCCCAGCGGGTATCGGCTCGGGTGAGCCAATACAGCAATACCACCTGCTTTATTGATCACATTGACCGCTGCGGGAAGACTGCACCAATCCGCCTCGATATAAAGCTTGCCACCGTGACCCAGATGGGTGCGAAATGCACGTTTTCGGTCCTTACACAAACCTGATTCGACGAGGAAATCAGCCACATGACTGCGTGTGTAGGAAATACAGTGTAGTTCCTCAAGATACTGCATGAGCCCATTCACAGCTTGCTTATTAAGTAATTTGTCTATGTCTGCAGTACGTTGTTTGCGTTTTTGTTGTTGGGAAAGGAGAAGTTGCTGCAATAGCTGATCAGCCGGGTCGACTAGCAGGCCAACTACGTGAATTTCGACTCTTTCCCATAGGCAGGAAATCTCCACTCCAGAAATTAATTTTACCTTGGTGTCATCTCCGGTATGCGTCGGCGCCAGGTAATCATGATCGGTAATGGCCAGGTGTGTAAGCTGATTCCGCTCGGCGCGAGATACCAGATAATCTGGTGAGTGCTTGCCATCTGAGAAATGGCTATGGCAATGCAAATCTACTTTCAAAACTTACCCCTAGAATTTAAGTAAAGTGTCATTAGAATTCCAGGAATTATGCCACGAATGTAATAAACAAGCAGCGGTCATGGTCTTATGATGATGGCGTAAATGGTCCAACTTGTTTTTATTAGCATCACAAAAGAACGAGCAGGTTTGTTTTGTACAAGCCAGTTCGGCTCCCGATTGCCGGAAAGTGCAACGTTCTATAACTAGTAGCTATATGGGCGATATGCTATATTCATCCTCAGATTTTAGCCAGTTAGCAAACGGTTAAACTACTTAAGGTGGTAAGTAAGTGTTATGACAAACCTAGGTATTAGAGATAGCGGCGGTGAAGGGCATTTAGACGGCGATCCCCTTATTCAGGGTTGTCTTCACGGGGTTGGGGAGTGTGAACAATTGCTTGCTGTTATACCCCAGTCTGTATTTATCGCTGTAAGCAATGGAAATTCTCCCATTGGGGCCCATCTGCGGCATATCCTTGACCGATACCAGTGTTTCTTCTCGGGAATTTATCAGGGTCATATTGACTACGATGATAGAAAGCGGGATAAGTCAATTGAGACTAATGTTGAAGCCGCCAGCTTTGCCTTAAGTTCTATTCAGCGTCGGTTTTCAGCTTTCAGTTTACCCGAGTATTCTGGTAAAAATATTCGAGTCAGTGAATCTGTCTATCATGATGGGGAGTGTGTTGTTCTAATCAGTACTATCGACAGAGAATTGATGGGATTGATTTCCCATAGCACGCACCACCTTGCCATCATTGGTCTTATTGCCAAATCACTTGGCTATCAAATGAGCAGTGATTTTGGAAAGGCAGCCTCTACTATTCTCTACGAGCGCGCCTGAGCTCCAGCTTCCCACACTAATACTTGACTGTTTTACTTAGGTATTACATAATCCTGTGTATTAATTCTAACGATTCCAAGGTTCAATCGTGCGTTTAACAACAAAAGGCAGGTATGCGGTCACCGCTATGCTGGATCTGGCTTTGCACAAAAGCGATGGTCCCATCAGCTTAGTTGGCATTTCACAGCGACAAGCCATTTCATTGTCCTATCTGGAGCAGTTGTTTGCCAAGCTGCGCAGAAGCAATCTGGTAATAAGCGTGCGTGGTCCGGGTGGTGGTTATGAGCTTGAGCGTGGCGCCGATGCTATTTATATTGCGCAAATTGTGGATGCAGTGAATGAATCAGTAGATGCCACGAAATGCCAGGGAACAGGAGACTGTCAAAACGGAGAAACTTGCCTTACTCACAGTTTGTGGGAAGATTTGAGCGAACAGATTCACTTGTTTCTTGAGAGCATTAGCCTGGCTGACCTAGTAACCAAGAACGAAGTGCGGCGTATCTCGGAAAATCAAGACAAAAAACATGTACTTATTGCTGATAGAATCAGCGGTATGCAGTTACCGGTAACGAGCCTCTAACAACCGGTATTGGAGTATTACTATGCAATTTCCTATCTATTTCGATTATTCAGCTACTTCGCCAGTCGATCCTCGCGTAGTAGAGAAGATGTCAAAATGTTTCACGCTAGAGAATAACTTTGGAAACCCGGCTTCACGATCACATATGTTCGGCTGGAAAGCTGAAGAAGTTGTAGAGACCGCTCGACGTCAAGTAGCAGATCTTGCTCATTGTGATCCAAGAGAAATCGTTTGGACATCTGGCGCCACCGAAGCAAATAATCTGGCGATTAAAGGTGCAGCCCATTTCTACCATAAGAAGGGCAAGCACATCATTACGTCAAAAATTGAGCACAAAGCCGTGCTGGATAGTTGTCGTCAATTAGAACGTGAAGGGTACGAGATTACCTATCTTGATCCAACGGAAAAGGGAATTATTACACCTGAATCAGTGGTAGCCGCGATTCGTCCGGATACAATTCTGGTTTCCCTTATGCATGTAAATAACGAAATTGGCGTGATAAATGATATCGAGGCCATTGGTAAGATAACTCGTGAGAACAAAGTAATTTTCCACGTTGATGCGGCACAAAGCGCCGGTAAAATCGCAATCAATCTGGAAGAAATGCAAGTTGATCTGATGTCGTTGACTGCGCATAAAATATACGGACCGAAGGGAATTGGCGCGTTGTATGTGCGTCGCAAACCGCGCATAAGAATCGAACCACAAATTCACGGTGGTGGGCATGAGCGAGGTATGCGTTCGGGCACATTGGCCACGCATCAGATAGTAGGGATGGGTGAAGCGTATCGAATCGCCAAGGAAGAAATGTTGGAGGACCACGCGCGTATAGAATCATTGCGCAATCGATTGCTCGATGGGTTCACCGATATGGAAGAGGTGTATGTAAACGGTGATCTAGAACAACGCGTGGCCGGTAATCTCAATATCAGTTTTAATTTTGTAGAGGGTGAATCCTTAATAATGGCGTTGCGAGACTTGGCGTTGTCTTCGGGATCGGCTTGTACTTCAGCAAGCCTAGAGCCA
>CAVOCG010000129.1:0-7691 GCA_963694095.1 Gammaproteobacteria bacterium
CGAAATATCTTGCTTACCGAAAGACCTTCCGGCATATCTGGAAGTCGATATGCTGGAAATCGATCTTGGTGAATCCATACACCTGTCAGATATTGCCTTACCTGAGGGTGTAACCAGTATTGCCCTCTCCCATGGTGAGGACAATGACTTGTCGGTGGCTACTGTGGCAGTACCTAAAGCAGAAGAAGAAGAAGAAGTGGTTGATGAAGCTGCCGAAGACGTTGAAGAGGGCGCAGATGACGACGCGGGCTCAGCCGATGCAGGTTCGGAAGATAAATCTGGCGACAACGAGTAACCCTTCTGATTTCTATCAGGTAGCTGACTATGTCAGGCAATCCTTTGAAGTTAATTGTGGGTCTGGGAAATCCAGGCCCGCAATATAATTCTAATCGCCACAATGCTGGCGTTATATTTCTGCATCACCTTTGTAAGAGCTATGGCGGAGAGCTTCGTGGCGAGAGTAAATTTTTTGGGGAACATGCAGTAATAAATATCGCAGATCAAGCGGTAAAGTTATTGTTTCCTACTACGTTTATGAACCACAGCGGTAACGGTGTGGCTGCCATCTGCAATTTCTTTAAGATAGAACCTGAAAATATGCTAGTAGCGTATGATGAAATTGATTTCGATGTTGGCATAACACGATTCAAGCAAGGGGGTGGTCATGGCGGGCACAATGGCATCCGCGACATTATCAGCGCCTTGGGTGGAACAAAAGACTTTTGCCGATTACGCATAGGCGTGGGTCATCCAGGCCACAAATCAATGGTGTCTAACTATGTGCTGGGAGACCCTTCCCGGTCCGAAGCCGATGTCATCTTCTCCAATATTGAAGATGCCATTCGGGTCATGCCAAAGGCAGTGGTCGGAGATTGGGAAGAAGCCATGCAACAGTTACATACGGAAAATTAGAAGGACTAATAGAGATGGCAGTGAAGTGCGGAATCGTGGGTCTGCCAAATGTGGGTAAATCGACGCTGTTTAACGCCCTGACCAAGGCTGGCATAGCGGCAGAAAACTTCCCCTTCTGCACTATTGAGCCCAACTCTGGCATCGTGCCAATCCCGGACGCCAGGTTGGATAAACTGGCTGCCATCGTCGATCCGCAAAAAACTATTCCCACCACCGTGGAATTCACCGATATTGCAGGACTGGTTGCCGGCGCCTCGAAAGGTGAAGGCCTAGGCAATCAGTTCCTGGCCAATATCCGCGAAACCGATGCAATTGCCCATGTGGTGCGTTGCTTCGAAGACAGCAACGTAACCCATGTTTCTGACCAGATTGACCCGGTGGCAGATGTCGAGACCATCAACACCGAGCTAGCTCTGGCCGATTTGGAAAGTGTCGAAAAAGCGCTGGATAAGGTGTCACGCGTAGCCAACAGCGGTGACAAAGATGCCCAACGGCAGACGCAATTGTTGGAGCAGGTAAAAGCGCATCTGGATGAAGCCAAACCTGTACGAACACTGAATCTAAGTAAGGAAGAGCAGACCGACATCTATAATCTGCACCTGCTAACAATAAAACCGGTAATGTATATCGCCAACGTGGATGAAGACGGCTTTCAGGACAACCCACATTTAGACGCGGTAACCAAAATCGCAGCAAACGAAGCAGCAATAGTAGTGGCAATATGCAACAAGCTTGAGGCCGAGATTGCCGAGCTGGAAGACGATGAAAAACTCGAATTCCTGCAAGACCTGGGTATGGAAGAGCCCGGTCTCGATCGAGTAATCCGGGCCGGCTATGAGCTACTCAAACTACAAACCTACTTTACTGCCGGGGTGAAAGAAGTACGCGCCTGGACAGTTGCAATTGGTGCCCTGGCCCCAAAAGCCGCCGCAGTGATTCACACCGATTTCGAAAAAGGATTTATCCGTGCTGAAATTATCTCCTACGATGATTTTATCGCCAACAACGGCGAAGCCGGGGCCAAGGATGTCGGTAAATGGCGACTTGAAGGCAAGGACTACGTAGTGCAAGATGGCGATGTCATCCATTTCCGCTTCAACGTCTGATTGCCAAGAACAAAACATGGTGCCCGCCCCAGAAGGCGCACTAAAATTGACGTAGATAAACAGAGCGACCGGCATCACCAGCAAAAAATGCCTTCGCACCCTGGGCAAGAAAGGCCGCCAGAGATCGATTAATCACACTGCGATCCGGGCGGGAACATCAGGACGATCTGGCAGCAAGCTTGGAAGCTTCCGCTATCACTTGACAATTTGGGCAGGAATGGCCAGAATTCGCAGCCCTTTGGGGCTAGGCCTCAGAGACTGAAAGAAAAGTTTAAGAAAACCCGAAAGATTTAAATTTTTGGCTATGTAGCTCAGCTGGTTAGAGCACAGCATTCATAATGCTGGGGTCGGTAGTTCAAGTCTACCCATAGCTACCAAATTAATAATTATTATCAAGAAGTTACATAAATTCTTCCAGTATCCAACTCCAACCCAGGAACTGGGGTTACTCAGGGGTTACCTTGAGATGGTATTTCTACTCATATTTTCGTTAAGTCAGTAGCATCTATGATTGGTTGCCATATCCAAGTCTGAGTGGGACCCACTAAACCTCTGTCAAATCTATTTGATCAACTTAAGAGGGTCAAACTCATAAGAATTCAGTTTTTGGTATCAACATCTTCAATCTAATTTTAGTTGATGAGTAAAGCTAACGCCATGTCTGATCCAGCAAATACTATTACCGGAAACTCTTTCTCCGAGATCCTAACAGGCACCTCACGAAATGATCGAATTATACCGAATGGCGGTAATGACACTATCTATGGAAATAGCGGTGATGATCAGATCAATGGCTATATTTCTGCAACGGCTGATGGTTCATCCTTCTCTACCGATTTGTGGTCAAAGGATTGGTACAAATCTACGACGAAACTCGCTTGGGTAACATGGTCTTCATCCGATCCCTTATTGATATACGGAGGCACCGGTAACGACTTCATTGTGGGAGGTCAAAGTGACGACACGATCTTCGGTGATTCGGGTAACGATGTTCTCATCGGAGGCGCAGGTAATGATGAGATCAATGGCGGAATTGGTGAAGATTTTATTATGGGTCGTGAAGGTAACGACATACTCATGGGCGGAGATGGCGATGACAAATTATCTGGTGGTGACGGCACTGACTTACTTCGAGGAGGTGATGGAAATGACCGTCTAATTTCCGGCAATGGTAACGATACGATTTATGGCGATGGCGGCGATGATGAGATTAATGGTTATCTAACAAATCCTGCCGATCCGGAGAGTAATAAATATACATTTTTGGACGCAAGCGATCCGTTATTGATATATGGAGGCATAGGGAGTGATTTTCTTGTTGGTGGGGAAAGCAGTGACGCTATCTATGGAGAAGTTGGCAACGACACCCTTAATGGCCGAGACGGTGACGACAAGCTCTATGGTGGTGACGGTGGCGACAAGCTTTATGGTGGCGATGGAAATGATACGCTAGATGGGGGAACAGGTTACGATTTGTTATGGGGTGCCAAGGGAGACGATACCTATATTATAAATAACACTAAATTTAACTTATATGATTCCGGCGGTAATGATAAAGCGATTGTCAATGTAGATTTTGTAAAAATACCATCTACGATAGAGAATGTTACTTACGCAGATGGTGTGAAAGAGTTGCCCTATTGGGTCAGCGCTCTGCTAAGTGATGAAGCAAATGCTTATTCAAATTTTCTTGCATCGGGTAAAGTGTTTTTTTTTGGTTTTCCTAATTCTATTTCAGATTACTCATATTATTTGGGGGATATTGACCTAAATGGCTGGCTGGCCTTTAACGGAGATCAAAAAGCTGCAACGCGTTTTATTTTCGAGTATATCGAATCATTAGTAGACATTAAGTTTTTAGAGGCCAGCAATATTAATCAAAAAAGCTTTATGGCTTTTGCTAATAATAGACAGGAAAATTCCGCGGGTTATGCTATCTATCCGGATGAAGACAATCTGGGTGGGAGCGACCTATTTTTTGCTATTAACGATGACGGCAGTCTGAAGATTCCCAAAAACCCCTCTAATGATGTTGATACTTTTATACATGAAATTGGCCACGCTTTAGGCTTGAAGCACCCATTTGATGAGCCAGATAAAGAAGGGGAAATTGTCCCTGGCCCTTATTTGCAAGGGAGTGAGAATAATGCTGAGTGGACTCAAATGTCTTATACGGGAAGGGGAAGCGTTAAAAAAATCGCTTTTAGTGAATTAGACATCGCGGCTTTGCAGTATATCTATGGCGTCAATCCTAAAACCAGGATGGAAAACGACACTTATATTTTTGATGAAACTAAATCGAATTTCATCTGGGATGGTGCAGGAATCGATGGTATTGATGCATCTTCTGCGTCTGAATCAGTCACAATATTTTTAAAACCGGGATATCATGGTTTCAAAGGTTTAGTCAAAAAATATGAATTGATTACCTCTCCAGGACAAATAACCGTTAACTTCGGAACAGAAATAGAAGACTTAATCGGTTCTAATTTTGCAGATGTTCTTACCGGCAATGCATTAAATAATACTCTGACCGGTGGCAAAGGGAATGACAGTATTGATGGTGACGCCGGTATTGATATTGCTAATTACACAGTAGACCAAAAAGATGTAACGTTAAGTAATTTTATTGACTACGGTTCGAGTGGGGGAATTATTCAATTGGGCACTGCTTGGAATGTCGTTGTTGAAGGTGGGACAGATACCTTGCGGAATGTAGAGCGCCTTAAGTTTAACGATAAATACATTGCCTTAGACCTAGATGCTAATGCTGGTAAAGCGGTTAAGTTACTTTCGGCTCTCTTGGGTCCGGAGGCATCTACAAATGCAAAATACATAGGTGCGGGATTGTCTGCTTTGGATAATGGTATGTCATACGAAGATTTGATGAAGGCAGCATTTGATTTTGTTCTAGGGCCTAATCCAAGTGGTGCATCGGTGGTTGACTTACTTTACAAGAATCTTGCTGGTTCGCCCGCTCCTCAGTCTATTTTACAAGAGTATGGAGCTTTGCTTGATAATGGTTCTATGACATCAACCGATTTAGGAATAGCTGCCGCTAATCATAGCTTAAATGCAACGAACATCGATTTAGTGGGGCTTGCGCAGACAGGTGTTGAATATGCAATTTTTGTCTAGAGCCAGCGAAAGGATTAATGACACTCCCTCCAACGCTACCGCTAATACTCTCTAATTTTGGTAGCATAAATAAGTCAGAGCCCTGCAGTAGATAAAAAATTTATAGCCGATCAAAATTATCACCCCTATACAGGCTATTGTAGACGAACGATTAAGCATTACTGAAGCAAACTATGAAACTACTCACCTTTACATTTGAGAAAGTAGGCGCAACATTGAGTTTGCTATCGCACTGCACCCCATGTAGGAGAATAATCTAATGAGTAACGAAAAAGAAAAATTGATTCAGGAAAACAAAAGTCTAACAGCTGTTCTTGATTTATCTAATTGGAAAATCGGATTTGCCGCGTGGGTATTTGCTGGCTATTCACCGTTAGAAAAAAAAGAACGTGGTGTTTTGATTAGATTAATCGATGAAACAGAAATTCCCTGTGGCAGCACTGACTATATCGAAGCGGAGAAAGCCCAGAGAGAGATCAAGCAAACTCTCGAAAAGAGGGTTGCTGAATTCAAGAGCGCTCAAAACATTGATTCCAAGGAAAGGTTTGATCGAGATTGGTTAATTGACATTGCCCTAGAAAGTGATTTTTCACTGGTAGAAAATCTTTCTTTCCTTGGTAGGACTAGCTAATGAAACTAGTAACAATAATAACTATTCTATGCTTTTCCGTTGCTGCTGATGCGACGCTTCCGCCTAATCTGGTGTGTACAACAGAAAAGGAAATACATGTTTTCCATGGGACTCTATTTGTTTTGCTCATAACCTGGGCAGAAGTCCCACAATTCGGTTGGCAAATATCTAGTTAAAAGCTCATAAAGCCCAGAATGTTTTTGCGCGATATCCTCTCGCGTCGGAAATTCAGTTTTAAAGGCCTCGCCTTTATTCATAATATAGCCTTCCACAGCTTGAGCCCAATATTCTCCTAATGGCGAAGATGCGGGCATAGTCCCTTTCTCTCTCGCTTCATTTGCAAGTTTGGCAATTCTGTTGTACCAGTAGACCTCGTTAGTTTCCTCAAAGACCAAGTGATTGATCACGTGACCTAGCTCATGTATCGCGGGATTTCCTCCAGCTACCCAATTGCCCTCATAGCACAGCCAAGTTGCATTTCCTGTCATGTTTGCGTCTGTGCTTCCTTGGGCAAAACCACCAACCTCTCCTGCCATGTCTGGTCCATATTCGGGCAACTCAGAAGCATTTTCTACGAATAAGGACAGTCGCGTGTGGTTTCTCTGCAGTAGGCCCCTCATCTCAGGCCTCGCAGAAGTCATATATATATAAGCATCACGCGCGGCAAGCAATGCTTCATCATCAACCTTGTCACCCGAAACAATTATTATGCCCCCGCCAGTTGTATATTTTGTATAGTATTCTAGACCTGCTGGACTGGGTGCTGCAATAACCTTGCGCCCGGTATCAATGTATTCGAATTCCTTCCACTTTGAGACATGGGCCGACCACCCAAGTCCTTTATTAGTAAGTATGGTCGCTTTAGAATAAAGGGCTCCTTTGGAGTCTTTTTGTAAGAAAACATCGCAAAGTGCGCCCATATAAGTTTGGTATTTTTCCCAGGTAAGCGCTACGTCATCGGAGCCCTCAGGAATAAAGTCTTCAAATTCGGTTACATAAGCACTTCTGGCGTAGTCTAGCGCTGCCATGTAAAACAAATGGGACACTGGCCCATAGACTGTTTTTGTCGTAGGGCTATCGCTAGGATTATCAATATAGGGAGTTTTTACATCTTCCTCTATTTTTTCAAGCATAGAAACTACCTTTGTAAAATAAGCTTGAGGGCTAACTGGAACCGCATTTTCAGTTATGCTTGCACAATTCCTCACGCTATAGGTAATCGCATCAAAGAGGTACTGGCCGGATTGGGCCAGGGGCTTTCTAAATTCGCTAAACTCCGCACTCAAGTTGTAGACCGTAGAATCTCCACCGCTAATCTTTAAATTATTAGTCGAATATAGTGCAGTCGTGAGCTGCCCTTGAGTATCAAAATTAACTTCGAGAGAATCAGAGCAACCTGTGAGAGGACGTCGATCTTTTTCTTTGAAGCCTGAAATCCCCAAGACTCCGCCGTCTAGTTTGAAATCAATTGAGAGCACTTCCATTAATCCAGGAATGTTTGACTTCACGTAAGCACAACCCGAAGAAAGAGTTGAACTCTGATCCAAGTATGTCGTTCTAGCTAAGTAAGGTTCAAGTGGATCAGTCGCGAATGTTATGGATAAGTAAAACGCTGCAAGAATTAACGAAAATGCCTTTGACACAGTTCTTACATTCATAGAATTTACCATCAGCAAATTAATCCCAAAATTGAATACAAACTATAAAAATGATTACCTGGACAGAGCCCAGTAACTGCTAAATCACGAACTTACGAAAATTAGTTAGTTTTAGTTATACTAATATCCATCATTGGAATCAGCTTAACTCATCAATTTTTCCGAATTTTCCCCAATCTACCTTCTGCATAGGGATGCTGCAATTATACATATATCCTGTATGCAAATAGCCCTCGGGTATCAGAG
>CAVOCG010000130.1:0-7680 GCA_963694095.1 Gammaproteobacteria bacterium
AAATTCATCGCTCGCGATTTGGACAATGATGGCGACATGGATTTCATTGGCACTCGTGGAAATAGTTATCCCTATGATGGTGTGTTCTGGCTTGAGCAGGTGAGAACTGCAACGCCGGTAGCCTCTTTTGAAAGAGCAAGAGATGTCGAAAGTGGTGAAATACCTTTACCCTAAGTTCGTCTAATTTTTAAATTATTAATTTACGGGTGTCCTTAATGTTCCGCAAAGAACACATGGACTTGAATGGAGATAGCTTTTATCCTCCTCATTCACGTCTAGGCACAAGAAGAGTGGCAGGGCGGCTTGATACCGAACATTGGGGGGGGGAGCCATTCCCCTTTTATTAATTCAGGAGAATTTCATGGGAAAGAAAAACACCCTCATTGCACTATGCTGCTCATTGTTCGCCATTATTGCAGGCTGCTCCCAGGATAGGCCGGCAACAGCACTAGAGCAGGGCGCGAAATATGTCGCGCTTGGCAGCTCATTCGCAGCAGGGCCGGGCGTTGCTGCCCAATTGGGGACTTGTGGGCGCTCGGACCACAACTACTCAAACCTTGTAGCTTCCGAGCTGGGTCTCTCGCTCATTGATGTGAGCTGCAGCGGTGCGACCACTGCCAATATCGTTGACACTCCACAAAATGGTGCTGCCCCACAGATCGACGCCGTAAGTCTTGACACGGCGCTAGTGACGGTCACCATCGGCGGCAATGACATTAGCTTCACTTCATCGACTTTCGCTTGCGCGGGGACAGGGCCAGACGAGCACTGCACTGCCAACCTCGATCAAACAGCGATCAATGAGGCTGTAAAGCAACTCCCCACCGACCTTGGTGCGATGCTCGATGCCGTCAATGCCAAGGCACCACAGGCGGCCGTTGTACTAGTGACTTATCCCCGTGTCTTCCCCTTAGATGCAGTAAGCTGCGGCGAGCTTGAGTTGAGTGCAGAGGACACCGCCTATCTGGCTGCACTCGGTCAGAAACTCGAGGACACCTTTGTGAGTGTTACATCAAGCCGGCAAAGTCTTATCGCTGATGCCTATGTGCGTGCAGCAGGTCATGGGCCCTGCGCTGCGGCTGAGCGTTGGGTAAACGGTGACAATGTTGCGGAAACCGGCATTCGCTTCCACCCTACGGCCGAGGGACATATGGAGATGGCGCGACTTGTGCTGGCGGCATTGGGGGGGTAGCTAGGGGGAAATATGGCAACGAAAGACCTAGAAATGGATCGTCGAGGATTTTTGGTAGCTGGAGCGATGGCCCGCCCTGCCCAATGGAGCCGAGCTAACAACCGATGAGCAGGTCAATGCCCAGCTGGTGAATGATTTCTGCGCAGCGTGGCCCAGTCATGATCTCGGTAAGGTAATGGCTTTTTTGCTGACGACAGCGCGTACCGCATGACCGAGACCACGAAACTGGCCGATGGCCGTGACGCCGTATCAGCCCGCATCCAGACGATCCTTAACAGCGTCGACCGTTTCCGACACGTTTGCACGAGGACCGATGGTAATTAATGAGCGGATTGACTATTTTTCGGATTTTAGAATCAAAACCTGGCGCGGCGTCGGGGGTATTCTTCATCAGGGACGGAAAGATCGTCGATTGGTACGACTACACAATAAGAATGGAACAGGCCTGATCGACACTGCGGGGTTACACTGGCTAATTCGATCCCTTGCTAGATGACAATAAAAGCCTTTCAGTCGATATCAGTGAGCAAATTCAACCTTCTTTTGAATCCACAAGCTGTGGATTGCCTGCCAATTTATAGGAATTACCTCATTTCATTCCTGCATTAGCTCTGTTTAATGCTAGATTTCGCCTAACGACTTATTCGCGATGGAGAAGTGCTATGTTAAAAGATCGATTCCCTATGGCAGCGGCGCTGATAATGTTAGCAGCTATTATGGGTCCTGAGGTTCTGACTGCCCAGATTGACCCCGGCCCGTTGGTTGAAAAGACCTTCGGCGAAGGGCTGCCAAGGGACGCGGATAGTTTTCTATTCACTGATGATCAATACCCTGTTTGGCCGCTAACACCGGAACAAGCGCCTTATGCAAGCATAAGCGGTACGCGCATGAAGCAGCAAGTTGTGGACCTGGGACAGATTGCTTTGCGCTACCGTGATTTAGGCAATAAATGGTGGGGACGCTTGCCAGGCACTTCTGCCGGCCGTGAAGGCATGGCGTATATGACATCGGCATTCGAAGCACTTGGGCTGGCGGTTGAGCATTTTCCCTACGTGCTGCCTTCAGACTGGAGGCCATCAGACTGGGCTGCCAGTTACACAGCAGCAGATGGCAGTACCATCGAGTTAACCACTGCATTTCCAGTTTCAGGTACCAAGGCCACTGGGTCACAGACAATTGAAGCGGAGGCAATATGGGTGGGCGTTGGTGCGGGTGCAGACTTCAGAGGTAGGGATGTAGCAGGTAAAGCTGTGGTGATTTACAGCGTTTTCGTACCTGGAGGACGCAGCCATTCGGCCAGTGATCGTGCGAACCTTTTTAATGCCAATACCCGGGCGGCAGAACTCGGCGCTGCGATGGTGGTCAATGTGATGGGTGTTCCTGGCAACGGCCAATTTCAACCCGAAGGAGGTCTGCGCGAGATACCGCAGTTTACACTGAGTATGGATGAGGGTTTTGCACTGAGAGAGCGGCTAGACTGGGGAGAAACAGTGCGGCTTAGCTTTCGGCTTGAAGTGGATGTAGTGCAAGATCTGGAGACGGAATACACCATCGCAACTCTCCCTGGCGTGTCGGATGAAGAGATCGTGATAATGACCCATACTGATGGTTACTTCCAGGCGGCAACGGATAATGCGGCGGGAATGGCTAGCGCGCTTGAGATCGCCAGATTCTACGCACAAAAGCCACGCCAGCAACGCCCACGGACTATGCGCTTTATTCAGTTCTCAGATCATCATCATGGTGAGGTTGCGCGTGGTCGTGATGGCATCGGAATTAACGATTCCTACCCCTGGGGCAAGGTCGCGGTTAAGTTAACCATGGAGCATCCATCCCAAACGCTCCTGTTTATGTATAACGACTCACTCTCACCGACCAACGCGGTGGGAGCTTTCCGTTGGAATGCGCTGGGCAGTCCGGCGTTCGAGCAGATGGTATTTAATACGTTGCGCGAGTTTGGTGTATCAGTCTACGCGATGGAAGACGGACCTAAGAATGGCAATTTTGCGCCCTCTTTCCATATCATCGACCATGTGATCTACCATACCTCGCTGGATGTCCCGGAACTGGTGCCGGCCACTGGTTTAGAGCGCAGCACCCGCGCTTTCGCTGCGGCCCTGGATAGAGCTAACAATATGACTATGAGACAGCTGAGAGGTGATAGTTTCCCGCCCGCTTCACGACAAGGCACACTCCGGGAGCCGTCGTCATACAGCCAATGACACGGTTGTTAAACCTGGATTTCAAAGCACCAATTATTGATCGCATTGATTGCGACTTACTGGATCAGCACCAGGTTTCTCTTGGTGTGCTGCGCCTGGACCAAATCCATCCATTAATTAATGGAAATAAGTGGTTCAAACTAAAGCGCAATATCGAATACGCGAGAAGCAATAACTTAAGCCGGATAGTCAGTTTTGGTGGTGCGTATTCAAATCATATCTATTCTCTGGCAGCTGCTGGCAAATTATTTGGCTTTGAAACAGTTGGCTTTATTCGAGGCGAGTTAATGTTGCCTTTAAACCCGGTACTGGCGTTTGCCCAGTTCCAGGGCATGAAGTTAGTCGCCTTGTCTCGGTCTGAATACAAGAATAAGCAAAATCCGGATTTCATCAGATCTCTTCACCAGCAATTTAGCAATAGCTATATACTGCCGGAGGGCGGTGCCAATGACCTGGCGCTGGAAGGTTGTGCCGAGATTGTTAGGTGGCTGGAATGGCAAACGGCATCAAAAAACCGCTATATAGCTGTAGCCTGTGGCACTGGCTCCACACTTGCTGGGCTAGTCAAAGGGGTTAGCGACTCATTAATGGCACCAGTTCCTGAATTAATCGGTATCGCTGTTTTAAAGGGGCAGGGTTACCTACAACAGGAGGTAGTCAGGTGGTTGCTGGGCACTACTTTAATAAAGCCCGTCAACTGGTCGGTAATAGAACAATATCACTGCGGGGGGTATGCCAAGTCTTCTGCTGAATTGCGTGCGTTTCTGGGGGAATTTGCCGGTATGGCACCAATTCCTGCGGAGCCTGTCTACACCGGAAAATTGTTTTATGGCGTATTCGACATGATTAAAAGCGGGAGTATACCGCCGAATAGCGAGGTTATTGCCATCCATAGCGGAGGAGTACATTAGATTATTTAGAAAATATAAGCCAAGAAAAGAATCTTAATATGATGAAAAACAATCAGGTAAGGGGTATATTTTTCGTAGTTTAGAGGATTTTTGGCGGTTTATGGTAAAAATTCCCACAAAAGCTTAATATGGCCGTTCGCCAAAATTTACTGCAGAACCATATTTCCAGTGGGTCATAGTTAACGCACGCAGGAACTGACTGAATACAGCCAATGTCTACTAGTCAAATTACACAGTACACATTAACCGTGGTTGCTTCCCGCTTGCTGGGCAAGCTGTTTGGACCGGTTAGTCTGCTGATTTTTCTCCTACAACCTACCGCTCTGCTTGCTCAGCAAGGCGGATTTCTTCTGGTTTTTGCAGGGAATGACTCGGATATTGTGGCGCCACCCACCTACTCACAGTCAGCGCGGCGCATACAGATAGAATCGGCCTTGTTGGCGCAGCTGCGGCGCGGAAGTCAGCTGCTAATCCAGGTAGATGAGCGAGCTTTCGTCAATCTTGAGGTGGTGGAAGTGAGCCACTATCTTAATGGCGATCGGATGATTCACGCGCTGAGCCTCGACGGTGAGGAGTCTTACTCGTTGACGCTAACAGTGGGAGGGGCCGCCGTATTTGGGCATCTCAGCACGGCTGTTGGTAGTTTACAGCTCTATGCGATCGGCGGAGTAGATGGCTATGCAGGCTGGATGTATCAACCTACCGGGCTTAACGACAGCGAAACGGCTATTAAGAATGACTACTTTATACCGGAGTCTGCCCCTACTGGCACATCGGTTATTCGCCCCAGCGTTGATCATGCCCCCAAGTTACCGCTTCAAGTAGTTGCAACTAGTCCTGCGGTCAGTAATAGGGTTGCTGCAGCTAGCCTGCCGGAAATCTCCGAAACGAATTTTAGAATTACGCAGCAATTCAGCCAGACTAGTGTGCTGGTTGGCGGTACTGTGGATGCGCTACTTAACTTTGAAAATATAAGCCACTCATGGCATCGCAGTTTGGCAGTGGAAGTCTTCTTCTTGTTGGAAAATAGCAATATTAGTCTGCTGCCGTCGGCGTGCCAAGAGCAGCTAAGCCTGTCTTCTCAGCGTGTGCTTTATTGTGAGTTGGGAGACTTTGCGCCGGGTCAGACTAAATCGCTGGTGCTGCCGTTACTAACAAATGAAGATTCAAAACCGTTTATTATCAGCACGCCTATCGTGGGTAATTTGCGTGTCGACTCTTATATCAATGTTGTAGATGATGTGCGCTTTGATAATGATAGCGATGGCATAAGCGATTTTAACGAGTACCTGCTTGGGACAGATCCGAATGATACGGAGTCGGTTGACCGCACTAATACCGTGATAGACGTTATGGCATTTTATACACAGGGTGCAGAAGATTTATATCCTCTTGGCATTGAAACCCGTATCAACCAGCTGATTAGTGTGGCAAATCAGGTCTATAGTGATAGTGGGGTAGGCATAACACTGCGTCCGGTCTATCACGGATTTGTTGATTATAATGACACCGATGACATGGACACCGCGCTCAACCACATCATGCAGAAAACTCACCCGGCATTTGCCGACGTAGACGCGCTGCGGGCGGCCTGGGGAGGAGATCTGGTTATGTTGTTTCGCCCCCTGGGCCTGGAGACTGGGAGGTGCGGCCTCGCCCCTGTAGGCGGGTTTAATACACAAGGTGATTTTAGCGTTTCGGCAGAAAAATATTTTGCTTATTCCCAAATCGCTATCGATTGTCCTGTGGATCTAGTTGTAGCTCATGAGCTTGGTCATAATATGGGTTTGACCCATTCCCAGTTTGAAGATGGGACAGGTGGCACCTTCAGTTTTTCAACCGGTTATGGGCTTGACTCACAATTTGTTACGGTGATGGCATTTCCAGCAGCATTCAATACCAGCGTAAGAATCGCAAGATTTTCTAACCCCTTCCAGGATTGCCTGGGATTTGCCTGCGGTCTGGACACTGATGGTGATTTTGGCGCTGACGCTGTGCAGTCATTGAATTTGGTTAAGTATCAGATAGCTAATTATTTTCCATCCAAAGTGGCTTATGCCTCAGCTATGGGAGCATCCACACTGGGAGGAGAGTCTACCACCGCACAAATAGCTGTTGCAGCCAGTATTGATGGCGGTTTTACCCACACGCAGACTATTAATTCTTCCGATCTGACAGACATGGTTGCCGATATACATATCGATGAAAAACACGTTGGGCTGGAGGGTATGATTTATGTCTTGCTATGGTCAACTAGCACTGGCGCATTACAGCTCGATCAATTTGGTAGGTTAACTAACTGGGATGGCAGCCTGGAAAGTTTAACCCCTTTTATTGGCCAGAAGCCCTTGCATACATTGGAGCATTTCAAGTTTTTTGATGATGTGCAGGTCGACAATTCTTTTGCAGGTGAACAGATTGTGGTTTATGTCGCATACCAAATCCCATCTACTGGCGATTTTATATATGCTACCAATCCGTTGTTGCTTGATGTCGACTACACGCCGTAATTCGGTGCCGCGTTAAGTGAATCCTACGCTATGTTTCCACGATTAAAATTAACCCGCGCGTGGTATACTATCGGCCACAAATATCAGGATTGGTTCTTGGTAGTTTATAGGGCCGCTACGACCTTTTACTGGAAGCGGTCATTGCTGGAATAACCTATGGTAGAATTTAAGCGAATTGGATTAGTTGGGCGGCCTGGTAATAGGGCCGTAGTCGACACGCTTGGGCGCTTGCTAACCTACCTTCAAAGCAAAGACCTATCGATTGTGCTCGAGGAGGTGACTGGCAATTTATTGCCGGGGCATGGTCAAAAACAGTGCCCTCGCAATGAATTGGCAAAAGATTGTGAACTGGTAGTCGTGGTAGGCGGCGATGGCAGTATGCTCAATGTAGCCAAAGCGATTGCTAACGAGCAGGTGCCTGTCATAGGCATAAACCGAGGCCGACTTGGTTTTCTCACCGATATTTTACCAGAGAAATTAGAGCAACAGCTTGATGATGTGCTGGCTGGCAACTACGGCCTTGACTCCCGTTTCCTGCTGGATGTTTCCACCATTAATGACAAAGGGCCTGAACAAATCGGCTGTGCTTTGAATGATGTGGTTTTACATCCTGGTAGTTCGGCACAAATGATTGAGTTTGAACTGTTTGTGGATGATAAGTTTGTATACTCTCAGGTGTCAGATGGGCTGATCGTAGCGACACCAACAGGATCTACGGCGTATGCATTATCCGCTGGCGGGCCAATCATGCATCCTGGGCTGAACGCAGTCGTGCTGGTGCCAATGTATCCTCATTCACTGAGTAGTCGTCCAATTGTTGTCGATGGAGATAGCGAGATCAGGCT
>CAVOCG010000131.1:0-7584 GCA_963694095.1 Gammaproteobacteria bacterium
AACTGACCATAGCCCTTTGTTTTTGAAGTGTTTAATTTGAATTATGACTGAAACCACCCTGTCAAAAGCGAAATATGGCGATCGCTGCATTGTCCTGAATATCGCGCCAGAGCATGCTGAATTAAAAAGCAGACTCTATGCATTAGGCATAATCCCAGGTGCTGACCTGCGAATTCTGCGCTTTGCACCACTCGGAGACCCAATGCAGCTAAAGGTTGGCGGGTGTTTTATTAGCATTAGGAAATCTGAAGCCGATACTATTGCGGTGGAGATTCAATAACACATGAAAAAACTGGCACTTATCGGCAATCCCAACAGCGGGAAGACCACTCTATTCAACGTATTAACCGGCGCCAATCAAAAAGTTGGTAACTGGCCTGGTGTTACAGTCGAGAAGAAATTTGGTTACTTCGAACTGGCCGACAGAGCTATCGAGTTAGTGGATCTGCCAGGAATTTATTCTCTTGAGCAGGGATATCAAGGCATCGATGAAAAAATCGCCCAGGATTATTTGCAGGGTAGTGAGATTGACCTCGTTGTTAATATTATTGACGCCACCAATTTAGAAAGAAGCCTAGTGCTAACGCAGCAATTGATGGACAAACAGCTCCCTCTTGTTATCGTCGTAAACATGCTGGATGTGGCAGAGCAACAGGGAATCACACTCAAACCTGAGGCGCTGTCTGAACAACTTGGTGTGCCCGTGGTACCGATCGTGGCTTCCCGCAAACAGGGAATATCCAACCTAGAATCGTGCCTGTCACACTGTTTGCAACACCCAATTGAGGTGCCAAAGCCGATAGAAGATACGCCAGACGAAGTAACTGATGACCCGATATTAAAACGCTATTACCGATCTAAATCGCTGGTAGATGGTGTGGTTGAAGTTGCCCCAGCCCACCATGGACTATCGGAAAGGATAGACAGCTTGGTCTTGAACCGCTGGCTTGGCATTCCTTTTTTTCTACTGATGATCTATCTCATGTTCACTATCGCGGTGAATATAGGGGCGGTGTTTATTGATTTCTTCGATATTTTGTTTGACGCCGTGTTCGTTGATGGCACTGCCTGGCTGTTACAGCAAATATACTCTCCTGAGGTTGTCATTACGCTACTCGCTCAAGGTTTGGGCGGGGGTGTGACGCTCGTTGCAACGTTTATTCCTGTAATTGGCTTCCTTTACCTGTGCCTCTCGGTATTGGAAGATTCCGGCTATATGTCCAGGGCAGCTTTTGTTATCGACAGACTGATGGGTGCCATTGGACTACCCGGCAACGCCTTCGTTCCTCTAATAGTAGGATTCGGCTGTAATGTCCCCGCCATTATGGCCGCCCGCAGCCTTGGTCGGGACAGTGACCGATTAATGACCATTGCCATGGCACCGTTCATGAGCTGCGGAGCGAGATTAACGGTATATGCCCTGTTCGCAGCAACCTTCTTTCAGCAGAATGGGCAAAACATTGTCTTCGCTCTCTATTTGCTGGGCATTGCCATGGCGATTTTTACCGGATGGATATTCCGCAAACAATTATTTACCGGCGAAATTACGCCTTCATTTCAGGAAATGCCTGCTTACCATATACCGGTATTGCGCAATATTTTACTAACCACCTGGTTCCGCTTGAAGAGCTTCATATTTCGGGCGGGCAAAACTATTGTTTACGTGGTTATCGTGTTGAGCTTCCTTAATTCAATTAGTACGGATTTTAGCTTTGGCAATGAAGATTCCGAAAACTCAATATTGAGTGTTATTGGTAAGTCCATCACCCCCGCCTTCGCGCCACTTGGCATAGGCGAGGATAATTGGCCCGCCACTGTCGGGCTTTTCACGGGCATGTTCGCCAAGGAGGCCATCGTCGGCACCTTGGATGCGTTGTATAGCGCACCCGAGGACGAAACCGAAACTGGCCCTCCTGACCTGATAGCCGCAGCCGTTGAAGCTATTGAGTCCATTGGAACTGAGCTATTGGCACTCGGCGATACACTTACGGACCCGCTGGGCATTTCTATTGGTGACGTCTCCGATATCGAAGCCGTAGCGGATGATCAGGAAGTGGCCACCTCGACTCTGACCAATATGGCTGCGCTCTTCGCAGGTCCCTTCGCGGCATTTTGCTATCTGGTGTTCATCCTGCTGTACGCCCCTTGTGTCGCGGTACTGGGTGTTATTAACAAAGAGGCTGGGTGGCATTGGACCCTGTTGGTTTTTAGCTGGTCCACAGGTCTGGCGTATATTACAGCAAGTGTCATCTACCAAATCGGCACTTTCTCCGTTAACCCCATGTTTTCATCTCTCTGGATCTTTGCGATGATCACCATTCTGATCGTTTTTATTATTAATCTGAAAAAACTATCGAGCAGGATGGTGCCCAAGAATCTCATTGAAGTAGTGCAGGTCTAGGCCACCACCTATCCAGCTCACCAGTACTTTCTGGAGACGCTATTGCAGGATCGCATCAACGAGTTTGCCCCAAGCACAGTCATGAAAATACTGGCGCCTCTGTTTCTTTTGGTACTCATTCTAAAATTGTACCTGGCCACTGTGCTAGATCTTTATAGCGATGAAATTTTTTATTGGCTGGAATCCACCCACCCCGCTTTAGCCTATAGCGATTTACCCTTTATGACAGCCATGCTGACTGGCTTGGGAGCATCACTCTCTCCTGGGCAAGCGCTTGCTGCAAGGTCAGTCTTCCTGCTAATAGGCACGTCTCTTCCGTTGCTGGTTTACTGGATAGCCAGGCCAATCACCAACCAACTGCAGGCGCTGGAATCGGCCGTACTGACTTTGTGTTTACCCTTAGGTGCATTGATCGGTTTGCTAGCGGTTCCAGATGTCCCCCTCCTGTTTTTCGGCTTGTTATCTATTGGCCTGTTTGAACGCGCCTTACGCCTGGGGGATTTCAAATTCTGGGTTGGAACAGGTCTGGTGGTCGCCTGTGGATTAAGCACACACTATCGATTCATCCTATACCCGACGGCAGCTCTGGTTTACCTATTCTTTTTCAATAAGAAGCCTCGTCAGTGGCAGAGCCCCGGATTATTGGTAGCCGTGGTTATTGGGCTATTGGGACTGATGCCAGTAGTCAATTTTAATCTGAGCAACCAATTAACCAGTGCCAGTTTCTATCTGTTGGAACGACACCCCTGGGAGTTTCAGTCTGAGGGGCTGCTCCACCTATTCAAACAGGCTGGACTCGTCACCCCCCCTCTCTATGCCGTATTCGCATTAACTCTCTGGCAATTGATATCGCGAACTAAACGTGGTGATCAAGTAGCTGCTCTGTTCCTTTGTTTCTCGCTTACTAATTTTTTGGTCTATATGGTGTTAGCGCCTTGGACGGACAGCACCAGCACCTCGATCCACTGGCCGTTGTCTGGATACTTTCCCTTACTGGTGTTTGTGCCAAATAGTTTGCGGCACATTTATCAGTGGTTGCTGGAGCAGTATGAACAGAAGACAGCCCGTCGCCTGCTGCTTGCCATTCCGGCTTTGGGTTTTGCGGGCACTGTGATTGCGTTTATAGGAGTGGGCTCACAGAATTTCCAACAGCAACTACAACCTATTCTAGGTAAAGGAGTACTGTCTAATAAGATGGCAGGCTGGAAAGAATTTGCAGTACATACCCAAGCCCTTATTGAAAGAGAGTTTGCTACGAGCCAGCCAATAATAATTACTGACAATTACTACAGTGCTGCACAGGTTGAATTTGCTAAGCTGACACAGCTCAGCTATACGCTGGATACTGACAAGGCAATCAGTGATGGACGCCTGACCCAATATCAACTTTGGCAGCGGGATGAACTAGCCCTGCGCAATAGCCGTAATGAGAGCGCACTCTTCCTCACCGAAGACAGTACACTTACCATTCCTGCAAAGCAGGGAATCCTGCGGCGAATGTGCGCCAATACCAATCAGCTTAACTTTCTCGGACAGTTGAATTTATTCGACGGCGATAAACGCTTCAGTTTTTACAAGGTGAATCAACTCACCAACCCGACTGATAACTTTGACCCCGCACCGTGCCCCTACCCATCGCAAGGCTGGATCGATCAACCAGTAGACGGCGACGTAGTATCTGGCGTAATTTCATTTTCCGGCTGGGCCTTCAATGAAGACATAGGTGTCAGAGCATTATTCTTGATAATAAACGGCAGTCGAGTCACGCAGGTTGAATACGGCCAAACTCGAACGGACGTGGTGGATGTTATGGATATTATAAGCGACCCAAATCGTCCTAGGCTCGGTTTCAGTTATTCCCTGGATACACAAACACTAGAAAATGGCAGCAACACTATCGCTCTGGAGATTATCAATAATGTTGGTGAGATACAGTTATACGGTGAGCGGGAACTGCTGGTTAGAAATTAAGGCGCATCCGAGCTAATAAAAGGCCGTAAAACTTCAACCGCAATTTGCCATTCTTGTGCCGAAGTATAACGCCACAGACGCAGGTAATTGGCTTCAAAACCATCGATCTCAGATTCTAGATCACTTGTGGCCATGGTGCCGTAAGTGAAGCCCATGTCTTTGGAAGTCGACATATACCCACCCAGATGAATCATAGTAACCGGATTGATAGTTGAGAGCTGGACATCCAAATAAGCCCCGTACACCGCGGCGGCTGACTCCGCGCCAACCGCTGGCGCCATGGTAGGTAGATACACCCGGGAATTTGCCAGACCACGCCGCAGGAGCGCTCTCTGTCCCCCACGCACATTAATCGAGAGAGCAAACCCTTCATCTGCAGCAATCAGTGACTGGAACGTATTTTCTTCCACATTTGCTACCATAGGATCAGCCGTTTCTAAGAATACTTTTTTTGTATCTTCGAAATCAGGCGAAACTTCAAGGCTCAAAAACCCCGGTATACCAGCTACCATATCCACCATTAACCGCCATTGTCCAGCTTCCCTTTTCCAGATTGATGCGAGGTAACCAAAAGTTGGTGGTGAGTCTTCTCCAGCGGTTCCCAATCCCGCCACATAGGGGCCCGCTGAAAACCCTAAATCACCATCCCGTGAGACATCGACATAGTGTGGTTTCCAGTCAAAGCTATCTCCCCCTCCCCCTAAAGGGATTGACTCAGCATTGTAAAGCTCCTGAGCATCCACCGGTCCCCCGCCACGAAAGACCACGGAGCCAACCCCAAGAAATTCCTGAAAGGCGCCCCTTCTGCCGATCTCAGCCGAACGATTTGAGAACGCCAGATCGGCCGCATAGAGCTCTTCCCAAAATTGCAATTGTTCTGTGGTTTGACCATAGCTATTAAGACAGGTAAGCAACCCCACCAGGGTTGGCAACAACTTAACTGTATTAACTAGGATTATTTTCAAGCCGAGCATTAGAATCCAAACCAAATAAACGAGTTCCTAGAACAATATACAATCAAATGCCCATTACTTAAATAGCCAACTTTGCACAAATAGCGTCCACCGCTCGATTCCGGTATTGTAAGAATTCAACGAGCCCTTATAATCTGACTTCCAGATAACAGCAGGAACTATCCGTGAAAGTCGAAGTGTGGCAACAACTGAGAAATGAAGCTCAGCTTATGATTCAGCGCGAGCCGCTATTGGCCAGCTATGTGTACGCCTGTGCGTTGAATCATGAATCAATGCAGGGAGCTCTGAGCTTTATTCTCGCCAATAAGCTATCCGATGATGTTATGCCTGTGGTCACCGTGCTCGAACTATTCGAAAGTGCCTTCTCATCTTCCCCACTCATGATCGAGTCTGCTGCCTGTGACATAAAAGCGGTATTTGAACGCGATGCAGCGATAAATTCCTACTTATCGGTCATCCTGAATCTCAAAGGATTTCAGGCTATTCAAGTTCACAGACTGGCACACTGCCTGTGGACAAGTGATAGAAAAGACCTAGCCCTATTCATGCAAAGCAGGAACTCTGAGGTTTTTGGAGTTGATATACACCCTGCCTGCGTTATAGGCAAGGGCATCATGCTCGATCATGCTACTGGCATTGTCATCGGTGAAACTTCTGTCATTGAGGATAATGTTTCAATTCTCCAATCGGTAACCTTAGGCGGAACAGGCAATGAGAAGGGTGACCGCCATCCCAAAATTCGCTCTGGCGTGCTAATTTCAGCGGGCGCAAAAGTTTTGGGTAATATTGAGATTGGTCAAGGTGCCAAAATCGGTGCTGGAAGCGTCGTGCTAGATAATGTCGATCCCCATACAACTGTGGTAGGGGTGCCCGCAAAAGTTGTTGGAACACCTCGCTCTAAAACGCCTGCCGAAACCATGGAGCAAAACATATTTAATGATGAATCTTCTGGCAAAGCGCCTAAATAATGGTTAGGTTTGGTTTGAAAAGTTTCCTTTGCCAGCTAGGCCTGTTGACTTACTGCACATTCACCCCGGAGAGCCACGTTATGAAGATTAGAACAACAACCACAATAACGCTTCTAATAGCCTGCTGTTTCAGCCTGCTGGGTTCATTGTCAATCGCCCAAGAGACACTGCTCAGTCAGTCCAATCGCGCCCAACTGCAAGAACTAATCGACAGTCCAAATCGCTCGGAAGATGCCAGAGTTCGCAACCAATTCCGTAACCCACTACCAACACTGGATTTTTTTGATGTACGGCCCGAATTGACCGTTGTCGAAATATGGCCTGGTGGCCAGGGTGGTTGGTATAGAAGCATACTAGAGCCGTATATCACCGGAAACGGAACCTATGTACCGGTGCGAGAAGCCTCTGGTTTCCCTGAGCCGGTGACCGATCTGGTGGCAAACAACTCCGCAGACAGGGTATTGGTATTCAGAGCCCATGGCTTCATGATCTATGAACCAGCAGCCCAGGATTATTACCATGCACTGTTCGCCATGCTCAAACCCGGTGGTATTTTCGGCATAGTGGATCATCGCGGCGACGAGGCTGTGCCCCAGGACCCAGCTGGCGAGAATGGCTATGTCAATCAATCACACGTCATTATGCTGGCAGAAAACGCAGGCTTCGAACTACTGGAGACAGCCGAGATAAATGCCAATTCAATGGACAATAAAGATCACCCCAATGGGGTCTATTCCCTACCCCCAACGCTCAGAGGGTCACTGATCAATCGTCGTTTCAGAGCGGAAATGGTGGAAATAGGAGAAAGTGACCGCATGACCCTGAAGTTCGTAAAGCCCTGAATCCAAGCTAATGATTAATGAATAGGCATAGATCCAGCTTAACCACCAGCAAACTGGATTAGGATACCGGCGGCAACAGCCGAACCAATAACACCCGCTACGTTCGGGCCCATCGCATGCATCAGTAAGAAATTGTTAGGGTTGGCTTCCATTCCGACCTTGTTAGCTACACGCGCGGCCATAGGTACTGCTGACACCCCCGCGGCGCCGATCAATGGATTGATCTTCTGCGCAGAGAACAGGTTCATCAATTTAGCCATCAACACGCCAGTTGCCGTACCAATGGAGAATGCCACCATCCCCAACAGTAGAATACCCAATGTAGAAGCTACCAGAAATTGATCAGCTACCAACTTTGAACCCACTGACAAACCGAGCAGAATGGTCACGATATTAATTAGTGAATTTTGTGCCGTTTCCGATAATCG
>CAVOCG010000132.1:0-7434 GCA_963694095.1 Gammaproteobacteria bacterium
GAGTGGCAGTCACCCTGCACATCGGTAGTGGGGTAAACATGCCACCCGAGTATATGAATACCGGTGAAGAGCGTCAGCTGAAAGGGAGCCCGTTCAATATAGAAAGTACTAAAGCCCATGACATACCTGTATTGCACCACGCCATAGAGCGCTGGCTAACCTGTATGATCTACCATGGTGTTCTGGAGCGCTTTCCGCGCCTCAAAGTCGGCATTATTGAGCTGGGGGCTAATTGGCTTCCCACCACTCTCGCGAATTTGGACATTGGCCGTTTTCATCTAGGAAAGTTTGACACCAGCTTAGACAAACTTTCTCTAAAACCATCAGAGTATATTCAGCGGCAGGTTCGCGTCGCGCCCCTGCATATGGAAGATGCCGGCTGGATTTTACGTAATGTTGGCAAAGACATTCTAATGTTCAACACCGACTACCCTCACCCTGAGGGTGGCAGCGACCCCTTCGGTGACTTTGAACGTAGCCTCAACGCCGTAGATGCTACCCCAGAAGAATTGGACAACTTCTACAGTAAGAACTTCGAATTTTATATGGGCCTGTAGTACTTCCCTAATCGCGCGCGGCCAGCCGAGACTGGTCGCCGCGCGAATTCACCGTCAGGTTTTAAAGGCCTCTACACCGTTCAGAATAAAACTGACTGTATCCTCCACCATTTTTTTCCGGCTACCACCGTATCTGGCATAGTGCCTGGCGGCTTCGATAGAAGCACCGGATGCCAGGGCGATAACATGACTCGCCTGAGAGGGTGTCAAGTGGTACATCTCTTCCACAGTATTGACCAGAAACTGCCCGGTTTTGCGTACATTATCTTTCTGTCTCAGTTTGGTCACTTCGTGTAGTTCCGGCTGCGCGCCTAAAATATGAGTAATTCCGCCTAGAGATAACTGTTTGAAATTGAGGTTTACGAAAAGCCACACGACATCCTCAAAATTTTCTGCTTCAGATAACTCCTCTTTAACGCTAAGGGCATAACTCTCATACTCTCTCTCCCAGAGATCCTGCAACAACACTAGTCGGGTATCAAAGTACTTGTATATCAATGGATTGCTAACCCCCGCCTCTGAAGCCAACGCGTCCATGGTGAAACCAGAAAAGCCCTCCTGCAGGAGAAGGTCTCTGGCACTGTCCAGCAGTTGGTTTCTACGGCCTTCAGGAGAAAGGCGAGTGCGCTTCTTGCTACTCATAAACACGCTTCCTTATTCATTGCGATCAGACAATACACTAACGCAAACTATTTTAGAAATAAGTCTTTAGGATACTACCTATACCATGGAACTTGCCACTGGTTTGCAATCTCAGGAATCAAATTCGTATTCAGGCTGATCTCGCCCAACACTTATTTGTCAGCCATATCATTGACAATGCTTCGCATCAGTCGTTATTATAGGTTTTCTATACTACAATCTCCATACCCATATAGATTATCTAGCGATTAACGTAAAGGGCATAACCAACATGAACCAACCAACAGCACACTGCGCAAACCGAACGGTACACGATGCAGACAGCCATATCACTGAGTACGACGGCTGGATGGAAGATTATACTAGTGAGTATGTCCGCGATAACCTTGATAAGCCCTTTTTGAAAATTGAAGACATTCCAGAATTAAAGCCTATCATTGCACAGGCTCAAAATCGTTTAGCGGGAAAAGATCCAGATCTAACCAACCTATTAAAGTCTGACTTGTACGGTAGTCCCGGCAAACGAAATCTAATGGCGGCATATGGAGCCGTTAACTCAGAAGAACGCCGAGACTCACTCGACATCGCCGGCATTAGTAGCCAGTTGGTATTCCCCGGCCTCGTGTTCGCATCACGCTTTGCCGGCTCTCAAGACCCAAGAGTCGTTTATGGCGGCAGCGAAGCAATGAACAGAGCGATGGTCGATTTTTGCGCTGTCGATAGTGCGCGCCTTCTGTCAGTGGGCTACCTCTCACTCAAAGACCCGGGCATGGCCCTCGAAAGCGCCAGGCAAGCAATCAACATGGGCGTCAAATCACTTTGGATGCGCTCCGACGCCTTTGAAGGACGCGCACCGTCACACATTGCCTATGACCCTATTTGGGCGCTAATGGAAGAAGCCCGAGTGCCGATAGTGCTGCACATTGGTAGCGGCGCTCGCATGCCTGAAGAGTATAAAAACACTGGGGTAAAACGGGTACTCGACCCGCGCTCGATGAATGTTGAAACAACCTCACCGAAAGACCTTCCGGTTCTGCACCACTCAATAGAGCGCTGGCTGACCTGCATGATCTATGATGGTGTGCTTGAGAGGTTTCCGAATCTCAAGATCGGCCTCATTGAGTTAGGCGCAAATTGGTTGCCTGCCTGCATGCAAAATCTGGACTTGGGCGTTTCAGAACTAGGTAAGTTTGATCTCGGCTTAAAAAACCTATCGATGAAGCCTTCCGATTACATGAAGCGTCAAGTGAGAGCCACGCCATTGCACGTGGAGGACACCGGCTGGATACTGCGCGGTGTTGGTAAAGATATGCTGATGTTCAACACTGACTACCCTCATCCCGAAGGCGGTAGTAATCCGTTTGGAGATTTTGAGCGCAGCCTTGACGCAGTTCAGGCATCACCCGAGGAGTTAGATAACTTTTATGCTAATAACTTTGAAGACTTAATGGGGATCACCTGATCCTCTCAGCAATGAGCCCTAGCAGATTACTTTTGATTACTCTGTTCTCCACTGCGGTTCAGACCAGTGAGCCGCTAACTGAGGTCACTGCCTTTAACTATGTCCGGGCTAAAACAGCTATTCAATTCGACAGGTACCTTGATAGAGCCGGCGGCCAAATCAATACCTTTTTCCATGGCCGCAAGGTTGTTGGTATTGATGCCCGTAGTAGTAAGCGCTTGAACCGCGACACTCTCTACAGCGTAGCCATTGTCGACATTAGCCAAGGCGCCAGCGTTATACTGCCAGACGCGGGTGATCGCTATATGTCGGTGCAGGTGGTTAATGAAGACGGCTTCACCAACAAACTATTTCATGGTGGCGGTCGTCACAAGCTAAGTCTAAAAGAATTCCACACGGACTATGTGTGGCTTCTGGTTCGCACTCTGGTTGTTGATTCTGTGCCTAATGATTTGCAGGCCGCCCATAAATTGCAGGATCAAATAACCATTGTCAGCGGGTCTAAAACAACCTATACCCATACTCAATATGATCCAGTCAGCATGGCGGCCATCACAGAGCTACTGTTAGAACTGGGCAAGGGCATCAGTGATAACTCAAAAGCGGCAGGTACCCGGGAGCAGGTAGACCCCATTAAGCAACTCTTACTGAGCGCCTACGGATTTGGCACCTTGCCGGAAACCGAGTCTCTACTGCTTACCGTCGAACCTAAGCTGCCTATAGATAAAGGCTACCTGCTCCATATCAAAGATGTTCCTGTCGATGGCTTCTGGTCGCTAGCCATGTATAACAGCGAGGGTTATTTTGAAAAAAACTCATACAACGTCTATGGCTTTAGTAATAAAACCGCCGCAAAAAACGCCGATGGTTCCATCACTCTACACCTGGGCGGAGACCCCAACAGTATCAATTATATTCCTATCACTGAAGGTTGGAATTATGTCGTGAGAATGTATCAACCGAGGGTTGAACTACTCAACGGCACCTGGACATTTCCCAGTATAAAAGAAGCGCGTTAGCGACAGTATAAGGAGTAGCGATAGTATGAAAACTAAACGAATAACCCAATCTTGCCTTGTTAGCCTACTAATTTTAATAGCAGGCTGCGGCGACTCGCCGGTTAATATTGCTGCCCCTAATGACATCTTCGTCACAGAGTTAATGCCCAGTTCTGGGGGTGTAGGCCCCCAGTGGCTAGAGTTGCACAACAGCTCCGAAGCCTCTATTGACCTCAGGGGCTGCGAAATCAGTAATGCGCAGGACCAAGTAATGACTCTTACTGATAGCCTTATCGTTGAATCGCAAGACTATGCAGTGATTGCGAATAATCATCCCAGAGAAAAGCCAGAGACGTTTAAAGGCGACAGATTTACCTATCAATCCGACATCTTTGAATTGCCACCAGCGGGAGGCATAAGCCTGACCTGTCACGGCAAGCTTATAGATAAAATGACCTATCAAATTGGTGCCCCAACAATTGCAGCAACCAGCAGATCATGGCAGTTAGAGCCGGGCTCAATCAGTGCTCAGGCCAACGATAACCCAGAAAATTGGTGCTACACTATTTTGGTCGAGGATTATATGGTGGGCGATCGGCGCTTTGCTTCACCGGGCATAGCCAATCCAATCTGCGAATCTGTTATGCCTTATGTGAGTTACAATGATCAGTCGCCATGGCTGATCGAGGGTATTGATTGGGACGCCACGTTGAAAGTCGCAGAGTCAGAATTCGCCAGGCAGCTATCCACCTCAGAATTGCCAATTTGGGCCATTAGAGACCAAATTCTTCCTCCAGAAATTGCTGCCAAGATTGCTGTTCTCTACTTCGATAATATTAATATGCTCTACGATACAAAGCCCTTTTTGGTGCTTGATTGGAACCATGCGGTTTGGCACCTTTCATGGGCCATTTCTAATCTTTACCGCAATGGCGATAGCGCTGTTAAAAAAGAATTACAGCTGGCTTACGAAGACGCTATTACACGCCCGGAAACACTTGAGCGTCGTAACTATATTGCCATTGACCATATAAGAAATGATGTTGTAGTAATGGGCGATATTCATACGGCGGCACATATGCGGATGAAGCAGTTAATTGTCGCCCCAGGTAATCCAGATTATTTGCAGAGCTTTGAGGAATATCAGGATAATAAAAGAAGCCTATTCACGCTAAAAACCATTCATTTTTTATATGGCGTGAAGACCTTTTTTGAGGGTATTTTTTAATTTTCTCTAATCTAATCTAATCAATAGATCGATCAAGCGCTGCAGCGCTCGTAGCAACAGTCCATCAGCCAAAATGTAACCGCCTATACTTACCACCAAAATATAAAAGTGGGTCACGATGCGGTTCAAACTTCGCCCTTACCACTTCGCCAATAAATATAATGTGATCACCCTGAACGATCATATCTTTTTTTACGCACTCATAACTCGCTAGCGATCCCTCTATAATCGGGACGTTCTGATCCCAGGTACTCCACTTAATATCTGCAAAACGATCAACCCCTTTAGACGCAAATACGTTTGAAACGGGTTGCTGCCCAGTGTGCAACACATTTATCGCAAAGGATTTTGCAGCGCTGAACAGATCTAAGCTGCCGACATGCTCACCTAGGCAAACTGAGACTAATGGTGGATCAAGAGAGACTGAACTAAATGAATTTGCGGTCAAGCCAATGGGTGTCCCTGCTTGATCCAAAGTGGTTACCACGGTGATTCCTGTGGCAAAACATCCCATTGCATCTCGCAGGGTTCGCGCATCTGAACCACTCACGTACTCTGGTGGTTGGTGCGGAATATGGCTTTCCAAAAACTCCAATACAAGAGCACTGAATTCATCGGCTTTATCGAAGGCAACATAGTGCCCAGCACCTTCAATTTCAGAAATCTCAGCCTGCGGGATTAAATCGGCGAAATATTGGGCTGCCTTTGATGAGCTTACTTCGCTTTCAATACCGCGCACCATAAGCGTAGGAAGCTTCAAGTTTTGTGCCGCTGGCTTAAGCTTGCTCTGCAATTCGAGAAAGTCGAAACCCCCTTCGAACAAGCCTTGGTCAAAATCATCGCTCGAAGCGCGCTGGCTAATTATTTCGGCAATACTGTCCTCATTCAAGCTTTGAAAGTCTGGGGGCGGATTGGTCAAAACCAGACCCGTGGCTATAGGTGCGGCAGCGTTACCTACTGCTGCCAAGGCGATCCAACCGCCAAAATTTGAGCCAATGATCACAGGACGTGATTCCAGCTGAGCCAAAAACGCCATTAAATCGCCAATAAAGGCATCTAAGCTGTAATTGCAGTCCTTAGGCCTATCACTGCCACCATGGCCTCGCAAATCCAAGCTAATAACATAGCGACCGGCCAGCGCCAGCGCCTTTGCAGCGTTGGCCCATACCTTACGGGTTTGCGTTATTCCGGGTAGCAACACCACGCAAGGGTGGTCTTCGTTCCCATAGGCATCGGCTGCTAAAACAACACCGCCAAAACCAATAAATTCTCTCGCTCTCATAGTGTGATTACTCTAACGTAGAAATACTCGGTCGCGACCGAACAGATTCATACCACGCATTTAGATTTTTCAAACGCGCGTCGGGTTTTAGATCTACCATAGCGCTAGCAAACGCAATGGCGGTAAATAGACTGATATCGGCAATGGTAAAACGATCACCAGCAACATAAGCGCTATCTGCCAACTCAAGATCCAATCGCTCATAGTACCTGCGCGCCGCCACATCGCTCGCGGTCTTGGCTTCGGGTATTTGCTTAACGATTCCTAGCTGGGCAACAATCGGCCCATGCACCCAGGAGATTCCAACTTCACGCCACATCTCAAACTCGATATGTCGATTCCTCGCTTCAATGTGGCCCAATTCAAAAGCGCCTTCTCCGAACAGGTTTGGCTCCGGGCAGATTGCTTCCAAGTACCGACAAATTGCCACGGATTCTGAAATACAACGACCGTCCTCCAATTCAAGAACAGGTATTTTCCCGCTGGGATTTTTCTTCAAAAACGCCGGTGATTTGTGTTCGCCCCTGCGCATATCACAGGGAACCAATTCGAGTTCGATGCCCTTCTCATTTGCAAATATTTTTACACGCTTTGGATTAGGGGCGCCCGGAAAATCGTATAATTTCATAACTGTATCGCTATTAAATGAGACTTATTCAGCCACTTTCACTAATTGCTTGCCAAGGTTCGCTCCGCTCAGTAAACCTTTAAAGGCAGCCTCTGCCTTCTCTAAACCGTAGGCGATAGTTTCTGTATATTTGAGCTCACCGTTTAATACCTTCTCTGTCAGTAGAGCTGTAATCTCATGGTATTGGTCGTGCCACTCGCGCACCTGAAAGTAGCGAAATTCTGGTGGCTCTGGGAGTGCATTAAAAATATCCATGGGTGTTTCTGCCTTGTTCAAATCCGGCGAGTTGTAGGCCGATACATAACCGCAAATGGGCACACGCGCACCTTTATTTAATAGAGGTGCAACGGCCTTCGCGACATCGCCGCCGACGTTCTCAAAATAAATATCAATGCCATCAGGGCATGCGCTTTTAAGATGGTTTGCGAAATCATCATCCTTGTAGTCGACAGCGGCATCAAAGCCCATCTCATCGACTAAAAATCTACATTTCTCTGCTCCTCCAGCAATGCCAACTGTGTGACATCCCTGCGCCTTAGCAAGCTGACCCACCACCGTGCCAACTGAACCGGCAGCAGCCGACACAACTAAGGTTTCTCCAAACTTGGGCTTGCCAATAAAGGTAAGACCACTATAA
>CAVOCG010000133.1:0-7355 GCA_963694095.1 Gammaproteobacteria bacterium
CGTAAACACGTCGCATCAGGCAGATACAAACTCCCAGCATCCATTTCTTGTAAGTTGTGATCCCGGTCATCAACGAAACATTTGCATGCAGCGGGTGATGCGCCAAACAAGTACACTAACAACCAGGAATAGCGATGAAAATTTCGAATTAGATGGAGGTATTGAGCAGTTTTAAATTCTTGCAGTGAATCCGTATTGCCTCGTATTTTTTTATACGCTGGCCAAAATTTATCGGGCATTGAAAAGTTGTAGTGAAGACCAGAGATTACCTGCATCAGTTTGCCGTAACGATGACTCAATCCACTTCTGTATAAGGTTTTCAATTTTCCAATATTGGAATTGCCATACTGAGCTAGACGAATGTCTTCGGTAGAACCCATTGGGCAGGGCATGCTTGATGTCCACAACAACTCATCCTTTTCCAGATTCATGAGAGTAAAACGGTGAATATCTGAAAGCACGCTAAGTGTTTTATCAATACTCTGATCGGCTGGGGTTATGAATTCCAGCAAGGCTTCAGAGAAATCTGTGGTGATATAGGGGTTGGTGAGTGCGGATCCTAGTGCCGCCGGGTGGTCAGCAACCGAAATATAGCCTTCCGGGGTTACCCGCAAGCTTTCCTTCTCGAGGCCTCTATTAACAGCCCCCCAGCTGGAATCGAATTCAGGTAGCTGAAAGCGTTCCAGACTTGCTGTGTATTGCTTAACCAATGTAATTCCTAGTGTTACTTTGCTTATCCGAACAACAGCTTAGTTGTATTTCGCTGGCTTCCACCCTCATGGATGGTTTCTTCGATTGGCGAATAAGTCCCGGTCGCTTGCGTCAAAGGATCGGCATTATGACAAATATCCTGAGTAATCGCCAACTGGAGAACGCGCAGCTAAATACCTTGCTTAAACTTATGAATTAGTCTGCGGTTTTTTTTATTTGGTTTGGTGGGAGCGGCCCAGTGCGTAGGTTGGGACTTGCGTTGATCTGTTTTTAGCTGCCGTTGTTCAATGCTTTCCGTGGTTTCCTCATATAGCAATTGCGCTTCCAGGGCACTCTTGCGCCGCTCAGCAAGTTTTTTGACAATCACTGTTTTTTCGTCGAAGCCCACTTTAAGAACAATTGTTAAACCCATTCCAATTTCCTTGCTGGGTTTGGTGCGAGCACCTTCACAGTGCACCTTGCCACCGGCTATCGCTTGCTTGGCTATGGCTCGAGTCTTGTAAAAACGGGCAGCCCATAGCCACTTGTCTAATCTTACTTTCTGTAGCTGACTCGGCATTTCGTTTGATTTGTTTTTTGGTGTTGTCATGAATTTAGCAGTCCTGTTAGCCACGGCTATCTGACGGCAGAATATGATCGAAGTCAATTATTTGAGGGAACTCCGTGTTAGTTACAGCAGGCCGTTGACTGTCGGGTTTATAAATTGCATACAAATATCTTATTCCCTCCTTCTGTGCCTGACGCAATACTGGCAAGCTGTCATCAATCAACATGGTACGTTCGGGGTCATAAGATTCGAGTCGTTGTAAATTATACCAGAAGCCATGATTTTCTTTTGCCAGTTCAATCGAATGTGAGCTAATGCAATTATGGAAATAAATGTCAATTTTCGTGTGCTCCATCTTGATATTCAAACTTGAAGGATGGGCATTGGTAACCAGTAGAATTTTTTTTTCACTTTGCTGAAGCGCCTTAAGTAATTTTTCCACATTTGGTCGAATTTTAATTTTTCTTGTTGCAGTTTCTTTAAGTGCCACTAGATCAAGCTGTAATTGATCACCCCAGTAATCCAGGCAGTACCAATTTAAGGTGCCATATACTTCAGCGTACTTTTTTATTAGAAAATCTAGCGCTTCTCTTTCGCTAATCCCATTGACTTTGCTGTACACTTGTGGGACCAGAGATTGCCAGAAATCATTATCGAAATGCAGGTCCAATAATGTACCATCCATGTCGAACATGACTGTATCTATTTCACGCCACGGTGGCATTAGTTTGCCTCCACTAATCTAGAATTTTCAAAAAGCCGAGCAATTCATAAATAGCTCGAGTTGATTTTCTACTTGGCAATGCTGTTTGCCTAGTGCAACATCTTAAAGCTTACAAATGCGTGACACCAATACAAATTGGAAAATCGAGTAATGGCTCAAATGTCAGACATTGAATTATTGGATCAGGTAAAACAAATCGCTGTCGCCG
This sequence comes from Gammaproteobacteria bacterium, assembly GCA_963694095.1. Classification (GTDB taxonomy): domain Bacteria; phylum Pseudomonadota; class Gammaproteobacteria; order Pseudomonadales; family Pseudohongiellaceae; genus UBA9145. The sequence goes on from CAVOCG010000133.1 coordinate 2,191, forward strand.
CTGGTGCTGAAATACTTACGGTATACAATTGTGACACAGGGGTGGATGTTGCTTTTAAATTGGACGATTCTCCGTTGACTGCTGCAGATCGGCAAGCCAACCAGATAATCGTTGCACAGCTGGCCGCATTGACGCCGCAAATACCCATTTTATCTGAGGAGTCAGAGCCTGCGGCATTCGACACCAGACAGGGGTGGCGGCGCTATTGGCTGGTGGACCCGCTGGATGGCACCAAGGAATTTATCAAACGAAATGGAGAATTTACAGTCAATATTGCGTTGATCGAGGACGGTGTGCCGTTGCTGGGCGTAGTGCATGTTCCGGTGTCAGCAACTACGTATACCGGTTTATTGGGCGAGGGGGCGTGGAAACAAGTAGGCGTTGAAGCACCACTATCTATCAAAGTTTCGCCGTTTAATTCCGCAGCGCGCAGAGTCAGGGTTGTTGCGAGTCGCAGTCATCGAGATGCGAAGCTGGACGTATTGTTGGCTGCATTCGAGTCCATAATCGGTTCGGTTGAGCTGGTTAGCATGGGCAGTTCTCTGAAAATTTGTTTGCTAGCCGAAGGAGAGGCTGATATCTATCCCCGACTGGCTCCCACCTCAGAATGGGATACGGCGGCTGCCCACGCAGTGCTCAGTGCTGCAGGCGGTGAAATTGTCGATACCTCGTTTAACCCGCTGCGCTATAATCAAAAGAGTGAGTTACTAAATCCCTTTTTTATTGGCATCGCTGATTCTTCGGTACCCTGGCAAAACTATTGTGCGCGGGTCTTGTTATGATTTTTTCACGCCAGCGCGGGAAACACTATCCCTAGGAATAATGACTCGTCACCTTCGCTATACCGCTCTTTGTCTCCTGAGCTCAGTTTCTCATTTCGGTATTTTGCTATGCGCAAGATGCACTTCCTGCTGTGGGTCCCGGCGCTGGTTTTTCCCCTGGTGGATTTGGAGCTTTGGATGAATTGTTCGAAATCCTCACTCTTGTACAAACCAGGAAAATTGAGCCGCTCCCCATCCTGCTGTGTGGTAAAAGCTATTAGACCAAATTAGTGAATTCTGAATTTCTGGTTGAACAGGGAATGATGAAATCCACTGATTTGGATCTTTTCCGTTTTGTAGAGACAGTTGAGGAAGCCTGGAACATTATTAAGCAGCACGCCTGTGAACGGGTGGTATCCCGCGAGTGAGTTTGGCCATGACCCAGTGGCATAATGGGCAATACAACCAGATAGCAGATTCTGAAAACACTATATTCCCAGGTTCGCTATAGCTGGATTTGGTTTGACAGCTGTTTTACCCTGTCGAGAACGGGCATTGGATGGCGATCATCGACTGGGTGACAAGTCTGACTATGGCTCGCTGGGTACAACAAAAATTAAATTCTAATAACTAGGGATAACAATGAATATTCGATTCCTTAAAATTATTTTTTATCTAGCAATGATTGCTGTGGGGTTGGATCAGCAGGCATTTGCTCAAGGGCTTGGTATTGCCTCGCCTCAAAGAACGGGGATGTCTGCTTCTATTCTCGATTCGGCCACATCGCGACTACAACGCCACGTCGATGACGGTGATATCCCTGGAGCAGTTGCGGCGGTGGCGAGAGACGGCAAGATTGTTTATTTTGAAGCGCTCGGTCAAATGGATTTGGAGCGGGAAATTCCCATGCCAGAGAACGCCTTGTTCCGGACTTATTCCATGACTCGCCAGATTACCAGCACAGCCGTGTTGATGCTTTGGGAGCAAGGCAAGTTTCAGTTCGATGACCCGATCAAAATGTATTTACCACAATTTGAAGCTCAGCAGGTGCTCATCGATTCAATTAGTTCCGATGCCAGCCAATCACGGGAGCGTATTGGTGACATTACAGTGGCTCATTTGTTAACCCATACTTCTGGACTAGGCAGTAGAAGTTCCGGCTTGTATCGAGCCAATAATGTACGAGATCGAAATATTACTCTGGATGAAATGGTTGATAATGCAGCGCGTGTCCCACTTTTTAAGGACCCCGGAACCGAATTCCGCTACGGTATTCATGCAACAATTCTTGGCAAGCTGATTGAAGTCTGGTCTGGTCAATCACTCGAAGATTTCCTGCGGCAAGAATTGTTTGAGCCAGTGGGAATGAACAGCACCATGTTCTGGGCCGATCCGCAAAATGCTGGGCGACTAGCCAAGTTATACCGACCTACTGATGGTCAGCTTCGCCCCTATGCGATCGAATCGGTACCGTTTACCAGCGAACCTCGACTAATAGAGGGGGGTGTTGGTTTGCTTTCGAGTGTCATGGATTATATGCAATTTGGTCAAATGATGCTCAATCGAGGGGCTTATAACAGCAACGAGGTTTTGCAACCGGAAACAGCAAGTCTGGCATTCAATAATGCTATCCCCGATGAATTACTTCCCATTGGCACGCGCGGCTATTGGCTCGGTTCCGGCTGGACTCTGGGAGGGTTTAATATTGTAATGAATTCTGAGGCATATGATCACCCTGTTTCCGAAGGCACAATCTGGTGGGATGGCTCAGCAGGAACCCGCTATTGGATAGATCCGCAACAGAATATGGTTATTGTAATCATGGCTCAAGTATCTCCTTCTGGTGGCAACGGTTTTCGTGAAAACTTTAAGCGGCTAGTTGATGCCGCGATCTCAGAGCGCCGCTAATCAGCGCCTTAATAACAAACCGAGAGTTCAGTATTTTAGTGATTGGATGAGCAATATGATTGGAATTACAGCCTGGGGCACTTATATCCCCCGCGCTCGGTTAAGCAAGCAGGCGATGGCCGATGCTAATACCTGGTTTGATGCAGGTTTAAAGTCATTGGCCAAGGGAGAGCGCAGTGTTTGTAACTGGGATGAAGACAGCATAACTATGGCCGTGGAGGCAGGACAGGATTGTCTCTCGGCGTTGCATGACAAGGCGGTGACCAGCTTGTACCTGGCGTCTTCTTCGCTGCCCTTTCTGGATAGACAAAACTCCGTGGTGGTAACCGAAGCCCTGAATCTGGAGAAACACGTTCGGACCATGGATATTAGCGCCTCGCAACGAGCGGCTACCTCCGCGCTTATAGCATTGCTTGAGAGTAATTCGACAGGCAATGCCATGTTAGTGGCGGCTGAACATAGAAGGACGAAAGCTGGATCACGCGCCGAGATGCTTTGGGGTGACGCGTCAGCCGCGGTAACAGTGGGCTCGAGCGCTGTTGTTGCAGAGTACCTCGGTGCCGAGACGCTAGCCGTAGATTTTGTGGATCACTATAGAGGGCAGGATTCGGCATTTGATTATGATTGGGAAGAACGCTGGGTTCGCGACGAAGGCTACATGAAGAGTGTTCCGGTAGCGGTCAATCGTTTGCTGAAAAACACATCCACCAGCGCGAGTGATATCAAGCATTTCATCCTGCCAACTGATCAGGTGAGAACACCAGGAATTGTAGCCAAGAAACTGGGCATCGACCGAGCTGCGATAGGGGATAATCTACTTACAATTTGTGGCGTAGCGGGGGTCGCTCAGCCGTTATTGCTGTTAGCAGGAGCGCTTGAAAGCTCAAGCCCTGGGGATCTAATATTGCTGCTTGGGTTTGGCCAGGGGTGCGATGCGATGCTTTTTCGTGCAACGGAAAATGTAGGTAAGAACAAACCTGCGTTGGGCCTAGCTGGCGCGCTTGCACGTCGCCGGGAAGAGCATAACTACAACAAATTTCTTAGCTTTAATAATCTGGTAGAACGAGAACTTGGGAAACGAAGCGAAGCAGATAAGCAGACATTTCTATCGGCTTACAATCGCCGTAAGGATTTATTGACAGGATTTATCGGGGGCAAATGCCGTGAGTGTGGCACTGTTCAGATCCCAAGAGAAAAGTACTGTGTTAATCCCGAATGTAATGCGCTCGAGAGTCAGGATGACACTGTTTTTTCTGGCAAGAAAGGCACAGTGAAAACCTGGACCGCAGATCATCTCACGTTTGACTGGAGCCCACCTGCCTATTTTGGCATGGTGGAGTTTGATGGTGGTGGCAAGTTAATGATGGACTTTACTGAAGTGGAAGAGGGATCGCTCGATTTCGGCTCAAAGGTAAGTATGCATTTTAGAATTAAACAGTTCGATACACAGCGCGGGTTCAGGAAATATTTTTGGAAAGCATCGCCTCTTGATGAATAAGTAATCACGAAGGATTAATAACGAAGGTGCAAGCCTATGGCTAGCGGTATAAAAGACAAAGTAGTTATCCTCGGTATGGGGTGCAGCAAATTTGGTGAGCGCTGGAAATCTAGCCCTGCCGATTTGATGGTGGAAGCATTCGAGGAATGTATAGCGGATGCTTGTGTCGAAAAAAATCAGATTGAAGCGGCCTGGTTCGGCGCTGGCATTGACGCATTTAATGTAGGGCCCAGCGCCATGCCATTGGCAATTGCTCTGCGCCTTAATTACATTCCGGTTACTAGGGTTGAAAATATGTGCGCTACCGGTACAGAAGCCTTTCGAGGGGCGGTCTATGCTGTGGCATCTGGCGCCTGTGATATTGCTTTAGCTTTGGGTGTCGAAAAGTTAAAGGATACCGGCTACGGCGGATTGCCACAACGCACTCGCGGTGTTGAAAACGATATGTATTGGCCTAACCTCTCGGCGCCAGGGGCATTCGCTCAACTAGCAACCGGGTATCAATACAAGCATGGGCTGAATAGGGGTGATTTAAAAAGAGCAATGGCACACGTGTCGGTGAAGAGTCATGCTAACGGAACAAAAAACCCCAAAGCCCATTTGCGCCGCGCTATAACTGAAGAGCAGGCCATTAATGCGCCGTACATAGCCGAGCCGATTGGCTTGTATGATTGCTGCGGAGTCAGTGACGGTGCAGCCTGCGCAATTGTAACAACGCCGGAGATTGCCAAGAGTCTGGGTAAGGACAACCGGGTTTCGGTTAAGGCGTTGCAGTTGGCCGTTTCTAATGGATCGGAATCTAGCCATGAAAGTTGGGATGGTTCTTATCTTAAGACTACGCGTATTGCCGCTCAACGTGCCTACGACGAGGCAGGCATTAAAGATCCCAGACAAGAAATTAGTATGACCGAAGTCCATGACTGTTTTTCAATTACCGAGTTGGTAACCATGGAAGACTTGCAACTGGCTGATGAGGGCCAGGCAGTAAAGGATGTTTT
>CAVOCG010000134.1:0-7275 GCA_963694095.1 Gammaproteobacteria bacterium
TCTTATGTTTTGCGTGCGCTAGGGTTAAATGACGAATTAGCTCATAGTTCATTGCGCATCTCATTGGGTAGATTCACTACAGAAGAGGAAATTGACTACGCAATTGAAAAGATTAAAGACGCAGTTACAAAATTACGTGAGTTATCTCCACTTTGGGACATGTACAAAGATGGTGTTGACTTAAATCAGGTTAAATGGGCAGCTCACTAAACTGGGACACAAATTATGGCATATTCAGAAAAAGTACTGGATCATTACGAAAACCCGCGAAATGTGGGAAAAATGGACGATCAGGATAGCAATGTGGGTACCGGGATGGTTGGTGCACCGGCCTGCGGTGATGTAATGCGATTACAGATTAAGGTGGACGAAGCGGGTGTTATTGAGGATGCTAAATTTAAGACTTATGGTTGTGGTTCTGCGATTGCTTCCAGTTCGTTGTTAACTGAATGGGTTAAAGGGCGATCATTAGATGAAGCAACGCAAATCAAAAACCAGGATATTGCCGATGAATTGGGTTTGCCTCCGGTAAAAATTCATTGCTCTGTGTTGGCAGAAGATGCGATTAAGGCCGCTATCGAAGATATTAAGCAGAAACGTGGCGAATAAGTTAACTTAGCGGTAAATCCAGTATGACCATTATGATAAGCGAATCTGCTGTAAAGCATGTCTCTGAGCAATTGTCAGAACGCGGACATGGACTAGGAATCCGAGTAGGAGTAACCACGACAGGTTGCTCTGGCATGGCCTATGTATTGGAATTTGTCGATCAACTAGAGCTTGGCGATCAGGTGTTTGAAGAGCAAGGTGTTAAAATAATTGTTGATCCAAAAAGTCTCGTCTATATCGATGGCACAGAAATGGATTTTGTAAAACAAGGCGTAAACGAAGGCTTTGAATTTAGAAACCCGAACGCCAAAGGTGAATGTGGTTGTGGTGAGAGCTTTAGTGTATAAGGGCAACTGCCCGATACACTACACTCCAGAATTCACTGGCAAGAGATGGGCCCACATTGCAATTCGTAAACAAAAATTATTTCCAATTATTTTCGATAGCCGAAAAATTCCATATTGATTTAGATGTTCTTACATCTAAATACCACGAGCTGCAAATCGAGATCCACCCAGACAAATTTGTAAATTCCACGGAACAAGAAAAACTAAAAGCCGTTCACAACACGAGTAGTTTGAATGAGGCATATGGCACTTTAAAATCACCCTTAAACCGGGCAGGTTATTTATTAAAACTTCATGATATGGACGTTGAGCAAGTAAATCAGGATGATTTAGGTATGGATTTGCTGATGGAGCAAATACAATTAAGAGAGTCGCTTGAACAAATTTCCAATGATGAGTCTGCTCTGTCTCAACTGGATGATTTGAAATCCAGGGTGAGAGATAAAGTGAGCCAATGTGAATTAACCTTTGGCATTAATTTGGAAGGAAAAGATTATAGCGGCGCCAAAGGGCTGTTTCATGAAATGCAATTTTTATATAAATTGTTGTCTGAAATTGACATGATCGAGGAACGGCAGCTGGGTTACTAGTCTGTAATTTAACATCATGGCATTACTCAATATTTCCGAACCGGGTGGTAAACCAACCCAGCCTATACGCAAACGCGCGGTGGGGATAGATCTTGGTACAACAAATTCGCTGGTTGCCGCGAGTTGCAGTGGTAGTGTTGAATGTCTTCCAGATGATCAGGGTGAATATTTGCTGCCCTCAGTTGTTCACTATCGAAAGGGTAGGGAGCCCCTAGTAGGGAGTGCAGCCAAAGCCAGGATGGTTGCCAGTCCAGAAGATACCATTGCCTCAGTAAAGAGATTACTTGGCAAGAGTCTCTCTGAAATTAAGAGTCAGAGCCTGAGCCAGTTTATTCCCTATAGCTTCAATGAGGATAAAGATGATCAGTCTCCGGCTATTCATACTGTAGATGGCGACAAAGATCCGGTCGTAATTTCAAGTGATATTCTTAAAATCCTGGTACAGCGGGCGGAAGAATGCCTGCAAGGCGATTTGGACGGCGCGGTGATTACAGTTCCCGCGTATTTTAATGATGCACAACGGCAACAAACACGAAATGCGGCTCAGCTGGCTGGATTAAATGTACTGCGCCTGTTAAATGAACCGACTGCTGCCGCGGTAGCCTACGGTCTCGATAGTCGAGATCAGGGAAATGTCATTGTATTTGATTTGGGCGGGGGCACCTTCGATGTTTCATTGCTGAGCTTGCAGAAAGGGATTTTTGAAGTTTTAGCAACAGCTGGAGACTCCAACTTGGGGGGCGATGATTTCGATCATATTTTAATCGACTGGATGCGCAATAGTACGGACTCTAAGAAAAATTACGACGCCTCTTCCTATGCTGCACTATTGCAGCAGGCCAACCAGGTCAAACATCAGCTCAGTGAAGAATCAGCTGTTGAGGTTGAGCACCAGGGGAAATCGTTGCAGATTGACAAGATACTGTTTGCTGAATTGTGTGAGCCATTGCTCAAGCGAACGCGGCTTACTTGCAAGCGCGTATTGCGAGATGCAGGTAAGAAGGTCGAAGACATTGACAATATAGTGCTGGTGGGTGGAGCCACCCGCATGCTCATAATTCGAGAATCTGTTGTTAAATTCTTTGGTAGGGAGCCGTTGACGGACATAGATCCGGACAAGGTGGTTGCAATGGGAGCCGGAATTCAGGCAGATATCCTGATAGGTAATAAGTCCATTGACAATTTTTTGCTACTGGATGTGAACCCACTGTCTCTGGGAATTGAAACCATGGGAGAACTGGTGGAAAAAATTATCCCTCGGAACACTACTATCCCTGTAAGCAAAGCGCAGGAGTTCACCACATTTAAAGATGGTCAGACTGTTATGGCGATTCATGTCTTACAGGGTGAACGTGAACTGGTTAGCGACTGTCGATCGCTCGCACGATTTGAGCTGCGAGGTATTCCGCCAATGGTCGCAGGGGCGGCTAAGATTGAAGTCAGTTTTCAGGTGGACGCTGATGGGCTACTGAGCGTGGCTGCCAAGGAGTTAAGTACGGGGAAGTCCGCAGAAATAACAGTCAAACCCAGTTTTGGTCTCAATGCTGATGCCATCGGGGAAATGCTTAGCTCTTCTCAAATGAATGCAAAAAGTGATATGAAAGCCCGCGTGCTAAAAGAAGCGCAACTTGAAGCCAGACAGCTGATTGATGCAACAAACAGTGCGATATCTATAGCCGGAACCCTGCTGAAAGAGGCGGAAAAGAACGCGATTACGGCTATTGTTGAAGCGTTGGAAATGGCAATTACCCACGTAGATCAAGCCAAAATCCATGCCTTAACGGAACAACTAAATCGAAGCAGCAGCGACTTTGCAGCCAGGCGCATGGATTTAGACATTAAAGAAGCCTTGCGCGGTAAGTCAATTGAAAAGTTGGAAAATTCTTGATTAAAAATAACGCAAAAAGCCAAGTAGACAGGTTTAAATAATGCCAAATATTACATTTTTACCCCATGAAGTCATATGCCCAAATGGTGCTGCTCTCGAGGCTGAGCCTGGGGAGAGCATTTTGGACGCCGCTTTGCGTAACCAGATTCCCATTGAGCATGCCTGCGAAAAGTCGTGCGCTTGCACGACCTGTCACGTGATTGTTAGAGAAGGATTTGATTCTCTTGCGCTCACCGAAGAACAAGAGGAAGATTATCTGGATAAAGCTTGGGGCTTGGAGCCGGAGTCTCGCCTTGGTTGTCAGGCTCGAGTAGGGGCTGATGATTTGCTAGTCGAAATTCCCAAATATACTATTAACATGGTTTCTGAGGCGTCCTAGCAGCTGGCCCGATACAGCGTCAGTATTAGGCCCAGAAATGCTCATTTACTATGTGTAAACTTCGTTTTTCACTAAATTTTGCCTTGTCTCTCACTCAACTGAGGGATTTTCAAGAACCCGCTGGAGTAGTTAGAGATGAAATGGACTGATGTCTATGATGTCGCCATTGAACTGGCTGACAAATACCCGAGTGTTGATCCCCGCTATATTAACTTTGTTGAGCTTCGCACGTGGGTTATTGATCTGGATGGTTTTGATGACGATCCGGAACGTTGCGGGGAGAAAATATTGGAAGCAATACAGGCCGCCTGGCTGGAGGAAATGGAGCCATAAAGCGCTATAAATGGGGTTAAAAAGCGTTCTAAACCGCAGTATTACCGCGTATAATGCGCGGTCTTTTGAATTTAGACAATACTGGGAGCCGTAATGCCATTAGAACGAACACTGTCCATAATTAAACCTGACGCTGTGGCAAAAAGTGCCATTGGAGAGATTTATCACCGATTTGAAAAAGCTGGGTTGAAAATTGTGGCAGCCAAAATGCTGCAACTGGACGATGAGTCAGCTGGGGGGTTTTATGCCGAACACAAAGAGCGGCCATTTTACCCCGACCTAATTGAATTCATGACCTCCGGGCCGGTCATGGTGCAAGTTCTTGAGGGTGAAAACGCCGTGATGTTAAACCGTGACCTCATGGGTGCGACTAATCCTGTAGACGCTGCAGTAGGTACAATCCGTGCTGACTTCGCCAGTTCCATAGATGCCAATGCCGTGCATGGGTCCGATTCTCCCGTTTCGGCGGATCGCGAAATCGGTTATTTTTTTGGTGCTGCAGTAGTTGCATGTAAATAGTAAATGGAGTGCGTTTAACATGACTGCAAACGCTCAACCTAATTTAGCTGGGATGAGCTTAAAAAAGCTTGAAGCCTTTTTTGCCACACTGGGCGAGAAACCATTTCGTGCCAGACAACTTATGCAATGGATCCATCAGCGCGGTATTATCGATATCGACGTTATGACCGATATTAGCAAAATCCTGCGAGAGAAATTAAAGTCGGTAGCGCAAATAAAATTACCGAATATCCTTGAGGACTATAGTTCTGAGGACGGCAGTCGCAAATGGATAGTGGAAGTCGAAAGTGGTAGTCGCGTTGAAATGGTCTTTATACCCGAGGCCGGCAGGGGAACCCTCTGTATATCTTCACAGGCTGGATGCTCACTGGATTGTACTTTCTGTGCAACTGGCAAGCAGGGGTTTAACAGTAATTTAAGTGTCGCCGAGATAATTGGCCAGCTATTCTGGGTGAATCAAAAACTAGGTGGATTTGAGGAAAAATCTGAACGACAAGTCACTAATGTTGTGATGATGGGGATGGGCGAGCCTTTGTTGAATTTTGACAATGTCATCGATGCAGTTAGTATCATGATGGATGATTATGCCTATGGACTGTCAAAACGCAAAGTTACGATTAGTACGTCTGGTGTAGTGCCTGCGATAGATAAACTGAAAGACCACACCGATGCCTCGCTTGCGATTTCATTACACGCTCCCAATGATGAGCTGCGCAGTCAAATTATGCCAATCAATAGAAAATACCCCATTAGTGAATTGATCCGCTCGGTTAAGGGGTATATGGCTAGCTTACCTGACAAAAGAGTGCCAGTGATAGAATATACATTAATTGCTGGTATCAATGATCACCGCCAACATGCGCGTGATCTGGCAAAACTGTTGGTTCAGCTACCCTGTAAAATTAATTTAATACCATTCAATCCATTTTCGCTAAGTGATTACCAGCGTCCAAGCGATACGTCGATTTCCAATTTCCGTAAAATATTACAAGAAGCCAATTATATCGTGACAGTAAGAACTACTCGAGGAGAAGATATTGGAGCTGCCTGCGGGCAGTTGGTTGGAGAAGTGCTAGATAAAACTCGTCGTAGTAGCCGGAACAAAAAAAATATTTTAGCCATTGATACGGGTGCCAAATTGAGTGTTAGCACTGCTATACTCGACTCAGTGGCCGACAGAGTATAGATAACCTATGATTATCTCTGCAGAAAGGGGGTTGGCTTGAAAATAAACAAGTTTATTTCTGATGAAGCAGTGGCAGAGGATATGGAAGCTTCCGCGGATGAAACCGCTGTGGATGTTTTGACTGCGGGTAAGCTGCTGCAAGAGGAAAGGCTTCGTCGCGGACTGTCCGAGAAAGAGGTTGCTGATGATCTGCATATTACCATGCACTATGTTAAGGCAATCGAGTTAGATTGTTATGACAAGCTGCCCGCCAGTATTTTTGTCACAGGATATATCAAGAGTTACGCTGCACTGCTGGATCTTGACCCAAATCGCTTGATGGAGCTGTATGCCGATTTCACTAAGCAACAGCAGGCAATTGAACAGGAGCAGCTGCGCAGACAAGAAAAGCGTAAAAAAGACCGTAATATGCCATGGGTAGTAATCTTGGTGCTCGGATTCGTTTCGGGTTTTGCTGGACTATGGATGTACCAATATTATTTCTCATCTTCGGAACAGGACTCTGTTGGGATTAACGCAGACAACCCTGCTGTTAATGCAACGTTGGTTCAGAACGCCCCGAGCCGCGATGCGCAACCAGAGCCTGCCAATAATGAAGTAGAAAGTATTGTGCAAGTGCCGGGGGGTGCAGCTAAGTTGACGCCCGCTGACCCAAACCAGGCATTGAGCATTGATGCCAATGGGAGTGATGTGCTTCGACTTGAGTTCAGTGGTGAGAGCTGGGTCGAAATCAATGACGGGGACTCCAAACAAATTTATCGGGATATTCGAGTTGCCGGCGACATAGTGGAAATTGCTGGAGTAGCCCCGTTTAACCTGCTTATCGGTGACGCACCCTTTGTAGAACTTACATTAAACGGGAAAGGAATTGATGTTACTCATGATATTCGAATCGATAATTCGGCTCGTTTGACAGTTGGGCTTTGATTTTTATGGAACCTACCGCCTACATTACCCGCCGCGTTAGTCGCCAAATTATGGTGGGCGATGTTCCAGTGGGAGGTGATGCGCCAATATCGGTGCAGAGCATGACTAACACCGAGACCTGCGACGTAGCTGCAACGCTGGAGCAGATTGAGAGGTTAGTAGTCGCTGGCGCGGATATTGTTCGGGTTTCGGTACCAACAATGGATGCAGCTGAGGCTTTCAAACGTATTCGAGCCCAGGTAACTATTCCGTTGGTTGCTGATATCCATTTTGATTTTCGTATTGCGTTGCAAGTTCTTGATCATGGTGTCGACTGTTTGCGGATTAATCCGGGTAATATCGGTAGCGAGGATCGAATTCGCGCCGTGGTCGACAGCGCAAAAGACAAAGGAATTCCCATACGCATAGGAGTTAACGCAGGGTCCTTGGGAAAAGCATTGTTGCGAAAATACCCCGAACCAAATGCTGCAGCAATGATTGAATCGGCCCTCTATCAA
>CAVOCG010000135.1:0-7138 GCA_963694095.1 Gammaproteobacteria bacterium
GTATTAGTTGGATTGCTGGTGTTGCTGGATAACCAGTTTTTTAGTTTGCCGACAATGTTACTTCATATCCTGGTTTTGTTGATTGCATTCGATCGAACTCAGCCAGGACAAATGGTTGCAGAATTTTTGGAGAGGTGGCGTAAAGGAAATCTAGAATCTTGTGTTGAATTCTTGCAAGAGTATATGGGAATACCAGATGCTGATTGTGAGCGAGATGAAATCTCATTGAAAAATTGTTTCAACAAGGAACTTGTAAACGGGTATTTTGGGAAAATATTTGCGATATTTTTCTGGTACATGTTGGCTGGTCCTCTTGGTGTTGTATTCAACTACATAAGCTACCAGCTTCTAGATAGTGAAAGTAAAGTCGTATCAGAGCAGTCAGTGATTTTGATAAATTGGGTTATTTATGTGCTTGAATGGATACCAATCAGGTTGCTTGGTCTGACATTTTCGCTGGCAAGCAATTTTGTAGATTCCTTTGATCGATTTAAGGCTTTCTTCTGGCGCTTTAGCCTCGATTTGGATTCTGCAGAGCTTTGCGCTGGGGGCGCTTGCCCGTAGCGATCAGAACTGTGAAGAAAAGGTTGACACTGAGGGGTTTCGCGACCAGGCAGCAGTTGAAATTGAAATGTTACGGGGCTTACTGAAGCGAAGTCAGATGATCTGGCTGATTATTCTTACGCTGATAATGATATTTAGCTTGTAAAAAAACTACAAAAAAACCACTTTAAGATGGAAAAAATAGCCAAATTACGTTAATATCTGCATTTCATGTAAATTATTTACACATCAGATGGGCCGTCTCCAAGGCCCGAATATGCGGAAGAAGCGAGCACAATGAGTAAGCAGAAACAGGATGATAACCCCGAAGAAACAAGGGAATGGCTGGATGCGCTCCGCTCCGTCATCGATGAAGAAGGAATAGACCGCGCCAGCTACTTGCTTGAGCGCATGGCAGCAAGGGCATCTCGAACCGGGCTTCGCACGGCCTACACATCTGTTAATTCCCCTTACAGAAATACCATAGCTCCCCAGGATGAAGAACGCATGCCTGGGGACATGTTCATGGAGCGTCAAATCAGAGGAATTGTTCGCTGGAATGCTTTGGCTATGGTGATGCGTGCCAATAGGGAAAATCCCGGCATCGGTGGACATATCTCAACATTTTCATCCGCAGCAACACTTTATGATGTCGGCTTCAATTATTTTTTTAAGGGCCCAAGTGAAAACAGTGAAGGTGACTTGATTTTTTTTCAAGGGCATTCCTCACCGGGAATCTATGCTCGTTCTTATCTCGAGGGACGAATAGACGAAGAGCAGATGGACAAGTTTCGCCAGGAAGTGGATGGCGGCGGATTATCGTCGTACCCCCATCCCTGGCTGATGCCTGACTATTGGCAATTTCCTACTGTGTCTATGGGCTTAGGTCCGATCCAGGCTATCTACCAGGCACATGTTATGAAATACATGAGTAGTCGGGGGCTCCTTGATACTGGTGACCGTAAAATTTGGGCGTTCCTGGGAGACGGGGAAACCGATGAACCTGAGTCTCTAGGTGCGATTGCAAAGGCTGGTCGAGAACATCTGGATAATCTTATATTCGTTATCAACTGTAATCTGCAAAGGTTGGACGGACCGGTACGTGGTAACGGTAAAATTATTCAGGAATTGGAAGGCGCTTTCCGTGGTGCTGGATGGAATGTGATCAAAGTTGTATGGGGCAGACTATGGGACTCTTTGTTCCAAGCAGATAAAAATGGAATTTTACAGGCGCGGATGGATGAGGCTGTGGACGGTGACTACCAAAATTACTGGAGCAGGGGTGGGGCGTACACGCGGGAGCATTTTTTCGGGAAGAGTCCCGAGTTGCTCAAGATGGTAGAGCATTTGTCTGACCGCGATCTAATGGCATTGAACCGTGGTGGGCACGATCCCTATAAGGTATACGCGGCCTATGCCAAGGCGACAAAGGCCAATGGCAAACCCACGGTGATTTTGGCTAAAACGGTCAAGGGTTATGCCTTTGGCTCAGGTGCAGAAGCGCAAAATGCCACACACTCGGTTAAGAAGCTGGATAAGGAGAGCTTGAAGCGGTTTCGTGACCGGTTCGGTATTCCTATCAAAGATGACAAATTGGAAGAGGTTCCCTATTACCGACCACCGGAGAAGAGCCTCGAACGCAAATATATGATGGAACAGCGAGAATCGCTCGGCGGGCCAGTGCCACAAAGGCGACGCCAATCCTATGCTTTGTCGATGACTTCAGCTGATGCCTTTAGGGGGCAACTTGAAGGCAGTGGCAAGCGGAAATTGTCCACTACCATGGCATTCGTGCGCATATTATCTACTCTTTGCAAGGACAAAGACATTGGTCATAGAGTGGTACCCATCGTACCGGATGAGGCGAGAACTTTTGGGATGGAAGGTATGTTTCGGCAGTTGGGTATCTTTTCAGCTGTGGGCCAACTGTATGACCCTGCCGACTCCAATCAGGTTATGTTTTACAAGGAAGATAAAAAAGGGCAGATGTTGGAAGAAGGGATTAGTGAGTCCGGTGCATTTTGTTCCTGGCTTGCCGCTGCCACCTCTTACAGTGTTAACAATTACCCCTTAATTCCCTTTTATATTGGGTACTCAATGTTTGGCTTCCAACGCATCGGTGATTTGTGCTGGGCTGCTGGAGATTCTCAAGCGAGAGGATTTCTAATCGGTGCAACAGCAGGTAGAACAACGCTCAATGGTGAAGGCTTGCAACACCAGGATGGACACAGCCACATTCTGGCATCCACCATTCCCAATTGTGTGAGTTATGACCCTACCTATGCCTACGAGCTAGCCATCATTGTTCAAGATGGCATGCACCGAATGTTTGAGAAGATGGAGTCAGTGTTCTATTACATTACCACCATGAACGAGAACTACCAACAACCAGAAAAGCCCGAGAATTGTGAAGAAGGCATCATCAGGGGCATGTATCTACTGGAAGATGGCGGGGGTAAACAATACAAACTAAAAACCAAGCCGAAATCTGAGTTGAGAGTCAGGCTTCTTGGAAGTGGTACCATTTTAAGGGAAGTGAGAAAGGCCGCAGCCATACTGCGTGAAGACTATGATGTTCTGGTGGATGTTTGGAGTGTTACCAGTTTTAATGAATTGCGTAAGGAAGCGCTGGCAGTTACCAGAGAAAATATGCTTAAGCCTGCCAGCAAAGCGAAAGTACCTTTTGTGACGCAAGCGCTGTCTACTGCGGAAGGACCAGTTATAGCAACGACAGATTACATGAAGTCCTATGCTGACCAGGTCAGAGCATATGTGCCGGCGGCCTACTGCACATTGGGAACTGATGGATTTGGCCGCAGCGATAGCCGTGAAAAATTAAGACACTTTTTTGAAGTTGACAGCAAGTTTGTGGTTCTGGCCGCTTTAACAGAAATGAAGTCTGAAAAACTTGTATCCAATAAGCAGATCAGCGACTTTATGAAAAAGAACGGTATTAAACAGGACAAGGTTAATCCTATAGCACAATAGACATTGGCCAAAAAAAAGATGGACATAAATTTATCCGGGAGTAGAAGGTTGTCAGTAGAAAATATAAAAGTTCCAGACCTTGGTGATGTCAGTGAAGTTGAAGTCATCGAGCTATTAGTCTCTGTTGGGCAGTCGGTAGCAGTGAATGATTCCCTATTGGTGCTGGAAAGTGACAAGGCAGCTATGGAGATACCTGCCCCAATGGATGGCATTGTTAAGAGTATTGCCGTCAACCTAGGCGATCAGGTGAGTTCTGGCAGTGAAATGATGAGCCTAGAAGTAGAGCCCGAGAAGACAAGCCTTGATGCAAATAATAGCGAGCCTAGCGATCCAGGGCAAAGCGATAAGGCAGCTGGGGAAGCGGCTGTGAAGGTAAATGTAGAACCAGAAACGGTTCCCGCTGAGGTACCACCAGTGGCATCGGTACCGGTAGAATCGTCACCGGTCCAGACAAACTTAAGCCATGCTCCAGCGACCAATGTGACAGGTGATAGAAGCCATGTCTATGCGGGTCCTGCAGTGCGCAAGTTGGCCCGAGAACTGGGAGTAGACCTGGCCGAAATATTAGGAACAGGAATAAAATCAAGAGTATTGAAGGAAGATATTCATGATTTTGTAAAGAGTCGTATTCATGTGCCAGCTGGTCAGCAAGCGGTGGGTATTTCCCCCATTGCAGATATTGACTTCAGCCAATTTGGGGAGATTGAAAATCAGTCATTGAGCAAACTGCACAGGCTCGTCGCGACTAATATGCATCGAAACTGGTCGAATGTGCCCCATGTTGCTCAGTTCAATGAGGCTGATGTAACCGATTTGGAAACGTTCAGGTCCGAACTCAAACCTGAAGCCGAACGTAAAGAGGTCAGGTTAACTTTCTTACCATTTTTATTAAAGGCCTGCGCCAAAGCATTGCAGGAATACCCTCAATTTAATGTTTCACTACACTCGTCTGGCGAACATAGAATTCAGAAAAAGTACCTGCACATTGGTGTGGCAGTTGCAACCGAGGCTGGGCTGGTGGTGCCAGTAATTAGAGATGTTGATAAGAAGAGTATCTGGCAGTTGGCGTCAGAGGTCATTGAACTTTCCGATAAGGCTAAGCAGCGTAAGTTGAGTCCGGAGGAAATGCAGGGTGGTTGTTTCTCAATATCCAGTCTTGGCGCAATTGGTGGTACTGGTTTTATCCCTATAGTCAATGCGCCGGAAGTTGCTATATTGGGTGTGGCAAAGACGACTATTAAGCCGGTTTATGTAAATGGCGAGCTTGCCGCGAGGAAAATGCTCCCTCTGACACTTTCTTATGATCACCGTGCGGTGAATGGTGTTGATGGGGGACTGTTTGCTGACTTTTTAGTAAAGATCCTTTCTGATATTAGATATCTGTCACTTTAATTGCTGAGGCAGAAAAATTTGCCACCACAGCGCTTGATAGTTTTGAGTTAGACTGGGAAGAATAGGGTTCTGTTTTGAATTGCTACAGATTGTATTTCGTAGCTGAATGCTTTTGATAAGTTTTCTTCAGTCAGAACGGTTTGCCTGGGACCTGATAGGTATTCACCGTTTCCCGTTAGCAAAATTATTTGATCGCAATATCTGGCGGCGAGGTTGATATCGTGAGTGGCCATGATCAAGCTGGCGTTTTGTCCATCGATTTTCTGTGTTAATAAGTCGAGCATTTTAATTTGGTAGGCAATGTCCAAATGATTACTTGGCTCATCTAGCAGGAATAGTTTTGGGCTTTGTACTACCAGCATAGCAAGTGCCAGACGTTGCTTCTCTCCGCCTGACAAGGTATCAATATAACGATCAGCTATGGTCGTCAGATCAAAATCTTGGAGTGCTTCCTGAGCTTTTTGAAGGTCAAGCGGGTCATCTCGTAACATGGATTGGACGTGTGGGTGGCGACCGAGTAACACCGTTTCTAGCACCGTCGATGGCAGTGTGTGGGTGTGTTCCTGAAAAAGTATGCCAACTAGAGTGGCCAGCTCTCTACGAGGTAATTCACTCATTGGTTTGCCATGCAGGAAAATAACGCCTGAATCAATCTCTCTTAAACCCATCAGGCTATGGAGAAGCGAGGTTTTGCCAACGCCATTCTTGCCGAGCAATCCCCAGTGCTGATTTTGTGTTATTGAGAGGTTAAGGTTTGCACAGAGGCATTTTCCAGCAATCTGTAGTGTGAGAGCTTTGATGTCGAGAATAGTTTCTTTCATTGTCTTATGGTGCTGCGCAAAATAATCAGAAAAGCGGGCACTCCAATGACTGCCGTGACTACGCCAACCGGTAGTTGCTGAGGCGCAATTATGCTCCGGGCCAGGCTGTCGGCGATTACCAAAAAGCTACCACCAAGTAATATTGACGAGGGGATTAGCACTCGGTGATCTCGTGCGCCTAACATCCGTAACATGTGCGGGATAATTAATCCGACGAATCCGACTGAACCAGCGATAGTCACCGCGCTGGCTGTTAGCAGAGAGGCGCTGAAATAGAGGATGACTCGCGTCGTTTCAATATTTACCCCCAGCGCTGAAGCTACCAATTCTCCTCTAATTAATACATTAAGAGTGCGCGCGAAATAAATACCGATAAGCAAGCCGCTGGCAAGAAGCACGGCGTGTCCAATTGCCACTGAACTTTGGCTCAAATCTCCCATCAGCCAAAATAACATGCTCTGCACATTATTCGAGGAGCTGGTAGTGAGCAATATATTGATCACGGCGCCCCAGCCGGCGGAAATCACTACACCTGTAAGTAGCAAGCGGGTAACAGACCATTTACCGAACTTGTTTGCCAGGCCAAATACAATGAGTATTGACAGCAGCGCCCCAACAAAGGCGGAAGTGGATACCCACCAACCGCCAAGCCTTAGGAGTATTGCCGATAGGGCTCCCACTGCTGCGCCACCGGATATGCCTAATATGTAGGGATCCGCTAAAGGATTTCTTAGTAGAACCTGCATAATTACCCCTGACATGGCAAGCAAACCACCGGTTGTAAACGCAGCCAGGGTGCGGGGAATTCTTATTTCGTATAAAACTTGCGCTTGCAAATTGTCGGGGAATCTCAAAAGTGCCGTAATTAGATCACCTAAAGACATGTCGACGCTGCCGCTTAGCAGAGAAACCAGAAAACTGGCTAGTGTTAGCAGAGCAAGCAGTCCTAACAATACTATGTGCCGTGAGCTAATCAATTAAAAATCCCTAATGTGTGAGAACAAAACTTAGCACAAAAGTGTGTCAACATCTGCTGTGTTACTGCAGGCTAATTTGCTGTCGAGAAAAGCTCTGATTATACGATAACTAATGGACTGATCTTAACCCACATTGTTGTGGCATAAATAGCGGTACGTATCAGGCTTGTAACTCTTTCCTGTTTCCAGGTTTCTTAATCGACAAGGAGTGGTAGACTTCAGGCGAAGTTGGGTAACTCAGCTAGATTTTTTGATAATTGGAGGATAGCTATGCCCTCATTTGATATTGTGTCAGAGGTTGATCTGCAAGAAATAAGCAATGCTCTGGATCAGGCTAACCGGGAAGTAGGCACTCGGTATGATTTCAAGGGGATCGATGCCAGTTTTGAACTAATCGACACATCGGATATCGCGGTG
>CAVOCG010000136.1:0-7110 GCA_963694095.1 Gammaproteobacteria bacterium
AGGGCTTTCTATGCCCTGACGGTAAAACTTTTCTGGCCCTGTTTGCAGGTAAGTTGCAAGCCGTAGTGATGGATCGTCTTCTACTGCACGTCTGATAAATTTGTATTCATTGCGCGGGTGGCCTTCCACGTAGAGAACATCTAATGGATCTTTTTCTGAATTATCCACCAAGAAACTATAATGGTTATTCTCTGTTATTATTTCTTCATCCCTGAGCTCTACATTTATATCATAAACAATCAGCTCGGGACGTTCAGGGGTCAGTTCAAGGTCAAACCTTCGAGTTATGCCTGCCAACCCCAGGGTCACAGTCTCAGCAACAATTTCTGTCTCACCGTCCATAATGGTAAGTGCAATTTGCTCGCCCTCGTAACCCTGATGATTGATAGCAACCTGGACATTAAACACAGACCCTTCAAGTACTGTCTTCGCCGCGCTCACATCAACTATTCCGATATCCTGAGGAATGTCTTCTTCTCCGACACCAATGGTAAATATCGGTATCTGACGTGCGCCAAAACTTTCTGCGGTGGTTAGAGGGTCAGAATCACTGTTATCAGCCCCATCTGAGACCAGAACTATGCCACCCAAAGGCAGTCCGTTAAGTTGATCGTCTACGTAATTTAATGCCTGGTCTATCGAGGATGCTGCACCCTCTTCGCTTAAGTTTTCCACGCCAGTAATTCGCTGGGTTTCTTTGTCGAATCGAAACGTTCGAATTTGGAATGATCCTCCCAGATCATCTAATAGATTCTCTTCGAAGATCAATTCCTCAACTGCGCTCTGGCGCGACTGTCGGCCAGACAGATCCTCTATCGACATGCTCTGGGAATCATCAATCAATAGCGCAAGATAGGTTTCCTGCGGAGATACCTGTAATGTAGTAATGATCGGGCGTAGCAGACAAAAAAGCAATATCACTAGGACGCTGGACCTAATACCTACTAAAAAGGTTTTCCATCCCTTAGTCAAGGGCCGCGTGGTTTTTCTGTAGGTCAGCCAGACCCCAACAACAATCAGCACAACAAGTAGAAAAAATAAAGGCAAGCCAATGCCGTAAGCAAAGGTCAGAGTACCCTCTCGATATGCCGCCAGCAAATTTTGTTCAGTGAATTGCATTGCTACGGAGCCGTTTACTGTGACCCCTGGTTTTCAGATAACACCCGATAGTATTCTTCAACTAAATCTTTGTACTCATCGGGTATATCTTCGTCCACAGTGGCATACAGCTTATTGTTGATATTATCCAACTCTGCCTGTGCACGGAGCGCACCTTCGAGTTCAGTTATAGGTTGAAGAAGTTGTCTGAACAATTCAGGCTGATTCAGAAAGTCTTCGATCCCTTGTTGCGTCAATTGTTGCCGAATGGATCGCGCGTCACCATAGGCTGAATTGTTGCCGTTGGTATCGATGGCACCACCAGTACCCGCTCTATTGTTATTTCCGCTACGCGCCCCACCAATTTGCCTTCCACCGCCCTGCTGGCCTTGACCTTGTTGTCCCTGTTGTCCCTGTTGCCCTTGCTGGCCCTGCTGACTCTGTTGCCCTGGCTGACTCTGTTGGCCCTGTTGCTGCTGCAGTTGCTGCTGTAACTGCTGTGCTAATTGTTGACTACGTTGCAACTGATCACGCATTTCTCTAAGCGACGGCACACCCGGCCCTGCCTGTTGTCCAGCTTCATTAAAGGCCAATGCTTGCTGTTCAAGCTCTTCAAGTTGCTCTCTAAGCTCCCCAGCACTTTGAGCTACCTGCTGAACTTGATCCGATGCCGAACCTGCGGCTGAAGGATTCAATGCCTGCAAACTTTGAACAAAGTCCTCTAACTGCCCTTCAAGCTCCTGCTCGATATTCACCGACAAATTCACCATGCCATTTCGCAGCACTCGATTGCTGGTTTGCATTTCTTCCCGGATGGGTCGCAGATCACGGCTAGCTTTCTGTGCCTGGGACATAAGGCGTTGATCATCGTTATCACCTCGAGCTACTATCGCTCGTAGCATTTCCTCAATCTCGTCCAGGTCTCTCTGCTGCTGCTGTTGCGACTCGACAAGATCCTGCATGCTCTCATCGTCGCGCACAGATTGCCGCGTCTGCCCTAAACCCTGCTGACGACTGGTTTCCTGAAGGTCTTCCTGCAATTGCCGTTGCTGTTGCAGTAATTGCTGGCCACGCTGCCCGAGGTTCTGTGCCAACTGATCAACAGAGCGATCAGATTCCTGGCTTAATTCCCGTTGTTGTTCGCGCAAGTTTTCTAGCGCTTTTTGACTTCTGGCCGCAGCCATGGATGCGGTTTCACTCTGTGCCGCTTCCTGCATTTGCTGGGCGGCTCTTTCCAAAGCAGTTTGTGGTGGCTGTTGTTGCTGACCCCCGCTATTACCGGCAGAGGAGCTGCCCGATTGGGATTGGGACTGCGAATTTTGCTGGCCATTGGACATCTGCTGCGCCAGTTGTTGCACCTCTTCACTGAGTTGCTCTTGCTGTCGCATCAAGCGTTCCAACTCTCGCCGCTTTTGTTCTTCGGTCATTTGTTCTTCACGGCGCGACAGTTCCCTTTGTGCCCGGGTCAATCCCTCTTGCCGTCTGGCCAGTTCTTCCAGTTTATTCACTTCCTCTTCGTTTTGCCCCGAACCGCGACTACTGTTTGGCGTCTCATAACGGTTTTCCAGTTGGCCCAACTCCATTTCAAAGAGCTCACGCAAATCTTCGCGTTCTTGCTGGGCACCGCCGCCACCGCCGCCACCGCCGCCTTGCTGCATACTGATATCCGTTCGATTTATAGCCGCCTCTGCCTTGAGGATATGCTGCAGTGCTAATTGTTCGGGTTTTAGCGCGCTGGTGACTTGCTCTATATCTAGCTCATCCGCAGCCAAGTTCATTTGCGCGATAGCTAAAGATAAATTCTCTACTGCATTGTCATAACTGTCATCGGAAAAACTCAACCGCTCTTCTAAGCGATCAATAGACATGCGGGCTCTGCTAGTGGCCTCTCTTTGAGACTCAGCTATAATTTCCGAATCTGAAGCGAACTCTTCTGGTGACACCTTACTTTGGCGATTACGTAATTTCCAAGTTGCAGCAATCACATCTTTTTGAATAGAAGCCAGCGCGCTGCTGTCACCGCCACCGCCACCGCCACCCCCACCGCCACCGCCCTGTTGAGAGCGTCTGAATTCCTGGTCAGTGGGTATCACTTGCAAAAAATAAATATCAGAAATGACTTCAGCCGGACCTTCCAGATCATTGTTATCAGCCAGGGTTAGAAAATAACTGATAAAATCACCAGGTTCGACTTTCAAGTCTTCTAGGTAAATCAATTCATTACCTGCCACATTGCGCACATTTTTCTCAGGCAAAAAGTCCACTTCGACTTCGTCTAACCCAACTACGCTATAATTAAGGTTGAACCTACTCAATCCGTAATCATCGTTGGCATCAATCTCCAGCACCACTTCTTCCAAGGGCATAACTTCTTCATCCTGCCCGGGACGCTTTAACACCAATTCCGGCGGCATGTCTTCAATTGCGCGGATGAAATAATCCAGAGGGTTCTTATTTTCCAGGCTGCCCAGATCTGTTGCTGAAATATGGTAAACACCATCCTGGAAAACCGTGAAGCTTGCACGCCCAATATTGCCATCAACGTTAAGCACTATATCCTCATAGGGGGTCAGTGTTTCGACTGCTTCGTCATCGCTGGCGCTGTAGGGGGCATCGAATTGAAGGTTGGCATTGGCGATATTCTTATTAAAGGTAATAGTCAACGCAACTTCGGTTCCTTCCGGCACAACCATGTCTCCGCTGTCTTCTTCAATCAGGTCTTCCAAGCCTGTGTAGTTAGGGTAATCAAATGCCAGATCGATTTTCTCAATCTGCGGTAAGTCAAACAAGCTTATCTGATATTGCGGTGAGCTGTGCTCTGTGCGTTCTTCAAAACTAATATAATAGGTTGTGTCTTCCTGTATGGAAGCTAAGAAGTAACTGTAGGTTGCACTTTCACTGCCGCTACCATCGCGCGACATCGTAACATCCCGCCAATTTACATTATCCTCTTGCAGTCGCAGAGTCACCGTTCCGGGAATGGCATTGGTTACCGTGGCAACGATAGTGACGCTGTCGCCTCGCTGCATCTCAAAATCACCCGGATTAACACTGATTTCCACATCCGGTAGTACTTCTATAAAAATTATCGGTTCATTGATTGCGAATGGCCAGATTAATCGGCTACCAGCATTGAGCAAATAATCTGAGCTAACTAAAACCACAGCTACAACCGCAACCACTGTCAGCGCGGAACCAAATGAAACCCAGGAAGAGCGCGCAGGGGTAACCGTCTCTACCTGTTGCTGCTGCTCACGCACATGCAGCTGCGCGTCCTCCCACAAATGCTGAATAAATTGTCGGGATACACCCCGTCGGCCATTGGCCAGTTCTTCTTCGGTAAATTCCAAAGACGTCATCAGACGCTGTTCAAGATCTGGAATATGTTCTTCCACATAATGAGCCAAGTGTTTATCGTCGATATGTCTGCGTTTTAATGTTCTTGATAGTAGAACGAGAAGTGCACCAACCAAAATCAAAGAAATAACAAAGAGTACGATCGTCCCCGCTTTGCCAAGCTCCATAGAAGCCGAAATCGCGATCATCAGTAACGCCAACAAAGAGATGGCGATCACACAGATACTGGCCTGACGAAGAATAAAAAGATTGCTCCGTCGACGACGGAGGCTTTTGAGGATTTGTCTCAAACTATCAAATGTAGGAGATGACATAAAATCTTTGCTGCCAGTAGCTATTGATGGGTTAGCGGCGCTGACCGGTGTTGTTCCGTACCGAATTCAGTTACCAGGTTTTAGCACGATAATCTGTAACACAGCCCCTATTTACTGCACTTCACAGCATTTTCACAAGCTGTAGGCTCAACCAAAATGCATCAGCTTACCTGTCCTAACTATCCCATTAAGTAGGGCCCGAAAGCAAGTGCTTATAGCCGCCAATGCGGGCAAATTGCAAGATTCCCAGTGTTAATCAGGATAGCGATAATTTTGCCATTTTCGGATCCAAATTCGGTCCTCTCTCGGTCTATTTAGTTCTATACGGCGCAATACTTCTGTTTTGTCTATTGACCACTTCCGCTCCTCAATTTCATGGCAGACAATAGTAGGGAGAATCTACCGGAAAAACCCGAATACTGGATTGATTGATTCCTTGAACCAGCTTCGCCAGACTAGCGTAGGGTAATAAATCCTTCACCGTTGTCAGTGTTGGTTGAGGCAGTACTAATTGCCCGGCTACTGCCTCTGCAACTGCCGCCGCTGGGCTTAGCCAGCGATAGTCAAGAATTTCACTGTTATCCACGCTGACTACAACCGGTTTACTAATAGGACAAATGAAAAACCAAGTGCTGAATCGCCGAGGCGAGTTGGGAGGCGTGGTCCAATGAGCGGTATGAATCAAATCACTACCCCTAATTTCGACGCCTGCCTCTTCCCAAGTTTCTCTGACGGCGGCATTTTTCGCTGCGAGATACTCCAAATTGCCACCGGATCTCGGAAAGTCGCCCCGATCTATCCGGCCGCCGGGAAACACCCAGTGCCCACCGTGAAACACCAGCTTTGAGTTACGCTGAACCAGCAGCACCTCAATGCCATCTGCTTTCTTTGCTTCACTAGCCTCCGTAGCTGTATTTTTCTCAACAACGCCAGCGTCTCGCACCAGCACGACGGTAGCGGCTGGAACCGGTTCAATGTCATTCATGTAAGTCCGGCCCTAAACCAATTAAATAACGGGGGTGTATAATAACGAATTTTGTCTTTCTATCCACGCCCAAAATTTGAAAATCTTATCTGCGCTATCACAATCCATTGCAGCTTCACTCGGCTCGACATAGAATCCAGCCAACATCGCTTATCCACTGGATAGATGATTCTCAGGCTGTTCAGGGGTGGGCACTAGCCAATGATCCAATTAGAGGGAGAGCGTATATGGCAATTCGATTTGATAATCAGGTTGCGATAGTGACAGGGGCAGGCGGTGGGCTAGGTAAACAGCATGCGCTGGAACTTGGACGGCGCGGTGCTAAAGTCGTTGTCAATGACCTAGGCGGTTCAGTGGATGGCAGTGGTGGGTCGAAATCGGCTGCAGAACTGGTTGCCGAAGAAATTCGCCAAAACGGTGGTATAGCTATTGCAAACGGGACTTCGGTTACGAACCTGGAGTCAGTTGAATCAATGATGGCGGACACCCTGGATGAGTGGGGCCGAATTGACATCCTGGTGAACAATGCGGGTATCCTGCGCGATAAAACCTTTGCCAAGCTGGAACTCAATAATTGGCATGCCGTTATCGATGTTCATCTCACCGGTAGCCTGAATACAACCAAGTCAGTATGGCCGATTATGGTCGAACAAAACTACGGCCGAATCGTGATGACCACCTCCACTTCAGGGCTGTTTGGCAATTTTGGCCAAAGTAACTACGGTGCTGCCAAACTAGGCCTCGTAGGCTTCATGAACACGCTGCGTCTGGAAGGTGCAAAGTATAATATCTTCACAAATTCCATCGCCCCTATAGCGGCCACACGTATGACTTTAGACCTGCCCGGGTTCGAAGACAGCGCTGAAAAGCTCGCACCGGAGCTGGTTACGCCAGCTGTGGTTTTTCTTTGTAGTGACAAAGCACCCAACGGTCGAATTATTCAGGCCGCAGGTGGACACTATTATTCAGCCGATGTCCGGGAGAACGAGGGCGTGAACCTGGGGGCAGGAGCCACAGCAGATGACATCGGAGCAAATATTGAGACCATATTGGATATGTCCAGCAATGTAGGCCTTCTCGAGAGAACGCCGCACCGCTAGATAGTGATATCAGGCGGAATACTTTGTTAGATACTAATTTGCAAAATCATGTGTCCTTAAATTAACTGATAGTGGTTAGCCTGTGGCTCAAAAAATACTCTTGCTTTCTGCCTACGACACCAGCAGTCATCGTCATTGGCGAACTCAATTGGAAAAAATGTTTCCTGATTACGCATGGACACAGATAACTTTACCTGCAAGGCATTTTAGCTGGCGAATTAGGGGCAACAGTCTTAGTTGGGGGTTTGGTGAAACT
>CAVOCG010000137.1:0-7081 GCA_963694095.1 Gammaproteobacteria bacterium
TGGTTTCCCTAACTCGGTCTAATGTCGCATGTTGGGAGTGTATAGGCTACAGTTAGCGCCTGACCCGACTCCATTTTTTAGCCATTAAATGCATCCCCCCGACTCAATAGACTACGAATTTATTTTACGCAAAGCCTGGCCGATTATTCTGGCCAATATAGCCGTTCCTTTGTTGGGTCTGGTAGACACGGCTGTGATTGGTAATGTGGGTACTGTCGAAGATCTCGGTGCAATTGCTTTTGGCGCTCTGATATTTAGCTTCGTCTACTGGAGTTTTGGTTTTCTGCGAATGGGGACCACCGGGTTTGCAGCTCAGGCATATGGTGCTGGCGATGAACTGGAAGTTCGCGCGATTCTTGGCAGGTCTTTGCTGCTAGCAACCAGTCTCGGTTTGTTACTAATTTTCTTACAGTGGCCAATTCGGCTTGTGGCATTTTATTTGCTTACTGGCGGTGAAACGGTTGAGGTAATAGCACAGCAGTATTTCTCAATTCGTATATGGGGGGCGCCTGCTACCCTCTCGATATTTGCATTAATGGGTGTCCTGATTGGACTCGGGCAAAGTCGGACTTTGTTGCTGGTACAGTTGTTTCTCAATGGCTTAAATATGGTGCTGGATATCTGGTTTGCGGGACTGCTGGGGTGGGGTGCAGAGGGTATCGCGCTAGGTACTGTAATTGCAGAGTGGTCGACGGTGGTTTTTTCCGGGTGGCTGGTTTTTAATCTATTGAATGCACGCAAATCCAGCACTGAACAATTTTGGTCTAAACGCCAGGTGTTCGATCCAATCAAGTTGCGACGAACTCTGTCTGCAAACACCGACATCATGATTCGAACGTTGCTGCTGGTGTTTTCGTTTGCCTGGTTTACGAATCAGAGCGCGCGCTTTGGCGATGTTGTGTTAGCCGCTAACCACATACTCCTGCAGTTTGTTTCATTCGCTGCGTTTTTTCTGGATGGTTATGCGTTTGTGGTGGAATCATTGGTCGGTTCAGCTATCGGCAAGAAAAGCAGGGTCCTGTTTGATGCCGCTATAAAAAAGTCCACAGTACTGGCCCTAGTGACTGCCTGGACACTGGCAATGTGGATATGGTTGTTCGGTGATGTGATCATGGTTCAACTGACTGATTTCCCTGCCGTGAGAACGGCAGCGAATGAGGTGCTTTTTCTGGCCGCAATCTATGTCATGTTTTCCTTTGTCGCTTTTCAGCTGGATGGCATTTTTATTGGCGCTTCTTATACTCGGCAGATGCGCAATGCGGCATTTATCTCGCTAATGGTCTATCTGCTTGTCTGGTGGGTCGTGATAGATCGGTATGGTGTGAACGGGCTTTGGTGGGCAATGATTATCTACGTAAGTGCGCGAGCAGGTGCATTGTTGTTTTATTTCCCGTCATTGAGGAAATCGATTGTACCGTAGGCGGCTGTTTTAGTGCGGTGAATCGTTATCAAGGGGATAAAGATGCGCTTCTAATTCGAGCGAAAGCACCTTGAGCCCGCACATAACAATTAAACCCTCGTAACGTGATTCGCCAGTTGAAGTAAATTCGAAATTGTATTTACGCCGCATTACCAGTAATCCGCTCTCGTTCCTCACCGGCCATACACCGCGTAACACCATGGTTTGGTCTAATAGTTGTAATCCGGTGTCTTTGCAATAACGGTAAACATGAGCCAGGGCCAGGGCTTTGATCCTATCACTGTGCCACCAGAAGCTGACTAAAGCGATGGCAATTGTTATCCAGAATAGCAACGCGAGGGACAGCATCTAATTTTTCAACTCCAAACAACAAGGCTCCATTCGCGAACAAGGCTACGGGGGCTTCAAAGGCGAAGCCACCAATGAAAGAGCTGGCTTCCTGCTCTTGTTCCAAAAAACTGGACAAGTGCCTGCCGGGAAGATACCTTTAACACCCTTTATAATAACTGTCCATCTTGTTAGTGCCTTCACGGGAGTGAAATATGATAAGAAAGTCCCTATTTACCCTAACGTTTGTTACGACGCTGGTGATTTTAGCTGGCCCTGCCAACGTTTCCGCTCAAGACCTAGAGTCGGTTATGCCGTTCAAGGTTGGAACATTTGCGATTGACGACATACCGACAGTCGGGCTGGTCGTACAAAACGATGAGCTGATCGTCGAACTCGCGGCCGCGAACCGTGCCATGGAGCTGCTACCCCAGTACAGCCAGGTGAATATACCTGATGATATGACCGGGCTCATCTCGCAGTACGAGTATGGCCTGAAGTTCCGGGTCTACGAGATCGTGAACTGGCTTGTGGCTGAGAATATGCTCAGTGGCAGTGATCAGCGAAGCTTCATACATCCGGTGGATTCGGTGGACATCATGGCCCCGATTCAGTATCCGAGCAAACTGATGAACGCTGCGGTGAACTTCTATACGCACGCCTGTGAGGGTTGCAACGACGATCAACGGGCTGCCCGGACACTGGAGCGCCAACAGAACCGCGGCGTACCCTATCTGTTCCTGAAGCCAACTCGCGGCGCAATTATAGGCGATGGTGACGACATCATTATGCCTTACGGGCGTGATCGGATCGAGTGGGAAGTCGAGATGGCCATTGTGTTTGGCCGCTCAGGTAAGTACATTTCCTCTGACCGTGCGTACGACTACGTGTTCGGCTATATGGTAGCGATGGACATCTCTGATCGGGGTGGCCGTCCACCAGGTGGCTATGGCTCCGGTTCTGACTGGTTTGTTGGTAAAGGCCACGACACGTTCGCACCACATGGTCCCTGGATTGTGCCAAAAGAATTCTATGGTGATCCGATGGAACGCCTGCACCAGACGTTGGTTATCGATGGTGTGACCGTTCAGGAGGCCAGAGCTGGCGATATGATCCATAATATCCCTGAGCTTATCGAATATGCCTCGTCGCTGATAACGATCTTCCCTGGTGATGTAATGCAGAGTGGTACATCGGGTGGAACGGGCGCCGGTCGTGTAGAGCGTGCAACAGGCTCCGGGTACTTGGTTGATGGTGAAACGATCAGTGCAAACATCGAGGGAATTGGATCGCTGCGCCACACGGTCAGAGTCGAGCGGAGCATTCCAGACGATTTGTCCGGCGCGCAACTGCCTCCGGTTAGCTCGTACCGGGACGACTAGTAGCTGAAGCGGTTTTGACGAAATCTAGGACGCCGACCGGCTCTAATCGGTCCGCGTCCTTTTTCGTTGGGTTTTTGAATCTCAGGCTAAAGAAAGCCTTCCTAGCCTAGCTGGATGTTTTATTGTGCTCTTTATAACGCTCTATGTGAGGCGCCAGAATTTCAAGGGCGGTTTTATCAGATTGAGGTAATTCGGCATCGCTTGTTGCCAGCGGAGTAACTCTATCTCCCCAGCGCACTAAACCTGCGCCCCAGGTTAGCCCAGCTCCAAATGTAGCCATCAGAATATTGTCGCCCGGATTGATCCGGCCTTCTTCCAGCGATTCAGCCAGACCCACTGGGATTGTGGCAGCGGAGGTGTTTCCGTATTTGTGTACATTGACAAACACTTTCTCTTCCGGGATCCCGATTCGTTTTGCCAATGCATCTAGAATGCGCTTGTTTGCCTGGTGCGGCACCACCAGATTTACCTCATCAATGCTAAGCCCAGTTTGTTCCAGCACATCGACACAGGCCTTTGACATACACTTTACTGCAGTTCGAAAAACTTCTTGGCCTTCAAAATTCCACCCTGTGTAGAGGAAATCTTCGCTAAGTCGACTATACGCGCTACCGAGGTTAGTAATTTGGATTGCGTGTTTTCCATCGGCTTCGCAGCCGATTTTCGCGGCCAGCAAACCACAGGGTTCGTCTGTAGCTTCGATAACTACTGCACCACAAGCATCTCCAAATAGCACGGCCACATCACGCTGAGACCAGTCTATATAATGAGAGATAAAATCACCACCTATGACCAGAACTTTCTGGTGGGCGCCGGTGCGCACCAGATTGGTACCAATATGCAGGCTATAAAGAAAGCCGGTACAGGCCGAATTGATATCGATAGAGGCAGCATTAGTAGCGCCAAGGTTATCTTGAACAATTGCGGCGGTAATGGGACAGACGGAATCGGCAGTCAGACTGGCGAGCAGAATCAGGTCTATTTCTTTTGGATCCAGATTGGCCGCTGCCAAAGCGTGCCTAGCCGACACAGTTGCCATATCAGATAGGTTGCAATGGCAAATACGTCTTTCCTTGATTCCGGTGCGGGAAGTTATCCACTCATCGGATGTGTCCATGAACGTGGCAAGGTCCGCATTACTGAGTATCTTAGGGGGTACGCACTTACCCCAGCCAGTTATTTGAGCGTACTGCATTCAATTTCCCCATCCTGTTAAGAAAAAGTCATCAATTTATATCTACTGAGCCATATAGGGACTGCTATTCCAGATCGATTTTGCTATTGTTCTGGCTGCTAATTATGGTGCAATATAAATAGTTACCGACCTTTGATTTCAAACCTTTACGCTATCGGTAAAGCATACTTTATTTTAACTTTGCTGGGTAGGTAGTTTGGAAATATGGTATAGGACTGACTCACTTGTTCTTTAACCTTGCATAAATCACTAAATTGGTAAGAAATGGTTCAACTGATAAAATTTAAATTCTTGATAATTGGCTTAATGTGGAGCGTGTCTCTTCAGCTAAATGCAGAATACGATCACGCCCCCTGGGATCAATTATTGGTTGATCATGTCATTGTATTGCCAGGCGGCAATGCCACTCAGGTGAATTATGATGGCATGATGACCGATCGCACCTCTCTTCTGGTTTATCTTAATGGTCTATCGACTATAGACAGAGGTGTATTCGATACCTGGCCCAACAATGAGCAGTTAGCCTTCCTGCTTAATGCTTACAATGCGTGGACCGTCGAGCTAATTCTCACCGAATACCCCAACCTTGAATCCATTCGTGATCTTGGCTTTTTGTTTCTCACTCCCTGGAAAAAAAAGTTCATTCCTCTGTTCGGCGCGCAGGTATCTTTGGATAACATTGAGCATGACATGATACGTGGATCAGGTTTGTATAATGAACCTCGAATTCATTTTGCCGCAAACTGTGCTGCTATAGGTTGCCCTGGTTTACAAGCAGAGGCTTATCAAGGTAGAAAACTAAATCAACAGTTAGAGAATGGAACTCGCTTGTTTTTGTCAGATAGTTCCAGAAACTACTATTCCAGTGGTCGTTTGTTTATATCGAGTCTATTTGACTGGTACGAAGAAGATTTCGAAATGGGTTGGCGTGGAACAAATTCTGTAACGGAGTTTTTAATGCTTTATGTGGATACGCTGAATCTGCTGCCGGGGGCGAGGGAGGAATGGCGAGAGGGCGGATTGTCGATCCGGCACCTTAAGTATGATTGGGGCCTCAATCGAACCCCATAGGTGCCAGGTTATTTTAATAATCCCCGGTTGTGCTACACTCGGCGGTGGAAGAGTATCATTCCCGGTGGGGTGCCCGGACTTCAAACCCGGTGAAGTTTGTTAAAGACAGGCTTGGTGGGTTCGACTCCTGCCTCTTCCGCCACACACCTTTCTCGTAGCATCTAGTAGCCTCTTAAAAAAATTATAATTATTTAGGCAACAGTATGGCGTTCAGCATAGTCAAAGAAAAACTAGAAAAACTTCAGCAACGACTGCCAATCAACTTCTTAATACCAACTTCCAAAGTCGGGGTCTCGATCGGTTTCGTATCATTGATGAGCTACCGAACCAATTATAGTACCGCTAATCATCCCCAGTTTACTGCCCAACATCTCAAGCTCATACAGCTCTTAAGCAGTTGTCTCGCTCCGGGCTTTTCAGAAGATCGGAGGGTCTTCTTCATGTATCTTACATACTCTTAGCAGCCTGTAACAATCCTACGCTCCAGAGCAATCACTTCGCCTTTAGCCGCCGCTAATTCTCCGGATACGTCTGAGCCGAAAATCGAACCAATAGGTAAGAGTACTAAAACAACTCCGACTGTATCGCTCAGAGCGGCATTGTTCTGTTGTCTAGTAAGCGATGACTCGATAGCTCTGGCAGCAACCAGCAGGCTTCTTGAGTCATCACATGACACATTCTGGTAATCGGAGGCTGCTACCGCAACAGGTGGTATGCTGTTAGCGCGACTCGCACAAGTGGTAGCCAGCAACGGAATTGTAGCTATGGATAAAATAAGTAGTGCTTTTTTCATGACAATTCTCTTTTTTAAAACTTAGTTGTCTGAGGAGTAATCAGTAGGAATGGAGCTATATTTTTGAGATTGCCCCACCTGAACCTGTGACTGAATAGAATGGAGTCGCATCTATATAATTAGTCTGGATTAAGTCTATATGTTAGCGAGGTGTTGTAACGCTGCTTGTACTCATGCCCCGCTCTGTAAAATGTCACCCATATGAATCCTAAGAAGCAACGAAAAAGCAGAGTAAGGTTATTGTTGTTAGTAGTTTGTTCATTGGTTTTGCCTTAGCCTATTTTCGATTTCTTCTCTCCACTCAGGAGGCTGTATTCTTTCCGCTAAGCCTAATGATTCCCAGCGCTGATATATTCCGTTGGCTAAATCGTTAAGAGTACGATCCAATGCTGTTCTTTCCAAGAAGCCTTGTCTGTATTGGTAATATTGCCCCTGCATTCGCCATTGCACAGCAGAATGCCAAGCTACGACCCTGCTTGTCTCGCTAGAAGATAAAGCATTAATTCCTTGAGTATCAAATTTTTCTAGTATTTCTGCTAAATCTTTCGATAAGGCAAGCTCTCGCTGCGCTTCCTGAATTTCACTTATACGTGTCTGATAAGCTGTTGCTTGGGATAACGTCTGTGACTGATTAAGTTCAATCACTAGTGCAATTAGACCCGCAACGACACTCAGCATGCCAACTGACTGTATCCAAGTATCTATACTAACTTTTTTCATGATAAATATCCTCATTAGCAGCAGAAGAAGAAAAGCAGAGCAGAGCAGGGTTATTGTTGTTAGTAGTTTGTTAATTTTAATAATTCTTTTTACATGGCTCTAATCTGTAACTTTATTTGCCAAGGCATTGCTCAAAGCAAGTTTAAATGAATCTTGCCAGATTGCACTTAGAG
>CAVOCG010000138.1:0-6976 GCA_963694095.1 Gammaproteobacteria bacterium
AGACAGTCAACAGTAATCAAGCAGTATTGCAGGGGCCCACTATAGCGTAATGACCGATGAAGAGTTGATGCTAGCAATAGGTAATAGAGACGAATCTGCCTTTCACATTGTTGTTCGAACGCATCAAAACTCACTCAGTCATTACGTTTTTAGAATTTTAGGCAACCAGAAAGATACCGAAGATATTACCCAGGAAACCTTTTTAAGATTATGGAAAAATGCGGAAAAATGGCAGCCGGCTAAATCCAAACTGACGACATGGCTACACCGGATCGCACACAATTTGTGCATCGATCACGTCAGGAAAAAGAGTAACGCAGAGACAGAAGAGTTAGATGACAGCTCAGCAACTGGTTCTGAACTGAACACGGCACTGGAACAGTCAAACGATCTAAAAAGGCTTAGTATTGCTATGGGAAGCTTGCATGAGAATCAAAAGAATGCATTGGTACTATGCCACTATCAGGGTTTTTCCAATAAGGAGGCCGCCAAGATCATGGGAATTTCAGTTAAAGCAGTTGAATCATCAATGGCGAGAGCAAAAAGATCACTACGCAAGCTATTAATCTCATCAGAGGCGCATAATAATAAAAGCAATAAGGCCCAACTATGACTTTAAAAGAACTCACAAAAATTATTGAATACTATGGTACTCAATCTGACTGTTGGCCAGAAGTAGATCGGGGCGCTGCTTTAAATTTAATTGCTACCGACAGCGACGCGAAGCAAATGCGGTCTCAGTATATGCAACTAGAAGCACTGCTGGATCAACATCAGGTGCCAGAGTTTCCTAATCTTGAGTCCCGCATCCTCAACCAGAACTTACCAGCCCGTAGAAAAGCGTTGTTAGATAAGCTATTGGATTGGCTGCTGCCGGCCACATCGGCCAAACTGTTATGGCGACCCGTTTTGGTAGCCTGCATGCCACTCTTATTTGGTGTCGTTGTTGGCAATTTTTTCAACTTTGGCGTGAACATCGAATATATAGAAACTGCAGAGTATTGGGAAGACGAGCTCTATCTGCTGTCTTTAAATGATTACCCGGAGAGTCAATTCTAAGTATGCGCAAGAATCATCTTATTATTTTTGGTTTGGTGGTTTCGGTAGCAGCCAATTTATTCTTTGTTGGCGGTATCGCGGTGCAAATGCTGGGTCAGAATGATTCTCAATTCAGACCATTCCCGCCTAACATAGCGTGGATCGTGCGCGATCTAAGCGCACAAAGGCGAACAGAGTTGACGCCTATTATCGAAACTAATTCTGAGGTAATCCGGCCACTAAGAGTGGCAATATTCGAAACCCAGGGGCGAGTTAATCGGCTGATGTCTGAACAATCTCTGGACGTAGACGCAATTAGCCAGGCCTTTGCAGAAATGCGCGCAGCCAATGTGCGTTATCAAGAAGTATCACATCAACAGTCTGTTAGCCTAATGGCACAGCTATCTGAAAGCGAGAGAGAACAAGCATTGCAGTTTCTGGACCGCCGCGGCCCAAAAGACGGAGTGCGACGCGGCTTCGGCTCACCCCGTGAGAGAATGGCAAGACGCATGCGCTGGGGTAGAGAAGGCGGATTTGAACCCCGATCCGGATTTAACCCGCCACCACCGCCCAGAAATTAGGCTGTCCAACTCGGAGAGAAATTAACATTCAATGGACCCAATAAAGAAAGGCAAGTATCGCCACTTCAAAGGCCAACCCTACGAAGTAATCGACGTCGCCCGCCATAGTGAAACCCAAGAGGAGATGGTAGTTTACCGAGCACTCTATGGGGATTTTGGGTTATGGGTTCGCCCTCTAGCAATGTTCAGTGAAATGGTGATTCACAATGGACAGAATATCCGCCGCTTTCAATTTAATGGGTGAACTCGAGGGATTAAAATAGTCTTTACCAAGTAGGTATCAATGGCGTGAAAGTCTAGGTAATCCAACAGGCCTGAGATTAATTTGATTTGGTAGTTTCTCTCTAAATGTGCGAACCTGTGTTTCAAATAAACAAGGGAACACCATGATTCGTAATTTAGTAAAGCTTGCTGGCGCCGGCATTCTAGTAACTGCAGCGACTACCGCCAGTACCCAGTCTGATGTCTATTCCGCGTCCTACCATGATTATCGGGTAGTAACGGTTGCCGACGGCCTTTTACAGCCCTGGTCCATGGCTTGGCTACCGAACGGAGAAATGCTGGTTACCGAAAAACCAGGCCGCTTGAGAATTGTTCGAGACGGACGATTATTACCAGAAGCTGTGCCAGGTGTGCCAGAAGTATTTTACTCAGGCCAAGGTGGACTATTCGAAATACTGCCGCATCCAAATTTTCTCGAAAATCGCTGGGTTTACCTGAGTTATGCTAAGGAAGAAGGTGAAACTTCAGTCACTGCGATAGCTCGGGGGCGTTTTGAAAACGACCGGCTTACTAATGTGGTGGAAATCTTTTCCCCTAAAGCGGCCGGTTTCGGACACTACGGTGGCAAGATGGTTTTCGATAATGAGGGCTACCTATTCCTGACTCTCGGCGAACGCCAAGCTCCTACCAGAGGAGATCTAACTGCTCACCCTGCGCAAGATCTGAGTAATCACCACGGGGTCATTGTCCGTCTAAATGAAGATGGCAGCGTGCCTAGTGACAACCCATTTATCGGCCATAACGACGCACTTCCTGAGATCTGGAGTTATGGGCATCGCAGCCCTCAAGGTTTGGTGATACATCCGGAAACCGGTGATCTGTGGGAGAGCGAACACGGCCCTCAAGGTGGAGACGAACTCAACTTAATCGAACCAGGGAAAAATTATGGTTGGCCTGTAATTGGCCGCGGCACCAACTACGGCACCACGGGCAGCCAAATCCATGCCTCAATCGGTCAGGAAGACATGGAGCAACCGATCCATTTCTGGGTACCGTCAATTGCCACTTCAGGCCTCATGGTCTATACGGGCGACAAATTCCCATTGTGGTATGGCAGCATCATTGCCGGCGCCCTGGCTGGTGAGCAACTTGCACGCCTGCATATGAGTGACGATTACCGCGAAGTAATAGTAGAAGAAACCCTTGCCTATGGTATGGGCCGTCTTCGTGACGTGCGGCAAGGCCCAGATGGTTATATTTACGCAGCCATCTCCGATGGTAATGGCGCTGGAACAGGCGATTTCGAGCCGACAGCAATCGTGCGACTGGAGCCAGTGGATCGGCGATAATCCTGGCGGTTAAACCAAAGCACCTCTGATTAACTGCACACTGATAGCAGTTACTTGATCGTAACCCAGTAGTTAACCGGCATTGATCTCAGTGGCCATCTGAACAAAGCGACATGATTCACAGTATCGGCTAGGTAACAAATAGCTAAGCACAGCATCAGATAGATTCTGGACCTCGACGAACGGCGCACCGGGTGCCTGGTCTACAAGTTCAGTAACCAATACTTCGGGTGCGGTGTGAACTGAAAACGGACCAGGCTGTGCAATTAGTCGCTGACATAAATTACCGTAATTATCAGTGAATTCAAAAGCGGGCACGTTCGGCGTGAGCATATACTCCTCTCGAGTTTCCCATTGCCCTTCCCCACTTCGAGGCCTCAGCA
The DNA here is from genome assembly GCA_963694095.1 of Gammaproteobacteria bacterium. Lineage (GTDB taxonomy): Bacteria > Pseudomonadota > Gammaproteobacteria > Pseudomonadales > Pseudohongiellaceae > UBA9145. The sequence continues at coordinate 3,574 of CAVOCG010000138.1, forward strand.
TTAAAACGAAGGGTGTCGGCAGCGCAATTTAAAAAGGAAAATCACAGCTAGTGTGCAATCCGATACCATGATCAATAAATTCATATCCAAAGCTCTCCGCTTTTTGTATTCTGGGCTACCCCTCAGCGTCTTGAGAATTTTTTAAGGAGATTTCGATGAGCCAGCCAGGTGTTAAATCACGAAATGACCTGCGTACTTCCCGCAGAAGAGCCTTTAGAAACGGGCTTTTATTCATACTGCTCGCCACGACTACCTCCGTGATCGAAGCGCAAACAGGATCAACCGACTGGCCCAGCCAAAACCTTGACCTGCACAACAGCCGCTACTCCACTCTCGAACAGATTGATACTGATAACGTAAGCAATCTGACAGTGCGATGGTCGTTTGAGCCTGGCCTTAGGGACGACATTAGCCAGGTAACTCCATTAGTGGTTGATGGTGTTATGTACCTGCACTCGCGTGCAACGCTATATGCGCTGGAGGCTACCACTGGGAGTGAGTTGTGGCGGAGAGTGCTCGACTCTGGCCCGGCCAATGGTCCGGTTCGGGGTTCAACCTATGCCGAAGGCCGGATCTATGCGTACCGCGGTGCAGACCTCTATGCATTTGACGCAAGCAACGGTGATGCACTGGCCAGTTTTGGCGATGTGGGCGTGCTGAAAGTAGTAGCCGAGGCGTTACATTACCAGTACCCCGACACCTATCCCGCTGATATAGACCCAGTCACTATTGGATATCGATTGACCACACCTCCAAGCTATCATGAAGGCATAATCTACGTGGCTGCCGCACTATCAGAGGGGCACATCCCCGGTGGCTTGCTTATTGCCATTGACGCCTACACAGGGGCAGTCAAATGGGTATTCAACACCATACCCCAAACCCCCCGTGATTCAGGTTGGGAAATCGCTAGCCAGACCTGGGGTACCGGAGCGCGGGCCGGGGGTGGCGTCTGGACACAACCTGCCATCGATGCTGAGCTTGGTTTGCTATATATTAATGCTGGCAACCCGTCTCCGGACTACGATGGATCGGCTCGGGTGGGACAGAATTATTTCACTAACAGCACGCTAGCTATCGATCTGGAGACGGGTGATTTGCGCTGGCATTATCAAGCCGTACATCACGATATATGGGACTGGGACCACGTAACCGGCCCACTATTATTTGATGTGCCAGGTGCGGATGGCGAGCTCATTAAAGGCGTAGCCGCCGCCGGTAAAAATTGTCTTTTTTATATGTGGAACCGTGAAACTGGAGTACCAATCCACGCCATGGTAGAAACTGCGGTGCCCACCCAAACCGACGTGCCGGGTGAACAAGTCTGGCCAACGCAGCCTATCCCTTACAATGCCCGTGGTATTCCAATGGATCCACTGTGTGCAACCTTCATCGAATTTGACGACCCCGAATTAGCTACAAGAAGTCGCCAACTCTACACACCCTACTCAGTAACTGAGCCTTATATAATTCCCCATGGCGGAGCGAGTTTCGGATCGGCGTCGTTTAGCCCGCGCACGGAAATGATCTATGTCACCGGTAAAAATGGTGCCATTTCTCTGAATGTTGAGCCGCTGGGTAATTCACTTACACCAGGGCCTGATAGTAGGGGGCACACAGAAAGTTATTCCGAACTTGACCGTATTTCAGATAACTACACGCCGCAACTCACTGTATCAGCCTATAGCCCCTCATCGGGTGAGCAGGTATGGCAGAGAGAACTGCCGGCAAGGAGTTCAATCGGCGCCAGCGGCAACTTGGTGACAGCAGGAGATTTAATATTTCAGGGCATTGAAGACGGTGGATTCTACGCGTTAGATGCAAACAGTGGCGAAACGCTATTCCGATTTGAAGCACCGCGTACTATTCGAGCCAGCCCGCTGACCTATGAGGTTAATGGCAAGCAATATGTTAGCGTAGTGGCAACCAACTCGGTGATCACACTCGCGCTGCCATAGAACATTAAACCCACGAGAGGGCCGCAACATGGATAGACGTCGATTTATCAACAGTGCTGCAACAGTAGGGGCAGGGTTCGCAATGCCTGCGAGCATATCCCGGTCTCTCTTTGCGGCCACCTTGCCCGCCGATCTTACCAACCTGAGTGCATCTGATTTGTCGACCGCGATTTATCAAAAACAGACCAGCTGTGTCGAAGTCATGCAAGCCTACCTGGATCGAATTCACACCTATAATCCGGTCTACAATGCCATCGTTGGTATGGTGGATGATGACGATTTAATGGGCCAGGCCCATGACGCAGACCAGGCACTGGCTCAGGGGGAGTATCGAGGCTGGATGCATGGCATGCCTCATGCGGCGAAGGATCTTACCCCAGTTGCGGGCTTGCGCTATACCAGCGGATCACCAATCTACGCTGATCGTATTGCAGACAGTGATAGCGGTTTGGTTGCACGTATTCGCGGTGCAGGGGCAATATTTATCGGCAAGACCAACACACCTGAACTGGGCCTGGGTTCTCAATCCTACAACTCCGTTTACGGTGCAACCGGCAGCGCTTACAACCCGGCTCTCACCTCAGGTGGCAGCAGTGGTGGTGCAGCAAGCGGGCTTGGAACCCAAATGCTGCCAGTAGCCGACGGTAGTGACATGATGGGTTCGCTGCGAAACCCTGGTGCGTTCAATAACGTGATTGGTTTCAGGCCCAGCATCAACGTGATGAGCGGAACAAATCTTGCCACTCGGGGTCTTTCCACTTCGGGGCCTATGGGGCGTAATACCCAGGATACGATCCGCCTGCTTCAGACTACGGCGGTTGGGCCTGTGGCGGATCAATTTAACCCGCTCATGCTTGAAAACACCAAGATCGGCTGGCTGGGCAATCTAGATAACTACCTGGCTATGGAGCCTGGCATTCTCGAATTATGCGAATCCGGCCTGGAAGCGATCTCCGGCGCGGGCGCTAATGTGGAAGCCGCACAAACGAATTTTAGCCTGACAGACCTGTGGTATTGCTGGACCACGCTGCGTCACTCAGGCCGAGGCAACGGCAGTTCAAAAGACTTGTATGATAATCTGGCAACCCGAGCGCAGCTCAAACCCGAATTGATTTGGGAGATTGAACAAGCCCATAGTCTGACCGATATGGATGTCACGAATGCGAATTCAATTCGCAATGATTGGTATCGGGAACTGGACCGATTGTTTGGAGAATATGACTTCCTGGCCTCACCTAGTGCGCAGGTATTTCCTTATCCGAAAGAAATTCACTGGCCTAGAAATATAAACGGTCGAGAGATGGACACTTATCACCGCTGGATGGAAGTCGTCATACTCGGCAGTCTTGGTGGCATTCCGGTTGTGAATATACCTGTTGGTTTCGACGGACAGGGAAGGCCGATGGGTATGCAGATTATGGGCCGCTTCGGTGAAGATCAAAAGG
>CAVOCG010000139.1:0-6963 GCA_963694095.1 Gammaproteobacteria bacterium
AAGTCGCAAGTAATGCCGATGCGGATGGCTTGCTGGGCCCATGGAAGGTCATACTTTCGTGCGATTGATGACTACGCCCGGCTATATTCACAGATCCAAATCAGAGCTAGGATATTTTGAAGCTGGCCCGCTTGAATTCCGAGAATTAGCGTTCTTTTAGTGCTAATTCAAGTCGTCCGGTGCATGTCGGCAGGCTGACTTAAATAGGGGGTATATGCATTACCAGGTTCGCACCGCGCTAGAATCTGTACAAGACGGACCCCTGTCTGTATAATCCTCTTTTTGAGGATATTGGTAATCTTATGTTACGTATTGCTGAAGAAGCTTTAACATTTGATGATGTTCTGCTCTTGCCTGCCCACTCAACTTTTCTACCTAAATCAGCCAAACTTAATACCCAGCTGACGCAATCTCTTACGCTTAATATTCCACTTATTTCGTCAGCGATGGATACCGTGACGGAATCCCGTCTTGCTATTGCCATGGCACAGGAAGGTGGCTTGGGTGTAATTCACAAAAGCATGAATGTGGAAAAGCAGGCGAAAGAAGTACGCATTGTCAAAAAATATGAAAGTGGGGTTGTTAAAGACCCTATTACTATCCCGGTTAAAGCAACTATTCGAGATGTTGCTGCGTCCATGAGGGAACATGATATTTCGGGCATGCCGGTTATAGGTAGTAGCGGGCTGGTGGGAATAGTGACTAGCCGGGATGTGCGTTTTGAAGGAAATTTAGATGCGTCAGTCGAGTCTATTATGACGCCCAAGGATCGTCTAGTGACGGTGAAGGAAGATGCCAGCCACGATGAAGTGAAGGAATTACTACACCGTTACCGAATCGAAAAAATCCTGGTAGTAAATGATGATTTTGAATTAAAGGGGCTCATTACCCTAAAAGATATTCGCAAGTCAGAAGATTTCCCGAATGCATGCAAAGATGAATTGGGCCGATTGCGAGTAGCCGCAGCTGTGGGTACAGGTGAAGATGCAGTTGATAGAATCGATGCAATTGTTGAAGCAGGTGTGGATATCATTGTAGTCGATACTGCCCATGGGCATTCACAGTTTGTGCTGGATCAAGTCAGCCGGGTCAAAAAGCTTTACCCCGAGATTTCAGTTGTCGGCGGCAATATTGCAACCGCTGATGCTGCCAAGGCGTTGGTCAAGGCTGGTGCAGACGCAGTTAAGGTAGGTATTGGCCCGGGCTCAATTTGCACTACACGCATCGTTACTGGTGTTGGTGTGCCTCAAATATCGGCTGTAGCCAATGTAGTAGAGGCGGTGAAAGGGTCAGGTGTTTGTGTTATTTCTGATGGGGGCATTCGTTATTCGGGCGATGTTGCCAAAGTTATTGCAGCAGGTGCTCACGTGGTAATGATAGGTAGTTTGCTGGCCGGTTCCGAAGAAGCGCCGGGCGAGGTTGAGCTATATCAGGGGCGATCCTATAAAGCCTATCGTGGCATGGGATCAATAGGGGCGATGGCGCATTCCCAAGGGTCAAGTGATCGTTATTTTCAGGATATCGACTCTGGCACTGAAAAACTAGTTCCAGAAGGCATCGAGGGTCGGGTACCTTATAAGGGGGCTATGTCGGCCATCGTGCATCAACTGATGGGCGGATTAAGGTCCAGCATGGGTTATACCGGTTGTATCGATATTGAGCAGATGCGCACGAAGGCGCAGTTTGTGCAAATTACTTCAGCAGGCATGAGTGAGTCACATGTGCATGACGTTTCCATCACTAAAGAAGCCCCTAATTATAGGGGGTCTTGAGGGGCCGCCCGATTCTCTGGAGCATTGAATATTTTTTCAATATCAATAGGTCAACGTTCAGCTCCTTTGTTTAATTGGTACTAAAAATCTGTATTAGAAATTAAATGACAACAGTTAACATTCACAGCCAGAAAATTCTTATTCTGGATTTCGGTTCACAATATACTCAACTTATTGCGCGACGCGTTCGTGAGTTGGGTGTTTATTGTGAGATTTGGGATTACGCGTGCGAGAAAAAGTTAGTCGAAGAGTTTGCACCACAGGGGATTATTTTTTCTGGTGGTCCTGACACTGCTATGCTGGCCGAGTCACCCCGAGCAGAAGAATTTTTGTTTGAACTTGGCGCGCCTATTCTCGGTATTTGCTACGGCATGCAAACTATGGCTGAGCAATTGGGTGGCAAGGTAGAGGCTTCACCTAAATCAGAGTTTGGCTATGCGCAAGTAGATATTTCTGGTGATAGCGATTTATTGAACGGCATCGAAGATAGAATTTCAGAGTCCGGAAAAGCGCAGCTGGATGTATGGATGAGCCACGGCGATAAAGTTGTGGAGCTTCCAGCTGGTTTTAAAGTGATTGCCGCCACAGAAAGCGCGCCCATTGCAGGGATGAGCGATGAGTCGAGAAAGTTGTACGGAATTCAATTTCATCCGGAAGTAACTCATACACTGCAGGGCTTGAAAATACTGGAGCGTTTTTCTCATCAAATTTGCGCATGCGAATCACTGTGGAATTCTGCTAGCATTATAGAAGATGCCATAAAAACCGTGCGTAAAAATGTTGGTGGTGATCATGTACTACTAGGGTTGTCTGGAGGTGTTGATTCGTCAGTGGTAGCGGCACTTCTGCACAAAGCCATCGGTGATCAACTGACCTGCGTGTTTGTAGACAACGGTTTGTTGCGACTCAACGAAGGGGATCAGGTAATGTCAACCTTCGCCAACAACATGGGCTTGAAGGTTATAAGAGCCAATGCCCAGGCGCAGTTCTTATCAAAGTTAAAGGGAATCGATGACCCGGAGCAAAAACGTAAGCTTATCGGCAACACTTTTATCGAAGTGTTTGACGAAGAAGCGTCGAAGATAGACAACGTAAAATGGCTGGCACAGGGTACGATTTACCCTGATGTAATCGAATCAGCCGGCTCTAAAACCGGCAAGGCCCATGTCATAAAATCACACCATAATGTAGGTGGCCTGCCGAAAGACATGAAATTAAAACTAGTTGAGCCGCTGCGGGAATTGTTTAAAGATGAAGTGCGAAGAATAGGTCTAGAGCTCGGACTTCCCTATAACATGGTTTATCGCCATCCGTTTCCGGGGCCCGGACTAGGTGTAAGAGTGCTCGGTGAAGTAAAGGAAGAATACTGCGATGTGTTACGACAAGCAGACGCTATCTTTATGGAAGAACTGCATAGGGCAGATTGCTATAATAAAGTGAGTCAGGCCTTCGCAGTGTTTTTACCAGTTAAGTCAGTCGGTGTGGTTGGCGATGCCAGACGTTACTCTTGGGTGATTACCTTGCGTGCGGTTGAGACCATCGATTTCATGACAGCTCGATGGGCACGGCTGGACCCGGAGTTGTTAGAAACTGTTTCCAATCGAATCATGAATGAAATCGCAGACGTGTCCCGAGTCACCTATGATATTTCAAGCAAACCTCCTGCTACTATTGAGTGGGAATAGATTATTATAACTAAACCATTGATTTATAACGAATAGTTAGTTATACAAAACTTTCACATAAGACATAACCGATTGATTTAGCTGAAAATCCCCCTTACAGTTACACAGAATGTTGCACAAACGTGTGACTACTGAAAATAATAGTAACTCGTAGACAGAATTTGGCACTCAAAAAGCAAGAATTTAAAGACGACGAAATCCCAATCTTCGATGAAGCTTGTGTGTACAAGCGTGGGGGGTATTGGGAGTTTCGTATGTGGCTTGCGAAATAAAATAAATACGCACGCAAAAGCCTACGCACACTAAGACTGTGACACGCACGATTTCTATTCCCAAAACAAAAATCATCAAACAGCCTGTACAGCAAACCCGCCACTCCCCCAAAGCCGTTACTCAATCAACAAATCAGTTAATAAGCGTTTGAAAAATGCTCATTAATGCAGGATTTTCAGCTGCATATAATTCTGCATGACATTTTGACTGACTGACTGGCATAGCGAGGCTGGGGAAAGATGCTCTTCGATTAGCTGATACTGAAAGAACACGGATAATTTAGACGTCAAAAAAATGTGCTGTTCGAATCCCGTAAAAATCAATACAATGAATAAATCGAAAAATAACATGAAATATGAAATTAATAACATATCAAAACAGGTACTTACAGCATCTACGCACCACTAATTGAGAGTGTTCAATGGATTTAACCATAGAACAAACACTGCAGCAGGGTGTGGCAGCACATAAAGAAGGTAAGCTTGAAGAAGCCGAGCGTCTTTATAGAGCTATCTTGCAATCTCAACCTTTGCATCCACATGCTAACCATAACCTAGGCGTATTAGCAGTATCAGTAGATAAAGCTGATGCGGCATTGCCGTTATTTAAAACTGCTCTCGAAGCCAATCCAAAGATAGAACAATTTTGGCTAAGTTACATTGATGCTCTTATTAAAGAAAAGCAGTTTGATAATGCAAAGGAAGTCTTTGAGCAGGGAAAGAAGGAAGGATTATCTGGAGATAAAGTTGATGCTGTCGAAACACAGCTCACACCAAAAACTCAAGTAAAAGAGCCTAAATCAGCTGTGCAAAAGAAAAGTCTAACATTTTCGGAGACGCGCAAGAAACTATCTGGAAACAAAGAGAAGAAGGCAAAAAAACGAAACTTAAAAGGTATTAATCCGTCTGAGGCAGAAATAAATAATCTTTTACAGCATTATCAAAAGGGACGATATGGTGATGCTGAGAAATTGTCACTATCCATCTCTCAAAGATTCCCCGAGAGTCAATTTGGCTGGAAAGCACTTGGCGCTGTACTCAAACAAACTGGCAGAATAAGTGAGGCATTAGTTGCCAACCAAAAATCTGTGCAATTAGCGCCTAAAGACTTTGAAGCCCACTACAACTTGGGTGTTGCGCTCAAAGATCTGGGTAGATTAGAAGAGGCTGAAGCAAGTTATAGGCAAGCGATAACGTTGAAACCTGACTATGCCGAAGCCCACAACAACTTGGGTAGCATGCTCAAAGCACTGGGCAGATTAGACGAGGCTGAAGCAAGCTATACGCAAGCGATAGCATTGAAGCCTAATTCTACCCAAGCCCACTACAACTTAGGCGTCACGCTCCAAGAACTGGACAGATTAGAAGAGGCTGAAGCAAGCTATAGACAGGTGATAGCGCTGAAACCTGACTATGCCGAAGCCCATAACAACCTGGGTAAGACGCTCAAAGGGCTTAGAAAATACGAAGAAGCTATTCTTCACTTCGATTTAGTAAATGACCGAAATGCCACGGCACAAAGTCTGGAGTGTCTCTATGTGAACAAAAATTATTCTGAGTTTGATAAGAGGATACACTCGATGTCGGCATTAGATAATTTAAATATCAGGGTAGCTGCAGTTAGTGCTTTTGCTGCACATCAGATGAAAAAAAAGGATCCTTATCAATTTTGCACAAACCCACTTGACTTTATCGTAATCAAAAATTTAGCTGAATATGATTTTTATTCGAATAATCTTGTTGACGAAATAATTAGAGAATCTGATGAATATCAATTAATTTGGGAGAGTAGGACTACAAAATTTGGATTTCAAGGTCCAAACGATATATTTGAAAATTCAAGCAAAACTATTTCGCATTTAGAAGGCATCGTTCAACAAGCAGTAGATGCGTACTATGATAGGTTTAAATCAGAATCTAATATTTTCATTAAGTCTTGGCCAAGAAAACATAAATTAATGGGATGGTATAATCGACTATTGAAGAATGGCTATCACACCGCTCATATCCATCCCGGAGGCTGGCTAAGTGGTGTTATTTATTTAAAAACGATTGCCCTATCTAATAATGATGAAGGTGCAATCGAATTTGGTCTACATGGCTATGATTTACCAATAACAGACGAAGACTATCCTCGGGAACTGCATAGGCCCAAAAGAGGTGATATTATTTTATTTCCCTCATCCCTTTTCCATAGAACTATCCCTTTCACAACGGATTCAGAGCGATGCGCTATTGCATTTGATCTAACACCAGTTTGATGCCTACGATTCTAGACATAAGAATTTCTTAAGTGATTTTTCAAACTGGGCAATATCACAGCTAGATATATTATTTAACATGTTGGATTAACTTTTTTTTAGAGATGCATGCCTTGCTCCGAAGGATAATAAAGGAATAGTAAGTACACCTTCCCATCAATAATGTAGACAAAAAGTCTATAGAAGCAATTCAGAGACATGGTGTAAATATGAATTTAGTTTGAATAATCATGCAATAACAAATTAAAATAAGTACTTACAGCATGTCCGAAGCCGTATTTAAGAGCATTTAATGGAACTAACTATTGAAAAAGTACTGCAGCAAGGTGTTGCAGCACATAAAGAAGGCAAGCTTCAAAAGGCTGAACGTTTGTATCGAGCTATCTTGCAATCTCAGCCAGCTCATCCAGATGCTAACCATAACCTAGGCGTGATAGCAGTTTCAGTGAATAATGCCGAGGCAGCTTTGCCATTATTTAAAACAGCCTTAGAAGCTAATGCAAAGATAGAACAATTTTGGCTGAGTTACATTGATGCATTAATCAAAGAACGGCAGTTTGAAAATGCTACCCAAGTTCTTGAACAAGCGAAGAAGCAGGGTGTGGATGCAGACAGGTTAAATTCTTTAGAAACGCAGCTCACACCAACCGCACATGTAAATGAGCCTAAATTAGCTGTGCAAAATAAAAGCCTGTCATTGTCACAAAAGCGCAATAAGTTAGCTGAACAAAAAAAGCAGAAGAAGGCAAAAAAACAAAACTTAAAGGCTAACAATCCATCTCAGGAACAACTTACTAGTCTTTTAGGGCACTATCAGAACGGGCGATTTGATGACGCTGAAAAGCTTGCGGTATCAATTACTAACGAGTTTCCCAAACATCAATTTGGCTGGAAAGTACTTGGAGCGGTGCTCAATCAGTTAGGCAGGATACCTGAGTCAGTAGTTGCCAAAGAAAAAGCAGTTAAATTAGCT
>CAVOCG010000140.1:0-6947 GCA_963694095.1 Gammaproteobacteria bacterium
AGAAGCCACCTTCAAGCACTCGCTGATGAACGGCGGAGCAGGGGGCGGTTCCCAGGCCTATAGCGACCTTACCGGTTTGCGCCAATTCCTTACCGGCGCCGGCCTGTTTGCCTTTTTTGATGCCCCCTGGTTTCCCATTTATGTAGCGGTTATGTTCCTATTTCACCCTTGGTTTGGGGTGGCGGCGATTGTCGCTGGCATCATCATGGTGGTATTGGCCTACATCAATGAAAAACTGACTGGCAAAAGAATGAAAGATGCCAATAGCTTGGCCGGTCAGGTTAGCGGCCAGATAAACGGCAGCCTGCGCAACGCTGAAGTCATTGCCGCTATGGGCATGGGGGATGATGTGCGCGAGCGACATGAAAAGGTCTCCAATGAAGTGCTGGTATTGCAGGCCGATGCCAGCAGAACCGGCGGCGCATTGACCGCCCTATCCAAGTCTTTCCGTATGATCACCCAATCCCTGTTGCTTGGAATGGGGGCACTATTAGCCCTGCGCGGGGAAATCTCACCGGGCCTGATGATTGCCGGTTCCCTGTTGTTGGGACGGGCACTGGCGCCCATAGATATGTTGGTGGGAACCTGGAAGGGATTTTCAGTGGCACGGGCACAGTACGAACGCCTGGGTCGGTTGCTGCAGCTGATACCGAAAAAAGCGGACACCATGAGTTTACCAGCGCCGCAAGGTAACCTGGCGGCGGAGCAGGTGGTAGTCGTCCCTCCCGGCTCACAAAACGTGGTGGTCAGAGGTGTAACTTTTGACCTCCAGGCGGGTGAGGCCCTCGGCATAGTGGGCCCCAGTGCGTCTGGCAAATCCTGTCTGGCCCGCGCTTTACTAGGAATCTGGCCTGCTTACACTGGCAAGGTGCGCCTTGATGGCGCCGATATTGCCGCCTGGGACCGGGCCGAGTTAGGGCCCTACCTGGGTTATCTGCCCCAGGACATCGAATTATTTGACGGCTCGATTGCGGAAAACATTTCCCGCTTTGGTGAGCAAAATGCGGACGAAATTGTAGCCGCTGCCGTATTGGCTGGCGTACACGATATGATTTTGCACCTGCCCCAGGGTTACGACACACTGATTGGTGGCGCCGGCGGCATCCTCTCCGGTGGCCAACGTCAGCGTATCGGCCTGGCCCGGGCAGCCTATGGCCGACCCAAATTTCTGGTGCTGGACGAACCCAATTCCAACCTTGATGAACAGGGTGAAAGAGAACTGGTTGATGCCATACAGCGGATTAAATCCAATGGCAGCACGGTTATCGTTATTACCCACCGCATGCTGGTATTAAGTGCAGTTGACAAGGTTCTGGTGATGAAGGATGGCGCCGCAGTCAGCTTTGGACCCAAAGACCAGGTGCTGGCCAGCCTGACAGCGACTCCACCTACGGCACAGAAGCGCGCCTGAAACAAAACAACAACGAACCCGGTGCTGCCGGCCCTTTAGCACCCTGACCGAGACAGAAACAGTGACAAAGAATCAAGACATCGCTCCCAAGCCCCCTGGGCTAGAGCCAGCCCAGCCCGAAGTCGAAGTCGAAGTCGAAGTCGACACCAGTATTGCGGGACCCAAGCGCGCGGGTTTTCTCATCCTATTCCTGGTGTTTGGCGTGTTCGGGGCCTGGGCCGCCCTAGCACCACTGGACGGTGCCGCTTATGCGCCAGGCATTGTTGAGGTCAAATCCTATAAGAAGACGGTGCAACATCTGGAAGGCGGAATAGTCAGCGAGATCCGAGTAAGAAACGGGGATTTTGTGGACGCTGGTGAGCCCTTGCTGATACTGGACAACACCCAGCCTGTGGCACAGTTGGCGATTAGCAATTCACAGTTTGCCGCCTATAAATCCACAGAGTCACGCCTGATTGCCGAGCGTGATCAGCAGAGTGAAGTAAGTTATCCCAACCAGCTTTCCCAGGCCGCATTCGATGCCAGCGGCGAAATGACCTCACAAAGACAGATCTTTCAGGCGCGCAAAGCTGCGTATGAGGGTGGTATAGAGGTGCTGGAACAACGCATTGAGCAACTCAGCTCGAGACTGGTGGGGCTGCAGGCTCTCAAAACCAGCAGAGAGGAATTAGCTGCCTCTTATGCCAGTGAGTTAGTGGACGTGAGAGAACTACTCAGCCAGGGTTTTTCCGACCTGACCCGGGTCAGAGAGCTGGAACGTAATTACGCCTCATTCAGCGGCGAAGCGGCTGAGCTAACCGCCAGCATTGCCACTACCGAGATAGAGGTTGGCGAGGCCCGTTTACAAATTCTGCAGGAAGAGCGGGAATTTCGTAATCAGGTAGTAGAGCAACTGAGCGAGGTTCAGACGGGCCTCAGGGACATCAGTGAACGCACCATCGCCTTGCAGGATATTGTTGGCCGCACCGTGGTGCGGGCGCCGGAAGCCGGTGTGGTTAACGGCATGCAGGTTCATACCATCGGCGGGATAATCGCCCCCGGCTCGCCCATTGTAGAAATCATTCCACAAACTGACGAGCTCATCGTTGTTGCCAGGGTTTCGCCAACAGACATAGACCGGGTAGCAGAGGGGCAGGAAGTCACAATTCGTTTTTCCAGCTTTGGCAGCGGGGCGGTACCGACCATTTTAGGCAATGTACTTAATATCTCCGCTGATGCCCTGGTCGACCAGTATACGGGGATGGGCTATTACCAGGCTCGTGTGGAAGTAACGCCAGAAAGCCTGGCTGAGCTGGGTACCCTTACTTTGATGCCCGGCATGCCTGCAGATACGTTTATCTCCACCGGTTCACGGACCATGCTGCAGTATTTGTTCAAGCCATTTACTAATTCCATGGCACGCAGCTTTATCGAAGACTAGCTACCTATGAAGATACCTATTTTCTTGCCCGCAATTGTGCTTGGCTGTGCCTGCAACATGGCCTCTCTGAGTTACGCTGCAGAGTCACTTGCAACAGCCCGTATTCGGAGCGGCTCAACCCTGGAGGAGTTCTTCACCGCGGCTATCAACTACAGCCCACAGCTGAAAATTGCCGAAGAGAACCTGAACATCAGTTCCGCGCGCAAACGGGCGGCCAATGGCCAGCTACTGCCCCACGTGAGTGCCAATGCCAGCTTGTCGGATAACCGCCAGAACGCGCTCAACCAACAACTGCAAAATTTTGATGGCGAGCGCTATTCCTTGCAACTAACCCAGGTGCTGTTTAACTGGGAGGCGTTCGCCTCTCGCAAACAGGCTAGTCTGCTGGAAGATCAGAATGAGGCGATTTACTTTGCCCAATTGGCCTTTCTCCTGACCGACGTATCTGAAAAATATTTTGCCGTATTGCAGGCCGGTGATGCATTGGAATCTATCGGTTCGGAGTTGGAAGCGGTACGCAATCAGCTTGACCAAATTCAGAGCTTCTATGATCGGCAACTGGTTCAGATTACTGATCTATACGATGTACAGGCCAGAGTAGCCGCAGTCCGATCTGAGCAACTGGGGCTGCAGAGTCAACTTGAGCTGGCCCGCGAAGCCCTGCGTTCGGTTACCGGTGTGTTGCCCGGGGAATTGTTTCGGCTGGACGAGGCCGCCGAGGTGCCTCCAGTGGAACGCGATATCGATTACTGGGTAAGGCAGGCTCGCAACAACAATCAGCAGATTCAAGCCAGCGAGTATGCCCTGCAGGCCGCCGATAAAGGCATCGATGGCAGGCGCGGTGCGTATATGCCCAGAGTATCTCTCATTGCCCAGAGACAGGATTCCAATCTGGGTTTTGATAATTCCCTGATCAGCCAGACTGATTCCACTTTTATTGGTCTGGATATTTCTATTCCCCTGTATGCCGGCGGGAGAAACCGTGCCGCGATGAGTGAAGCCATCAGCCTGCACAGCATTGCCGAGAACGAGCTGCGACAGACACAACTGAATATCAATGAGAGCACCCGCACCGCTTTTTTGCAGGTTAAATCCAGCGAGCTGCGCACCGAGGCGGCTGAAATACTGGCCGAGTCTACTGCGCTCTTATCCGAAGCAAGGCAGCAGGGCTTCGAGCTGGGTGTCGTAACCAGCGTAGACGTGCTGAATGCGCTACGGGATCAGTTTCGGGCTGAACGAGACTTGCAACAAGCGCGTTACGAGCACATTTTGTATTTCCTGATGTTGAAGCGCGAAACTGGTACCTTGTCCGCCGAGGATCTATTGGAAGTTGGCACCTGGTTAATCGCGCCGGAGGACTAATGCCGGAACTTAAGCGCATTACTTCTGAGTACATCGAAGGTGAAGACCGCGTATGCCTAACCGGTGAGGTCGGTGAGGGCGAAACCGAAACGCTGTGGCTCACCCATCGCCTGTTAACCCGGTTAATAGGCCATTTGCTGAAATGGCTGGAGCAACAGGTGCCTGCAGCCGCGCCGGATGTTTTCAAAGATGAGCAAGCCGCCGATATGATGCAGGGCTTTGCCCAACAAGCCGCCAATGCAGAATTATCAGCCCAGCAACCGGTACAAAGCCAAGCGGATACCCAATCATGGCTGGTGACCTCTGTGGACGTAACAAGTAACGACCAGCTGCTAACGCTGACGTTCAAGGGAGCGAACGGGGAAAGCACCTTGTTGAACCTTCAGGCCCAACCACTGCGCCAGTGGTTAGCCATCATTCATCAACTGTGGCAAGCAACTGAGTGGCCACAAACCACCTGGCCGCAATGGATGAGCGAAGCCGGTGGCCAAGCTATCGCTTCTGAATCAGACAACGCTTTTCACTAATAGTGATTTTCGCTGATTGCGTGTGCCGGTACTTTGCTTTTGAGCATGCTGGATAGATGACTTACATGCACCCCTGCCCTTATACTTTCATCCCGATGAGAGTGTTACCCTTTAAATTTTCCGAGTGGCCAATCCTAGATGACTAATTCGCTTGTACGCCAGTGGATTTTGACACCCATTATCCACTACCGGCTTTTTCACAATTTCACCAAACAGGATTTTCTTGGCCAGTTTGCAGCCTCTATAGGCGGTCTTCTCTGGTTGTTCTTAACGCCAATCGTGCAAATACTCACCTACGCTTTTGTTTTCTCCTTTGTATTTCGCATGGAGTCGCCTGAGGATTTTAGTGAAACCAGCTTTGTACTGTTTATGGTTATTGGCTATCTTCCCTGGTTTGCCTTTGCTGACACCGTCGCCAGATCCCCTAACCTACTCATCGAAAAAGCCCCACTTATTACCAAGGTGATGTTCCCAACCCAGATCATTCCAGTAGTCGGCACGGTGGTTCCCTATTTGACCCATGGCATTGGCTTTGGCGTATTGCTGCTGTACATGATCTTTCAGGGGCACTTGAACTGGTTATGGCTGTGGATGCCGTTGGTTTTCTTTCTGCAATTTTTATTTACCATGGGCCTAGTTGCCATCATCTCCGCGTTATGTGTGTTTCTCAGAGACCTGCAGCAACTGGTAGGGATACTGGTTTTTATCTGGTTTTTTCTGACGCCGATTGTCTATCCTATTAGTATGATTCAGGATGAGTCGATTCAAAACCTGTTCTTGTTAAACCCAATGCACAGCTTCGTTAATATTTATCGCGAGGTGGTGTTGCTCGGTGAAATGCCGTTTACTAATTTATATATCATCATACCGGTTTCTCTATTGACCTACCTTTTCGGCGGCTGGTTTTACATGCGCATTAAGCACGCGTTCGGTGATGTGCTTTGAAAATGGAACTGCCCGGGCAACGGATAGCGGTTTCTAATCTGCACAAGGATTTTAAGATCTATGAGCGCCCGCAGGATCGCCTAACCGAGCTGCTCTTGCGCAAACCTAGGCATACTCTTTACCATGTATTGAGTGATATATCGTTTGCTGTGGACAACGGGAAAAGTCTTGGCATTGTAGGCGTTAACGGTGCGGGGAAATCCACCCTGCTGAAACTTTTGGTAGGTACTTTGGGGCCCACTAGCGGTAATATTTCAATCAACGGTCAGGTAGCGGCACTGCTAGAGCTTGGCGCGGGCTTTCACCTGGAGTTCAGTGGGCGTAAAAATATTTATCTCAATGCTTCCCTGCTCGGCGTTCCCGATGACAATATCAAAGCGTTGGAAAAGGACATCATCGAATTTTCAGAGCTGGATTACTTTATTGACCGACCGGTAAAAACTTATTCTTCCGGCATGTATGTCCGTCTGGCTTTTTCCATTGCCACCATGGTAAGACCCGATATTCTGATTATCGACGAGGCGCTTTCGGTTGGCGATATGGCGTTTCAGAAAAAATGTATTCAACGTATGAACCAGTTTCGGAAAGACCGCAAGACCATGGTTTTTTGCAGCCATTCTATGTTTCATGTGCAGGAACTTTGTGACAGCGCGATCTGGATTGATAAAGGAAAAATTCGTGAGATAGGCACCAGCGATGAAGTCGTAGGCCACTACGAAGATTATTGTAATAGTAAGCAAACCTATAATAGCATCGAGAAAAATACGCCTGATGTGCCAGTTACGGAGGAAGAAGCGGAAACAGAAGGTCCTGACGAAACGGACCTACGCGATTGCCGGATCGACTCGGTGATTGTAAAGTCCTTAGAGGGCGAGATACTGGATACCATCGCACCGCTCAGCGATGTGGTATTGGAGATGGAGGTAGAAGTGCTGGTGGATGGCATGACAGGGAATTTTGGTTTCGCTTTTATGAAGTCAGCCGAAGAACCAGTCGTTTCCTTCCTCACCAATGATGCCGATGATGTGACCGCAGTGCCTTTAAATAAGGGCGATAAATTTGTTGTTTCTCTCACTGTTAAAAATATTGCCATGCGGGTAGGGCAGTTTTTTATTGTCGCAGGCGTGGCCGATGAAAGCGGTTTACTCTGGTATGAAACCCGCTACAGTAAGTCGGTGCAGATTCAGGCGAATAAGGGTGTTGGTCCACTGACCATGAAGGCAGACTGGCAAATTGAAAAACAAGGTAGGTAGCTGGCTGAGTTATAGGCACCTACGTCGAT
>CAVOCG010000141.1:0-6940 GCA_963694095.1 Gammaproteobacteria bacterium
TGTTAAACCAAGAGCCAGAATTGTGAATGTGAAGAGTGTTGAGTTAATTCGATTCATGGTGATGGGTCCTTTGTCTCTAGTTGATCTCATTTTAATTGGGACGGAGGGAATAAACTAATTCCCTCCGTCCCAATTAAGGAATACTCAAGCTTCTGCAATAAGGGCGAAGGGAATAAACTAATTCCCTTCGCCCCGTTTATCTCTAGCGTTCGGCTTTTACTTCTACCGAACTGAGTACTTGGTAAAGGCCCCACCTGCTGAATTCAGCGAGTTTGGCCCTTCTGCGGCATAGATGTTGCCGTCCGCGTCAACCGCGACACCTTCACCTGCTGCGCCCTGATAGACTCGGTTCGCCTGCTCGTGGGGCTCGACAAAACCAATGATCTGGTCTTCTTCCACGCGCCCGATACGAACACCATTCCTCCAGCCGACATGGTTGGTTGGGCCAGATTCCGAGTCGATTGCATAGACTATATCGTCTGAGGTGATGAAGAGCCCACTGATGCGACCATACATATAGCGTGATTCGAGGTAGTTGCCTTCCTGGTCGAAGATCTCGATGCGGTGATTACCACGGTCAGCTACCCAGAGGCGGCCCCGGGAGTCGAATTCCATGGCATGTGGAGTACGGAACTCACCATGTCGCACGCCAATTCTCCCCCATTCCTTGATGCGTGTGCCATCAGCTGTGAACTTGATAATTCGGGCCGTCGAGCCTTCCGCTAACCCCTCTTCCATTGCCGCATTGCTCGTCATGCCCTGACCGTTGTGGCCGTCGGAAACGTAAATACTACCGTCTGGCCCGACAATAACGTCATTGGGTTGGTTAAATTGGTTAGGCCCGCTACCAGGTTGGCCTGCAGTTCCAAGGCTCATAAGCAGATCACCGTCGGGGCTGAACTTGTGAACCTGCTGACCCTTGGTTCCGGCTGCATTATTGGCGAAGTCGGTTACCCACACATTGCCCTCGGAATCTACGTGGATGCCGTGGGGTGTCATCATGATACCGCCCCCAAAATTCTCCAGCACCTCACCAGTATGGCGGTCGAACTTAAAAATAGGATCGACAGGGTTGCTGTCGCAGTTGATTGGCGTGCCACCCCCGAAGCTACCTGCGCCACAGCGTTCGTACGCCCAGACGTGCCCGTCGATTGGGTCGATGTCCACACCTGCTGTTGAGCCCCAATCCCTTCCTGAGGGTAGATCGCCCCAATTTTTAGTGACAATCGGTGCTGGATTAGGCAAGCCTGCACCCGAAACAGGGTTTCCCCTGACCTGAGCGCCAGCGCTGGTGCTCACCGTTAGGAAGGCTGGGGCACAGGCAAACAGCGTGTAAATCAGAAATCGTGATGAAGACATGGTAACTCCTTTAATCAGCATTATTATATGTAAGTATTATGTCTTTGCAGAATAAGAGCTATCCCTGCCTAAGTCCAGCCAATATGAACAGTTGGCGCCTTTTTTGAGGAGCCTAAAAAGTCCCGGTAACCTTCAATGTAAGCTCCAATCCCGAAGTGGTTATTCGATACTCAATCTCCTCGAGAATCGCATCAGCAATCCTGCCAACAAAACGCTCACGCCTCCGGTCTTGCGAGCCACCGGTCAATGCGCCTAGGTCCAATCGGTAGGTAAGTCCTCGGCTATCGATATGTTCGGTAAAGAAATTTATCCGGGGCTCCCCCACGGTAAATTCAATGTCATCTCCTTCGGTTACCCCGCGCAAAAGCTATCAAATTCTGCAAGCAGGGAAACAAAGCTGTAACTATGAGCTTATTACTTGGTAAAACAGTAGTCTGTTACTGCCCTTCTGTGTTATCAATCTACACGCACTAATTTCAAGGAACAACACATGCAAATCTTTACTAATTGTCAGCATTACTTTTCAAGAGTTGTCCGCGCGGCCGCTGCTCTTGCCTTAGTTGTCCCAGCGTTTTTCATGTCGGTGACCGTAGCTCAAGCTCAGGCCTTATTGGATAACTACACGCCTGTCACGGAAGCAGAATCTCGAAATCCAACCGACGGCGATTGGTTAATGTGGCGCCGGACCGCGAATCATTGGGGTTATAGTCCTCTCGATGATATCAACAAAGACAATGTCGGCAGCCTGCGTTTGGCCTGGTCCTGGACCATGGAGCCTGGCAAACAGGAAACAACACCATTGGTGCACGACGGTGTCATGTTTCTGCCTCAGGCCTGTGACTTTATCGAGGCGGTGGACGCTACCGATGGCACACCACTGTGGGAGTATCGTCGCCAGACCGTCGATCATGCCGCTCCGCTTTCCTGCGCGAATCGCAATGGCACTCTGTACAAAGATCAATTAATTATCGCCACGCGTGATGCTTACGTCGTCTCCCTGAACGCCACTAATGGTGAAGTCACCTGGGAAACACAGGTGGGTGACTGGACAGTTGGGCAACATTATTCAGGTGGCCCACAGGTGTTTGATGGGAAGGTTATAACAGGCATGTCCGGTTGCTACTACATAAATACCAGTTGCTGGATTACCGCTCACGATGCCGATACTGGCGAAGAGTTATGGCGCACCAACACCGTACCCAGACTCGGCGAACTCCACGGTGAAAGCTGGGGAGATCTTCCCAACGAATTACGCCGGGGCGGATCGGCCTGGATGCCAGCCAGTTATGATGCTGATCTAAATTTGATTTTCGTCGGCGTAGCCGTACCCATTCCTTGGGGCTCAATTCAGCGCGGCACTCGTGGTGGTGATGTTTTATACACCAACTCCACTCTAGCGCTGAATATCGATACTGGCGAAATAGCTTGGTATTTCCAACATATTCCGGGCGGCAACTGGGATCAGGATCATCCCTTCGAGCGCTTGATTGTGGAAACAGAAGTCATCCCCGATGCAGATGCTGTCTCCTGGATGAATCCAGACATCGCATCCAGCGAAAGGCGAAAAGTCATTACCGGTATACCCGGCAAGCCAGGAATCATTTGGACACTCGATGCAGCTACAGGTGACTTCCTCTGGGCTACCGAGACCAATTATCAGAATGTAATCGTCGGCGTGGATATAGAAGGACGCAAGGGCATCACCAATCCTGATTTGGATATCACCGAAATTGGCCAGCAGAAACTGGTGTGCCCAACTGCCCAAGGCGGTATTAACTGGAACTCCGTCGGCTACAGTCCGCAGACCAATTCCCTGTATACACCCACTAATAATACCTGCATGAACTATTTTCTAAGGCCGGTGGAACCCACCATAGGCTTGCACCATGCTTCGGCCATAAATCGACCCGAGCTTGGACCGGAGGACGATGGGCTGATAGGACAATTTAGCTCGGTGGATGTGGCAACCGGCGAAACGCGCTGGGTCCACCGGCAACGGGCAGGCATCGGCGGTTCGGTATTGACTACTGGCGGTGGACTGGTTTTTGTCTCAGACGACGCCAGGCGATTTCGTGCCTTCGATGCCGACACTGGTGAGATTCTGTGGGAACAGGTGCTTAACTCTGCCGCTGGTGGTTTTCCGGTGAGCTATAGTGTCGACGGTGTGCAGTATGTGGCTATAGCGGCAGGCCAAGGTGTTAATTACCGAAGGCATACTCCAGAGATTCGACAGCGCGCGGGCGGGAATATTTTGTATGTGTTTCGATTACCTTAAGGCTAACTGTAATGATTAATCGACGCCAGTTTATGGCCGCCGCTGGTGCGGCCCTGCTCACACACCCAATGAATGTGTTAGCGCAATCCTTTGACTTGATCATCAAAGGGGGGAGGGTGGTCGATCCCTCACTACGGGTTAACGCCATCGCCGACGTGGCGATTGCAGCTGGTCGTATTGTGGCGGTCGCAGCAAACATTGACTCTGATGCGACTGCGACTATGGATGCCACGGGCAAGCTGGTTGTCCCTGGCTTACTTGATGTCCATGCGCATTACGCTCAGGATGAAGTCGGCCCGGTCGTGTCTTTATCCGATGGCGTGACTGGGTGGGTCGATGCGGGATCGGAGGGTGCGGATCAGATTGATGAGGTGGTGGCTGTTGCAAGGTCGGCGCCGCAGCAAGCCCGTATTCTCCTCAACATTGGTCGTGAAGGCTTGCGTGGGGAAGGCGACACAATGGATCTTGCGCTTGCCGATATGGCCGCAGCGAAAGCGGCTATTGCCCGCAATCGTGATTACGTTATCGGAGTTAAGGCACGTCTGACACAAGGAGTGGCTGTTGATGATGTAGAGATTTTACGTCGTGCGCAGGAGGTGGCCACCTCATTCGACCTGCCCTTGATGATCCATATGGGGCAAACCACTACGCCCATGTCTACACTCATACAACAGCTCAAACGGGGTGATATTGTCACCCATATGTTTGCACCGCCGCCGAATGCCATTATCGATGATGACAATCAAATTTTTCCTGAGGTGCTCGCTGCACGGCGTCGCGGCGTCTGGTTCGATGTTGCCAATGGGCGCACTGGCCATCTGCGTTGGGATACTTTCGACAGTATTTTGGGAGCGGGTTTTTGGCCCGATACGCTTTCCACTGATGGCAATTCCACCAGTCGAACCGCGCTAGGCGTCATCGACTTGCCCAACGTGATGTCGAAATTTCTGAATTTTGGTATGACACTCGATCAAGTGGTGGCGCGCGTCACTGTGAACGCCTCGCGCCTATACCCGGTGTTCAACGACCGTGGCACACTCAACGTGGGTGCACCGGCCGACGTAGCCGTGCTCGAGCTGCGCGAAGGCGCATTCGAGTTCGTCGATAATTACGGAAACTTGCGAACCGGCCGGCAACGGCTCTTCCCGAGCGAGACTGTTCTCGGTGGCGAACGAGTCCCGCGCGTGCAGTAAACCTGCCCTTGTTTCTTTTTTGTATCGAGGCCGTTCAAGTAGGCTCTCTATCTGCTCCTTTTCTCCATCTTCCCGAAGTTTGTCACTTTGTTACAGGATCACTCTTCTGTTTGTTAATTCAGTACAATCCCGGTTCATAGTTTTTAATCTACTGGTTTTACAGATGACACCAACAACAAGCGCTTATGATGGGGCTTAACACGCGTCCGCGATTATTTGCACTTTCTGCGCTAGTGAGTTTCACACTGTCTGGCATTATCGTCCCTGGTGCGCTGGCCCAGGACAGCAACTCGGACGATTCCATCGTTGTCTATGCGGCAGAATATTTTTCCCAATATGCACCCATCACTGCCAAGGATATGCTGGATCGTATTCCGGGGCAGGGACAAAACTCTGGTGGCGGCAGCGGTAGACGCCGAAGTCCCAGCGCAGGCGGTTCCGGCTTTGCCAGTAACAGTGGTGGAGGTACCTCATCGGGAGGTCGTGGTCTCGGTGCCGGCAGTGGGGGTAACGAGTTGTTGATAAACGGCAAACGCACAGCGGGTAAAAACAACCAAACCAGTGATCTGCTAAGGCGTATTGCGGCTAACCAGGTTAGGGAAATCCAGATCATCCGTGGCACGTCCGGGGAACTGGATGTGCGAGGCAGCAGTCAGGTGGTGAATATCGTGTTGTACGAAGAACTCGTCGCCAATAGCGTCGCTTACGAACTCAGTGCCGAGATGTTCAAGGACGATACAGTGGAACCTGCGGGCTCGGCAGCTCTCAGCGGTCAATTGAGCAATCTCACCTACCAGGTCAGTGTCTCCAGCAGCACTCGCTATGAGCATTTGGTTGGCAACGAAGAGAGTGTTCTGGGTGATATTTCACCGAATGACCTGATTCACGAAGAGCGCATTCGCGATCAGCGCGGTAACGAAGTGGGCACGAACCTGTCCTATGACATCAGTACCAATAGCAGCCTGCGCTTTAACGGGCTGTATGCTACTAACGACTCTCCCTCCAGCGTCATGCGTAATACCACCGATTTGAGAATTGCGTCTCGCCCGGTTGCGAATGAGCGGGAAGATAACCCAAATGACCGGGATAACTGGGAAGTGGGTGGCGACTATGAGCTGTCCCTAGCCAGCGGCAGCCGCTTCAAATTGCTGGCCATCGCTAATCAGGATAACAACGTTTCCACCAGAGAACGGTTCGACTTGCTGGCAGATGGTAGTGCCGAGAAAAATCTGTACCTGCATACAGACGTAGTGACCGAGGAGCGCATTATTCGCAGTTCCTATACCTTCGATATATATGCCGGCCAAAATGTTGAGTTAGGTTTTGAGCGGGCACAGACTATTCTGGACTCGAAATTGGATTTAGGCATCTTGAGTGACATGGGTGCAACGTCCGCTGCCGTGGGTGGGTTGGTCCCGCAGATAGTGAGCAATGCCAATTCCAAAGTGGAAGAAATCCGCTTCGAGCCCTTTCTTATTCACAACTGGGGCATCAATGCGCGGATGTCGCTGGAATCGACTCTGCTCTATGAATCTTCGGAAATTACCCAAACCGGAGATGTTTCCAACAAGCGAGATTTCAACTTCTTCAAGCCCAAAGTGGATTTTCGTTTCGATGTCACGCCCGTGTGGCAGTTGCGTGGCAGTATCGAAAAAATGGTGAACCAGTTGAGCTTTTCCGACTTTGTGGCGGTCAATGATGAGCAAGACAACGACGCTGATACTTTGGCAGGCAATGCGCAATTGCGTCAGGAATGGGTATGGCGCTACCTGTTCAATACCGAGTACCGTCTGCCCAATGATGTGGGTGTGTTAAGCGCGGAAATATTCTACTTTGATCATCACGATGTCATCGATCGCATTGATGTGTCTATTTCCTCCACCGAGTTGGTATCAGTCAACGGTAATATCGGAGATGGTTGGGAGTACGGCACCAACCTGAGCGCCAGCTTACGCATGGGTATGATTGGCCTGCCTAACCTGCTGGTGACCTCAACCCTGAACCTTCAAGACTCGGAAGTAACCGACCCATTTCTTGGCATAAAACGCCGTTTCCAGAATTACCACCGTGGCCGCTTTACCTTCCAGTTTCGCCATGACATTCCCCAATTGCG
>CAVOCG010000142.1:0-6808 GCA_963694095.1 Gammaproteobacteria bacterium
TGCATGACGAGTATGATCTATTGATTGCTACTTCAATGGTAGATCTGTCCAGTCTCAGAGGATTCATCCCAAAATTGGCTACACTTCCCACTTTAGTCTATTTCCACGAAAACCAATTTACCTACCCGATGAACATAAACAAAAACAACAATGTGGAACACCAGCTAGTTCCCATTTACTCTGCATTGTGTGCCAGCAAAATTTGTTTCAACAGTAATTATAATCGGCTTACTTTCTTAGAAGGAGCAAACTCATTATTTAAGCAGTTGCCCGACTTCGTTCCAGCCACTTTGAGCAAACGCCTTGAATTAAGCACGGTGATACCCGTTCCTGTCGATGTTCCAAGCAATAACCAGGACAAGTCGAACCATGCAGAAGACTACCTTAGCGTAGTGTGGAATCACCGATGGGAATACGACAAAGGCCCTGGGTTATTACTGGAAATCATTCGGCAAGTTTGTGCAGCACAATTGCCAATCATATTTCATATCCTGGGTGAACAATTCAGACAGAGCCCTGCAGAATTCGATCAAATTCAGAAATTGCTTGAGACCCACTCCGAGCATATCGGTCTTGCTCCGGGTCATTTTGGATTTATTGAAAGCAAGCAGAAGTACTTCGACTGTTTACACAAAACTGATGTGGTCCTGTCCACAACACGGCACGAGTTTCAGGGTGTGGCAATGCAGGAGGCGATCCTATCAGGCTGCACACCACTTGCACCGGACCGGCTGGCATACCCGGAATACTTAGAGCCTCAATTTCTATTCCCCTCCGCAGAAACAACTAAGGAGGAGGCGTTGGCGGTGTTCGAAAGATTAAAAGCCTGGTTGGAACTCAGAACCTCAGGCATCGAATTACCACAGGCCGATATAGAGCCCTACCGAAGCGAATATTTACAAAATCAGTACGCGACACTTCTCAAGAATTTGCTAGGGGGTCGATGACAAATGATTTTCATTTGTCATCGACCCCACCAGTCAGACCCCCATTTTTCACAGACCCCTAACCAGAATCTCATCACAGCGCCCGTATATAGATTAACAGCTATAGACTTTAGTGCGAGGGACTCTTATGCTTTCACCCCTTGTGATAATTAAAAAGGTGTATGTCATGTATTACTCAGCTCGCGCCCCATGGGCAATCGCTCTACTAGTCTTTTCCTGGTTTTTATTCGGCACGGCTCTGCAAGCGCAGACTGTGGTTAACCCCACCAATGAACATCCCAATCCCTATCGAACCATTAATGGGTTTTTCGACCTCCCTGATGACCGGGAATGGGGCGCCACCAGTTCTGTGGCCATAGACCCTGATGGAGAGTCTGTCTGGGTAGCCGAACGCTGTAGTTCAAATAGTTGCGCTTTGTCCAACGCTGACTCGGTAATCAAATATGACAAAGACGGCAATATCGTCACTTCCTTCGGCGGCGGCATGATTATTTGGCCACACGGCATTGATGTTGATAAGCGAGGTAACGTATGGATTGCTGATGCCCGACTCGCTAACGCAGCAGAGCTGGCCCAAAATCCAGATGCGGCTGGTAAAGGCGGTGCGGTTTATAAATTCAGTTCAGAAGGTGAATTACTGATGACACTTGGCTCGCCCGGTGTAGTTGGCGATGGCACCGGACCGGTGTTAAGTGAACCCAATGATGTAATTGTGGGGCCAGATGGGAGTATCTATGTAGGCGATGGTCACGGCGGGCAAGGCGCAAATGCCGACCTTTCTACTGTTGCTCGTATTGCCAAATATGACAGTACTGGCCGATTTCTTGAGTCCTGGGGGCAGATCGGTACCGCTCCTGGAGAGTTCCGCACGCCCCACGGCTTGGCCTTTGATTCCCGCGGCAGGTTGTTTGTCGCCGATCGCGGCAATGTGCGAATTCAAATTTTCGAACAGGATGGTACATTTATTACAGAATGGAAGCAGTTTGGACGGCTAAGCGGTATTTTTATCGATGACAATGACATCCTTTATGCCGCTGATTCCGAGTCCAGCGCTACTTCCAACCCAGGCTGGCGTCGCGGAATTCGTGTCGGTAGTGCAATCACCGGGCACGTGCTGTATTTCATTCCTGATCCAGACCGCAATCCAGGTGGCACCAGCGCTGCTGAGGGTGTTGCCGCTGACGCAGCAGGGAATATCTATGGAGCAGAAGTTGGTCCGCGACAGCTAGTAAAGTACGTGCGCGAAGATTAACACTGTTGTTCAATAAAAGCGGGCCGGTGACTAATAAAAAGAAGTCACCGGCCCCTAACCACATCAGTTAATACGCAGGCTTTCAACGGGAGGAAGCTGAGCACCCGAGAGATTGCCTGGAAGATCTTCACCGGCAACAACCTCATGCACCAATGTGCCGATACCATCAATAGTGGCCTCAATTTTTTCGCCTGGCTCCAAAAACCCGCTACGTACGCCCGTTTCGAATCCTGCCAAAGCGGTACCACCCGTAGTACCGCTGTTAAGCACGTCACCAGGAAAAAGAGTAATCAAGGAGGAGGCATACTCCATGAGCTCCCAGATATTGAAGATCATGTCACCTGCTCTGGCCTCTTGGACTACAACACCATTGATGGAAAGCTGTTGGTGCAGTCGATCCATGGGATTTCCATAGAACTCTTTCGGCGTAATCCATGGGCCCTGCGGTGCGAAGGTATCGTGCCCCTTGCCAACGAACCAGTCAGACCGACGGGTAGCTTCGCCTCTGCCACCCCGGTCTGAAATATCGATTGTCACCATATAACCAAAGACAAAGTCTTGAGCATTTTCTACTGCTATGTACTTACCTGTGGTACCAATAACAGTTCCAAATTCGATCTCCCAGTCTGTGCGCGTTCGACCAGCGGGAATAACTATATCTTCCCCAGTACCGATAACAGCACCTCTACTCGGTTTAAGAAATAAATAGGGAATTCCCCTATTTTCACGCCGCTCTCGGCTGGACTCTGCCAATTCCGCCTCGCTACACCCCTCGCAAATGTGCGTGTAGAAGTTACCAGCCGCATTCATGATTTTGCCTGGATATTGGATCGGCGCTTGCAGATCGACATCTGCCACATTGTGGATGAAGCTGGGGCGATTGCTCGCTGTTAGCACAGCGTCTTCGACTAAATGATTAACAATCTCATACAAGCGAATTTTAAGACCGTATTCATACAACCCGATGAGGCCAAGCATGTCCTCAGGCATGGCCATGGATGGATAGGCTGGATCCTGTTGCAGGTTATCATTCGCAGCACCAATCTCGACAACTAGCTCCTCTCGCAAGACCAAACCAATGGTCCGAATGCCATCAACAGCATATGTGGCGACATGAAAAGGCTCTATACTCGATACTCCCTGGGCAGAAACCTGTCTGGGTGTAAGTGTAAGTGCCAACAAAAAGCTGGCAAAAATAGCGGTGAATATGAAACGCATAGTAAATTCTCCTATTCTTCTAATGGACACCGCCGGTTCAATGGCAGCAATCGGACTGCTTAAACTTCAATAACCAAGCCAGAAGCTAATATCAAATCATACCTGTGGTTGATTGCTCTACCGCAATGGCTGGCTAACACTCGTTCCAAATTATCTACTACATAGAGCTTGTAAGAAATATAAAGCGCATATCTGCTGATGTCTATCCCTAAACGGGGTCGATGACAAATAATTCTCATTTGCCACCGACCCCAGTTTAGGGTGATAAGCGTGACTTTATTCCCCTTTGAATACTGGCTTGCGTTTTTCCATGAAGGCCGACCGGCCTTCTTTGTAGTCTTCACTTAGAAAGCAATCGTTCACCAGTATATCTATTTGCTCTGGACTGGCTTGTCCGGGATCTTTAGTTACTTCATTAACTGCCGCTTTGGATGCCTTGATTGTGAGTGG
Organism: Gammaproteobacteria bacterium; assembly: GCA_963694095.1. GTDB lineage: Bacteria > Pseudomonadota > Gammaproteobacteria > Pseudomonadales > Pseudohongiellaceae > UBA9145. The sequence goes on from CAVOCG010000142.1 coordinate 3,868, forward strand.
GGCGTTGGACACCAGGTTGTTGGCATAATCCAGCACAGTTTTCAAAAGTTGTTCCCGGCCAACAACGAAATTGACCAATCCAATTCTGAGGGCTTCTTTAGTGTTCAGAAATCTGGCGCTAAACAAAATATCTTTGGCGTGGGATGGGCCGACTATGGAGGTGAGTGTCTTAATACCCTCGAAGCCATAACCCAAACCCAATTTGGCCGCTGGTATTCCAAATTCAGAACCTTCCGTGGCGATGCGAATATCCGCATTGACAGCCACAGCCAATCCTCCCCCAATACAATAACCCTGGATCATAGCGATAATCGGTTTGTCAAATTTCGCCAGCCCAGTCAGCGCTTGATCGAAAACTTTCTCATAGTCATCCCGCTGCTGTTGACTGGATCGTTTCTTGTCGAACTCCGAAATATCAGCGCCTGATACAAAAGCTTTCTCCCCCTCACCTTTAATAATAACGACTCTTACCGATGGGTTATCCATATAGTGGTTTAGGATTTTCGCCAATGCATCCCACATCTCCATTGACACCGCATTGTGTCTTGCAGGATTGTTAAACGATATCCAGCCGATGCCATCTTCAATTTTTGCCAGCATTTTGGTGGACGGTGAGATTATAGCCATTTTCATTCCTTCCATTTGATTGTTGCCATCTCTGGTTTTTTCATCCAGCTAAGATTTCCGACTCTCGGAGCCAGTTTTTACAGCACCGCATCGCACGAGCTGATCAATCTTCTCATCACTGTAACTCAGTTTCTTAAGAATCTCCTCGCTGTGTTCACCCAATTCAGGTCCCGCTCTTTTGAACTTTGCACCATGGTTATAGCTGGACAAATTGATGGGTGAGCGCACCAGACCGATATACCCAAGCTCACCATGAAACGCCTGTTTAGTCATGGCAAGGTGTTTGACTTGTTTGTCCTCAAAGGCTTGTCCGATGGTATTTATTGGCCCGCAGGGAATGCCAACCGAATTGAGCAGCTCGACTAACTTCAAAGTAAGCTGCTTGCTGGTTAGTTTATTGACCTCGCCCCACAAAGCCTCGCGGTGCATCAACCTGCCCTCAACAGTTTGGTAGTCGATATTGGCTGCCAATTCATCAGCCTGCATGACTTCGCAAAATGCCTTAAACATTTTGTCGGTGCTAGCTGCCATGTTGACCAGCCCATCGGCTGTGCCGAACACACCCATGGGTGAAAGCGTAGGATGATTGTTACCTTCTTGCGCGGCTACTTCGCCGGACATGGTGTAACGGGCGGCCTGAAAATCTAGCTTACAGAGCATGGATTCCAATAAAGAGGTATGTACCCACTGACCTTCGCCAGTATCCTCGCGCTGCAATAAGGCTAATAATATTCCTTGGCCGAGAAACATTCCGGCGGAGGTGTCACTCACCGCTATACCAACTCGCATCGGCCCTCTTTCAGGTTCTCCGGTAATTGACATCAATCCACTGCTGCCTTGAATCACCTGATCCACAGCAGGCCTGCTTGAATACGGTCCCTGCTGACCAAAGCCTGAGATGCTGGCATAAATAATTGCCGGATTTACTTTCTTAACGGTTTCATAATCGATACCCAGCCGATGCTTCACGTCGACACGGAAGTTTTCCACCACCACGTCTGCCTGCTTCGCCAAGTCCAAAAAAACTTGCCGCCCAGCATCTGACTTTAAATTAAGGCATAGGCTACGTTTGTTGCGATGCAGGTTTTGCGAATCCGAGCCGCGGCGCTTACCAGCAATATCACCACTTAAGGGTGATTCAATTCGAATTACATCGGCACCCCAGTCGGCGAGCAGACGAACCGCGGTTGGTCCTGCCCGGGCTATGGTTAAATCCAGGACCGTATATTTTGCCAGAGGTAGCGGCTTTTGATGCATTGATGTCTCGAATGAATGATCGATTAAAAAGAGTTACCAGAAGAATATAGAATGAATTTAGCCAAGGCAAAACTACAACAAATCACAGGGAGCCTCCATTAGCTTGCTACAAATCTTCCTGCACACGCCTAACCACCTGCCGGGTCATCATGATGCACGAAATGTCCCGATCTATCTAAAATGACATGATTGCTATAAGGGCTTAATTTGACAAGCCTGCGTTGGGTTCCCTGGTGTAAAGCAGCTATTCGACTACCCCCATCAATATTGCCCCGAATATTTAGAAGCTTGTTGAAAAGCTCTCAGGTGAATGCTAGAAAGTTGACCGAACCTTAAACACAAATTGCGCACCAGTGCTGGCGCAACTGGTCTCGATCTCACTTAAGTCGCCATCTCGATAATAACCGTTATAGCGTTTCCGTTCGAAACACCTATCTTTATCCAGTGCGTTATTAATCTCAGCTCGATAAGTAAAGTTTCCAACGCCCGTTTTTTCAGCATATAGCGCGAAATTCGGCCTGACTTTTCCGGCACGAAAGAAGCGGACGTTATCAATATCATATTGAACTCGATTGCCTCCCGTTCCACCCATGTTGCCTATTCCATCCTGATAGTCCAGACCAAAACTCAGGTTTTGCGAAGGAATATCCTGGCGAAAGCCAAATATGTAAGCCCCTCGATCAAATGGAACAATGGTGCGTTTTTTCGCGATTAACGGATCATATATATAGGCATCTTCCAAATTCAACCTGGCTGTAAACACCGCTTGTGGCAACTTAAGAAACCCCAACCTGATGCTGGCATTGAGGTAGATTCCAAAAATCTTTCCGTCCCCCACGTTACCGTTAGCACTAATCAGATTATCCGGATTTGTTGTAACGTCGACTTTGCCGATCGATTTACCGACATCGTAATAAAAGAACCTGGAATTCAGTACGCCGCCATCATTGGGTAAACGGTAATCGAGGTTAATGTTGTAACGCCAGACTTCTTCCTGTTCCAACTCAGGGTTGCCGGCTATTGTATCCTGATCATCATCCTGTTGGTTGACACCGGC
>CAVOCG010000143.1:0-6752 GCA_963694095.1 Gammaproteobacteria bacterium
TGTACCCAGGCTCTCCTTTAAGCGCCAGGTTCGAATGGCTGCATGATCACCACTGAGCAGTACCTGCGGTACATCGCGACCCGCCACACTCTGCGGTCGAGTGTATTGCGGGCTATGAAGCAAGCCTGTGGCAAAGCTGTCCTGCTGTGCTGAGTCATCATCACCCAGGGCACCAGGTTGATAACGGGTCATAGCATCAATTAATGCCATCGCAGCTATTTCCCCTCCGCTTAGCACAAAATCGCCGAGCGACCATTCCTCATCAATTTCAGCTTCAATCACTCGCGCATCGATTCCCTGGTATCGACCGCAAACCAAAACCATATTGCGTCGCTGAGCCAGTTGCAGGATAGCTTGTTGATCCAGTCGCTTCCCTTGCGGTGACAAGTATATCACCTTGGTTCCAAGCTGCTCTGCTGTTGCTTCTTTACCTGAGGCTTTACTTAGGCCAACTCTTGCTGCTTCTATCGATGCTTGCAAGGGCTCGGTTTTCATCAACATGCCAGGGCCACCGCCAAACGGCTTATCGTCCACTATGTGGTGCTTGTCCTTGGTAAAATCCCTTGGGTTCCAATACTGTAACCCAAGTAATCCATTGCGAACTGCTCTGCCGGTAATTCCGTATTCAGTTATTGCAGCAAACATTTCGGGAAACAAGGTGACCAGTCCAATCTGCATTGTCATCACCTCAGTAAACCGAACTAACTAATCCAAGTAATCAGCTCCCCAATTTACCCGAATGACGCCTTCTTCAAGATTAACCGACTCAATTACCGAATCAATCAGATAAGGTATGAGCCGTTCTCTATCATCGAGGCTTGCCTGATTTGGGCAAACTACCAACACGTCGTTAGCCCCGGTTTCCAATATGCTCGCAACCGCACCGAAGTGCTCGCCACTTGAACTCATTACCTGTAGCCCTTCCAATTGCTGCCAGTAATAATCACCATCTTGCAACTCAGGCAATTCCGAACGCTTAACTGACAGCTGCAGACCGGTTAGTGTTCTTGCCGACTCCGGTTCATCAAATCCCTTGAAGTGAACCAACAGCGAATTTGCCTGGTGCTTATGCTGATCAATTCCCAATAGTTGGCTGTCTTGCGCTAACCCACTAAAAAACGGACCATAGTCAAAAATATTCTCTGGCGGACTGGTAAATGACTCCAGTCTCAGCCAACCTTTAATGCCATGGATTTTTCCCACTCTGGCCAAAACCACCAGATCATCCACTCCCTCGAGGCTCGTCATCCCTGAATTGGCGACAAGCTGCTCGCCAACATAATCAGCGACAAAGCTAGGCGCTCGGAGCTTGTTTTTGCATGTCTTCTATCAGACTGGCGACTCGCGGGCTTGGCTTGGCGCCCTGAGTAGCCCAAAATTTCATGCGATCCAGATCGATCCGCAAACGCTCTTCCTTACCCCGTGCTATCGGATTAAAGAAACCTATCCGTTCGATAAACCTACCATCTCTTGCATTACGCCTATCACTAACGGTGATGTGGTAAAAAGGCTTCTTTTTAGCACCTCCACGAGCTAATCGAATTGTGACCATAATTGTTCCTGTTAGTTGTTCCTATTACTCAATCATTTACAATAAAAAGTCTTATTCCATGCGGGCTTACTGCACTTCTTCTCGATTCGAGTGCGGACCCGGACAAAAAGGCGGGTATTCTATGTCAAATGGGGATTTATTGGAAGGGTCACGGGCAGGAAATTCATCATTTAGAGTAGCCCATTAGCTTTCATTCACACACTTAAGCACAGCGATCAAACTGTGGTTTTAAAATCGCGGGAAATTACTACCCCCAACACCGGATGATGGGCCACCTGGTCCCTGCACGCCGCCAAGGCCTCGCATCATATTGGCCATGCCGCCCCCTTTCATTTTCTTCATCATTTTTTGCATTTGCTTGTGCTGCTTCAGCAACCGGTTCAGATCCTGAATCTGAGTGCCAGAACCCTGGGTAATACGCCGCTTTCTTGAACCATTCAACACCAGAGGATTCGTTCGTTCCCGCATGGTCATGGAGTTGATAATAGCTTCCATGCGCAGAAACTGTGAATCATTTACCTTGCTCGCAGCGCCCGCGGGTAACCCACCCATACCGGGCATTTTATCAATGATGCTGGCTACACCACCCATATTTTGCATTTGCTTTAGCTGTTCTTTAAAATCTTCCAGGTCAAAGCCTTTCCCCTTTTGGATTTTCCGAGCCAGCCGGGCGGCCTTTTTCTTGTCTACTTTCTGCTCCGCTTCCTCAATCAATGACAGCATATCGCCCATACCGAGAATTCGAGTAGCTATTCGATCAGGATAAAATGGCTCTAGTGCATCCGTACCCTCACCCATACCGATGAATTTAATCGGCTTCCCTGTTATCTGACGCACTGATAACGCGGCACCACCTCGTGCATCACCGTCTGCCTTAGTCAGCACAACGCCGGTTAGCGGCAACGCATCATTGAAAGCCTTGGCGGTCGTGGCTGCGTCCTGACCCGTCATCGCATCAACTACAAAAAGGGTCTCTATTGGGGACAGCTGAGTGTGTAGCTGCTTGATTTCTGCCATCATCTCTTGATCGATAGCCAGGCGCCCTGCCGTATCCACAATCAACACATCGACGAACTTGCGCTTGGCCTCAGCCAAAGCAGATTTAGCGATAGCCTGTGGCGATTGGGAGATATCACTTGCATAAAAGTCGACTTCTACTTCGTTTGCTAGCACTTCTAATTGTTTAATAGCCGCTGGCCTATACACATCAGCACTCACCACCATGACCGATTTCTTGCTGTGTTTTTTTAACCAACTCGCCAGCTTCGCTACGGTAGTGGTTTTACCCGCGCCCTGGAGACCAGCCATCAGCACCACCGCAGGTGGTGTTGTCTTTAGATTTAACTCCTCATTGGCCGTACCCATCAACGCTTCAAGCTCGGCCTGAACTATTTTGATGAAGGCCTGGCCCGGTGTCAGACTACTGGACACCTCTTGACCCACAGCGCGGAGGGTAATCTTTTCAACGAATTCCTTAACCACTGATAAAGCAACATCAGCCTCCAGCAACGCCCGCCTTACTTCACGCAGCGCGTCCTGAATATTACTCTCTGCCAGCGTCGCCTTGCCGCTTAATTTGCGGAATGCGCCAGACAGACGCTCAGTCAAACTATCAAACATACTTAAAATCCTGTGAGTTAGGTGCAACACTGCTGGCGAGTCGCATTATAGCGGGTTAGTTCATACATAAAAAAGAACTTCAACCACCGGGCCACATATGCGACACTTTCTCCACTCTTTCAGCAATTATGTCAATCATGTCAGTTACAACCATTTCAGGACTTTTCGCGGTTTCGTTTTACCTGGTCGGTGCCATATTGCAGGGCCTGAGTTATGCCGGTAATAAGCCGCCAGACAGCAAAGTCTTTACATTTGGATTACTGGCTGTTGTAGCGCATGCTATCAGTGCGTTCGGGGTGATTAAGTCCACGGATGGTTACCATTTTGGTATTTTTGAGATAACTACGCTTATTACCGCCTCAATTTCGCTGTCCGCATTGATAAGCAGCCTGCGAAAGCCTCTGGAAAACCTTTTCCTTGGATTGTTCCCCCTGGCGATTCTTAGCATCATCGCGTCGCTGCTCATTTCCAGCAATTACCCTGCCACCGAAATGAGTACGGGGCTAGCAATGCACGTCCTTATTTCGATTCTCGCTTTTAGTTTTATAATTATAGCGGCCCTGCAGGCTGGATTTCTTGCATACCAGAATCATCAGTTGAAACATCATCGCACCCACGGACTCATCCAAAAATTACCGCCGCTGCAGGATATGGAAGTATTTCTATTTGAGCTGTTGTGGGTTGGCGAGTGCCTATTGAGCTTGGCGATTGTTGCCGGCTTCATTTTCGTGGATACCATCTGGGCAATTGAAGGTGTGCCCCACAAGATATTTTTCTCTGTTTTAGCATGGGTTGTGTTTGCCGTTTTGCTATGGGGAAGGCATCATATGGGTTGGCGCGGCCGCACCGCGATTCGCGGTACATTAATTGGGTTTAGCTTGCTGTTAGTGGGCTTCTACGGTTCCAAATTTGTACTGGAATACTTGCTTCAATAGATCAACCTTGGTTTCGACCCAAAATCCAAAAAAGCAAATCCAACCTATCTTGAGGCTTACCTGACAAATGAATGCCGACGATTCTCCATGGGGGATGCTACTTCTTTTCTTTGTTTTCCTCATCTTTGCATCCGCTTATTTTTCTGGCTCAGAAACTGCAATGATGAGCCTCAACCGGTATCGCTTGAAACACTTGCGACGCAAGGGACACCCAGGAGCTTCCCGCGTCAGCAAATTGCTGGAAAAACCAGACAAGCTCATCGGTGTTATTCTCATTGGCAATAATTTTGTTAATTTTCTTGCCGCCTCAATCGCCACTTCGATTGCGATTCTTATACTCGGTGAACCAGCTCCCCTAGCCACTGCCGTAATTTTAACGTTGGTCGTGTTAATTTTTGCAGAAGTCACACCGAAGACAATAGCGGCTTTATACCCAGCAAAAATTGCTTACCCGTCGAGTTATATTCTGGTCATGTTATTAAAAGTTTTGTATCCGGTAGTTTGGGTAGTCAATTTTGTTTCCAACGGCCTGCTCAGAATTTTGGGTTTCAGCGTTGAGTCAGGCGATAATCATCAACTTACTCAGGAGGAATTACGAACGGTTGTCTATGAATCTGGTGAGCTAATTCCACAGCGCCACCATGGCATGTTATTAAATATACTCGACCTGGAAAAGGTGACAGTTAATGACATAATCGTTCCCAAACATGAAATTGTCGGCATCGATGTAAACGACGATCTAGATGAAATACTCGAGCAGATAAGTACCGCTCAGCACACACGTATTCCCGTTTTCAAACAGGATCTAGACAATATTATTGGCCTGCTGCACCTGCGCAGTACTGGCCGACTCATCAAAATGGAGAACCTCAATAAAGCGGCAATTATTCAAGAAACTACCACCTCCTACTTCATTCCTGAAAGCACACCACTACATACACAATTATACAACTTTCAGAAGAAAAAATTGAGAATGGCCGTAGTGGTTGACGAATATGGCGCTGTAAAAGGCCTGGTTACGCTGGAAGATATCCTAGAAGAAATAGTGGGTGAGTTCACCACAGATCTTGCTGCCGCCAGCAAGGACATTCATGAGCAGAAAAACGGCAGCTTCCTAATAGACGGCGGCACCAGCATTAGAGACATCAACCGTGTTCTGTCCTGGAATCTGAATAGTAGTAGTGCAAAAACCCTCAATGGACTGCTCATGGAAAACCTGGAATCTATTCCGGACTCATCTGTTGGTATTGAATTGCAGGGTTATTATGCTGAAATCGTTCAACTAAAAGGCAATACCATTCGCACTGTCAGAATGTGGGACCCATCGGTTTATGAGATCGACAATAAGTCTACCGATTAACCCAGACTATACGCCGTGATGCAGAGGAGTCCTAACTTCTGCTCAAAATATTAATCTCTCGCTCAGAGAACTCCTCAACACTCAAAACTTCCTTACTGCTGATGTGTTGGATTTTACTGGCGCTTTTTAACGCAAGAGCAAGCCTGAATTCAGCTCCGCGATCGATTTGCCAAAACTGCCAACGGCGCGGATTATCGCCGCGTTTAGCAGTGAAGCTAACGTTAATCGAGCTTGCTTGTGGAAAAGAAAAACTAAAATCGTTTAGAGGTATGGCCAACCCCATGCCGCAGGCTTTAATGTAGGCCTCTTTCAGTGTCCATAGTCGATAGAATCTATTTGCCTGAAGCGAACCTTCCAGTTTGAGTAATTCTTGCGTTTCCAAAGCGGAGAAAAATCGCCCGGCTATTTTTTCGAACCGCCTGTTAGGTTTTATTTTTTCAATGTCTACACCAATGTCCTGATGGCGGCACACAGCGATTACAATGCAGCTACCCGAATGGGACACATTGAAAAACAAAGGCTGATCTGTCTGACCAGGAGACAATACAGGTTTGCCAAATTCGTTATTGTCAAAGCGCAAGTCCTTTGCCGGCACATCCTGTAAGTACCGGCTCAATATCAGACTGGTCATAATCCTGGTGAGTAATAACTGTCTGCGATGTTGATCAAAGTAATAGCGCTGGTATCTGGCCTGTTCTTCCGGTCCAAGCCAGGACAAATAATCTTTTTGTAGCGTCTCCAGAGAAAAGCGCTTTTGATCGATGCGCCACATATGAATTTCTGCGCCGCTTAGGAGTAACATTTTGTGTTAGTCTCTGTGACTGATTCTTTCCGCTGATCTTGTTCGTAAACGCAATGTAAGTTCTTACGCGATATTCTAGCTTCTTGCGGGCAAGCAAAAGCATTATTAACATAGAGGATGCCATCTAAGTTCACTGAGCGATTGACATGGCTGTGCCCATAGACATGAATATCCGGATTTAACTCCCTAACTTGCTCACCCAACATCTCACTTCCCAATACAGGATAGACTCTTCTTTTATGTTCCGGGATCCTTTCCGGCATAACATCTATCCTCGGGAGAAAATGGGAAAAGCTTATTACTGTATCGTTTCTAACATTTAAATTTCTGATGTTTTTATCGAGGAAGAAGCGGTTAATTGAATCACAATTATCAAGCTCAGATGGCCACTTACATGCTCTGAAGTCTCGCCAGGCGCGACGCAGATGCCGGTCAGGCGCAGCAAAGCTGTAGTCGTACCATGACAGCAGCGGAACAAAGGAA
>CAVOCG010000144.1:0-6623 GCA_963694095.1 Gammaproteobacteria bacterium
CATGGACATTTCCCGAAAAATAATTCACTGTGATTGCGATTGTTTCTATGCATCAATAGAAACGCGCGACAATCCAGATTTAGCCAATTTACCCATTGCGGTAGGCGGCTCACCAAGCCGGCGCGGAGTAGTCGCGACCTGCAATTATGAGGCGAGAAAATTCGGCATTCATTCGGCGATGGCTTCGGCCATGGCACGCAAGCTCTGTCCCGACCTAATAATTATTCGTCCCGATATGGAAAAATATCGGAAAGCCTCTGAACTCATCCATCAGGTCTTTCAACACTATACTGAGTTGATCGAACCGCTCTCTCTCGATGAGGCCTTTTTAGATGTTAGTGACTGCAGTCAATACTTTGGCAGTGCCACGCGTATTGCCGAGGCAATTCGTCAGGAAGTACAGAGCAGCGTCGGCATAACCATTTCAGCGGGTATAGCCCCGAATAAATTTCTAGCTAAGATCGCCAGCGATTGGAAGAAACCTAACGGGCAGTTCGTGATTCGCCCAGAACAAGTCGCCGCTTTCGTTGCCACTCTACCGGTCAAGAAGCTACACGGCGTGGGAAAAGTCACTGCAGCTAAAATGAAGCGCCTAGGCTTGGAGTGCTGCGAAGACCTAAGACAACTTGGCGAGGAAGAACTACGAGCACACTTTGGCTCATTCGGTGAGCGCTTGTACAACCTTAGCCAAGGAATCGATAACCGCGCCGTGCAAACTGAGCGCATTCGTAAATCGCTGAGCGTAGAGAACACCTATGCCGAGGATTTACCCTCGCTCGAAAGCTGTCTCAAGGCACTACCTGCACTCGAGACACAGCTACTTAAGAGAATGCAGAATCTGAAAGACAGTTACCAAATCCAGAAGCAATTTGTAAAAATTAAATTTCATGACTTCGTAAGCACTACGGTAGAAATGATATCCTCCACAACGGATAGCGATAATTATAGAGCGCTTTGCGAACTAGGCTTTGCGCGTGGCAACAAACCAGTTCGATTGCTTGGCATGGGAGTCAGGTTGATTCCGCTGACAGAAATTTTGACCACTGAAAATGAGAGAGACCAGTTAAGTCTCAGCCTGGACTCCTGAGCGCATGAGCAGATACCGCCCACCACGACCACCTAGTGCGAAATATATATCAGCTGAAGGCGAAAAAATGCTGCAAGCGGAGTTACATCAGCTCTGGAAGGTCGAGCGCCCAGTGATCACACAGTCAGTCTCCGAGGCCGCCGCACAGGGCGATAGGTCGGAAAATGCTGAATACATCTATGGCAAGAAGCGCCTGCGCGAGATAGATAGCAGAGTCAGGTACTTAAGTAAGCGGTTGGAGGAGATGACGGTAGTTTCCCAACCCCCCACCAATCAAGACAAAATCTATTTTGGCGCAATCGTTACGCTCGAAGATGAAGAAGGGAACACACTCAAGTATAAAATTGTCGGCCCCGATGAATTAGACCCTCAAAAAGGCCATATAAGCATTGACGCCCCCTTGGGTCGCGCACTTTTAGCCAAGGAAGCCGGCAGTGAAATCGAGATAGAATCACCAACTGGCCACAAGGTCTATTATGTCCTCGCTATCGAATACTCAGCGACTTAAACCTTGAAGAGCTGGTGATGAAACACGTAACTATCATTGCTGTCCCTAAAGCACTTGGATCATCCATTACCATCCCCTTGGAGATGCTGAGTGCCGCTAACGATATTGCCAAGGCTCGCCGGCAACTAGACAAGCTTGTCACTATCGATATAGCTTCAGCCACTGACTCTACCGAGTTGGCACTCAGCGGTGGGATGCGCATCAACTGTCAAACCACACTGAACAGTATAAGCAGCAGCGACCTTATCTTTGTACCTGGCATCTGGGGAAACCCGAGACCGGCGCTTCCTAAACTAAAACCCATGATGAACTGGCTTGTGCAGCAGTACGCACTGGGCAGCACACTGTGCTCGATCGTGACCGGAAGTTTTTTCTTGGCTGAGGCCGGTCTGCTCAAGGGCAAATCTGCTACCACTCACTGGCGCTTCTTCGATGAGTTCACACAGCGCTACCCCGACGTAAAGTTACAGCGCAAGCGCTTCATCACCAGCGATGAAAAACTCTATTGTACCGGCAGCATCAATGCAGTCCGTGACATCATGCTGCATTTTGTAGAGCAGCTGTATGGTGAATCAATTGCCAGCGAAATAGCACGGCAGTTTACCCATGAGTTGAAACGCTCCTACGAATCCCTGCTACTAAATGAAGATCAACAGCGTAGTCACCATGATGAGGAAATAATTAAAGTACAGGAGTGGCTAGATCAAAACTACCAAACAGATGTGGTCATAAGCGCCCTCGCAAAAAGATTTAGGCTCAGCGTACGCTCCTTGAATCGTCGATTTAAATTGGCAACCAATACCTCACCATTGCAGTATCTGCAGACCCTGAGAATCGAGCATGCCAAAGAATTATTGAAACAGAGCAACCTCGCAGTATCCGAAGTCGCCGATATGCTGGGTTATCAAGATGCCAGTTATTTCACCAGCCTGTTTAAAAAGATAACCGCTGTAACGCCTATAGAGTACCGAAGCTTGGTGCGGAACAAGCTATTTCTAGCTGAGAAAAAACTGGAACGAAGTAGTCGGTATAAAGCTCATGGCGGCAGTGTTCACAGATAACCGGTGGCGAATCAACTGGCCCGGATGCAGACTCTCTAGCATTGAGGGGATCGCTCCAATCTCTAATGGCGGGCAGATATGCTATGGGAGATAGAACAGGTACCCAGGAGAAGCAACAGTTCCCGGTGAGAACGGTTGACGTTTGCCCGTTCCAGCTTTCGGCAAATGAGGTAACCACAGGTCAATACCAGCTTTTCGTTGATGACACATCCTATCGAACTAATGCAGAATCAAACGCCGGTCGTGAGCAAGGAAGGCTTAAAGCCGTTCATTTCGGTTAAGGGAGAATCAAAGCCGGTTGGCTCTTTTATTTTTCGGATATTAGGTCGCCGTAGTCTCTACATGATCCACATGCTCTGGTTTCTGCCATGCTGTTACCAGACAGGCAATGACGATTAAGGTTGTTCCCAAGATTGTAGTTAAAGTCACAGTTTCGCCAAAAGCGAACCAGCCAAATAGAGCTGCCCAGCCAAATGCGGTGTACTCCACAGGAATTAGCATGTTGGCAGGGGCTCGAGCATAGGCCCATGACATCATCATTAATGAGACAAGGCCCAGTACAGCTGCTGCTGCCAGCATTGGCACGACGCCAATCGCTGGTACCTGTGCGAAAAAAGGTGACAGACTAGCGAATAGGACGATGATGGTACTGTTCTGAAAGAATGCAATTTCCACAGGACCTGCAAGGAGCGCCTGCTGCCTTTGCAAAATAATATTGTAGGCATACAACACTGCTGATAATAATATCGCGGCAATACCTTTTCCGGTTTCCTCTTCGTAGTTGCCACCTAAACGACCAGACACGATGATGGCTGCTCCAACCAAACCTATCACCGAGGCGGCAATTGCCTGCTTGCCGATATTTTCTTTAAGAATAACAGCGGCCAAATAGAGGGCAAGCAGAGGGGCAATAAAAGACAAGCCTATAGCCTCCGCGACAGGTAGATATTTTAATCCCCAAAAAAATAAAAAAGCCATAATGGAAATGATAAAACCGCGCCATAGGTGTAAACGGATGACATCGGCTGCCGGCCAAGCAGGACGCCACATCAGATAGAGCAAACCGGCAAGGGAAACAGATATAAGACTGCGCCAAAGCATAGCGTTGTACGCACCTAGACTCAGCGACAAACCCTTCATCACCACATCCATACCGGCAAAGGTGGAAATACCTGCCCCTGCAACAGCAAAGGCGATAGCACTAAATTTAGTAGGTGATGGCATGGGATAAACGTGTCTTTGAGATTAGCAGAACAAAGCTTACCTCAAACTCATCAGAAAATTCTAGCAAGGAATTCAAAGGGAAAACTCGAAGACACCACCTGAATCAAAGTACCCTGCCCCGTTGGCTGCCTTCACTTGCTGTACATCGCCTCTATTCCCCCTAACCAAATTTTCTGTCTTTTCAACTTGATCCTATCTCCTACCGTATTTATCATCGCATTTATTGAGAATTGGTCTAGTACGAATCCAAAAGTGGAACTCATCATTATAACAAAGCACAGACTGCCGAATTACATAGATCGGCCTTCGGCATGGATTGGCTGCGACCTCAAAGCGGACGCTGGACAATGGTTGCAAAAGTTGTCCAACGCTGAAATAGCTGACTTAGAATCAGCGGCTGCGCATTTTCTTTCCCTAGGTAAAAACATCGGTGAAATTAGCCGCGGCGACTTTCCACTCAAGCGATTCGGTCAACATCTAGAAACTCTTAAAACCAAACTAATCAATGGCATTGGCGTGGAACTCATTCGGGGGTTGCCCATAGAGGCCTACAGCAGGGAATTGTGTGCAACAATTTTCTGTGGCATTGGTACCTATCTAGGTATCGCAAGGTCACAAAATGCACAGGGGCACATTCTAGGTCATGTTCGGGATATAGGGTTGGATCCCCAAAATACTAGCACTAGAATCTATCAGACTTCAGCTAGACAAACTTTCCACACAGATTCAACCGATGTAGTTGGGTTAATGTGTTTGCACGCTGCGAAAAATGGCGGAGAGTCTTTATTAGTAAGCGCTGAAACCCTGTTTAATCGTATGCAGCAACAGCGCCCCGATCTTGTGCCGCATTTGTTTGAGGTAGTCGCCACAGACCGCAGGGGTGAAGTACCTCCAGGGGAAAAACCTTTCTTTGAAATTCCAGTGCTGTCCTGGTATGAAGAGTTATTAACCGTTCAGTACCAAAGGCAGTATATAGACAGTGCACAGAGATTCGCGAGGGCACCCAAACTGAAAGAGAAACAGATCCAGGCTCTAGACTATTTCGATGCACTGGCCAATGATTCAGAATTACACCTTTCTATGGAACTTCAACCGGGTGATATGTAGTTTGTTTACAACCATTCTCAGTTACACGACCGTACACGTTTCGACGATTGGGACGAGCCACAAAATCGGCGTCATTTGTTTCGTTTATGGTTGTCTATAGCTGGAGATCGTCCGTTACCGCCTTGCTTTGAATCGCGCTATGGCTCTTTAGAGATTGGCAACAGAGGTGGTATCGTGACGAAACATACACACTTGCAAGCACCCCTTGATTGACAAAAAATAGCAGGAACAGATTGGATATTGGGATGGCATTGAGCCCATTTTGCACTAAATCCATAAAACATTTCTTAACACACTTTATTTTTATGGCTTTAACTTATTGATCTACAAAGGAATCAGTCACTCAGCCTACTGAAAACTTCGTGTCGGTGGTTCGACCAACTGCGCCAGAAATTTGCCAACAAGGTGCTCATATAACTTGAAGCGACGTAAATCTTTCCTTCATTCTCCATGATATACATCAAGCGTGAGCTGGGCGGTTCTATCAACTGCAATTCAACTAAGGTAATTTCATCCGTAAAATTTCAGTCTAGCCCCTGACCTGTGTAGAGGTCTCCCGCTAGCAGCTCACCGCCGGGAAACAGCATAGACGGGCTATCAGCGCTACGATTCTCAAAGCGAGCTGTGGTTATGGCTAACGCCGGAATCAGCAGCAAGGTAGCGATTGTTTGTAGAGTGTATTGTAAGATTTTTATTGTTCTGCCTCTTTGTCTGATTGAGTTGTTGGCTTACCTCGGTAACGATCCGCATGAAGTCGATCCTGACAGCCATTGAGGCATCAAGGTATTGCAGACGATCTTGGGGGGCAACCTGAGAAGCATAGAGGAGATATAAGGGACACTAATAGCTTAAAGCCTGTTTGTGTGTGCCCCTCACTTCCTTGTTATTGAAAGAACCCCCTAATACCATCACTCATTGCCTGCCGTACATCGTTAGCGGAAACCACCATATCAACCGCGGTTAAAGACGTATGAATCTGCCCGGGAGCCTGGATATGTTGCACGGCAACACCGGCAGCATGCATTTTAGCGGCATAGGCATTGCCCTCATCGCGCAAGGGATCCAATTCTGCGGTAACCACCATGGCGGGAGGCAATCCGTCTAGACTTTCGGCTCGAAGAGGAGAGACGCGTGGGTCGTTTCTGTCACTCGCATCGCAATATTGATCCCAGAACCAGGTCATTAAGTTTCTTGTTAAAACGTAACCTTCGGCATTATCGCCATAAGATGCCGTGGAAAAATCTCTATCAGTTGCCGGACACACTAGAAGCTGGCCGCTAATATTTGGTCCATCCAGGCTTCGCGCTAACTGACAAACAACGGTGGCCAAGTTGCCACCAGCGCTCCAGCCTGCAACGGCAAGTTGCTTAGAGTCCCCACCGAGAGATTCTGCATTTTCGGCTATCCAATTCAGTGCTCCATATGCATCATCGACAGCCGCCGGAAAGCGCGCTTCCGGTGCATGGCGATAGTCGACTGAAACGACAATCGAATTGGAACTGGTGCATAAGTGACGACAAAAAGGATCGTCCGAGCTGGCATGGCCCAATACCCAACCACCGCCATGGTAATAAACGACGATAGGGTGAGGACCGGCAGTTGCCGGTCGATAGAGCCGATAGTCTAGCTCCCCATC
>CAVOCG010000145.1:0-6605 GCA_963694095.1 Gammaproteobacteria bacterium
TGAAGGCGATAACGCCTTCCATTTCGTCACCACGCAGATCGAAAGATGGCATCCGTCCCTCAGCAGCACCTTGTGATATGACACGTTGCAGGTCTGCATCCGAGGTTGCAGTGCGAAACTGGCCCTCGCTCAAATTTATACCATCTACGGTGCTGCCCTGCGGACCATGGCACAACGCACACTGCTGGGTGTAGACTCGTGAACCCGCTTCAATCGCAGCGCTGGTATATTGGTGATCACCATCTCCCTGGGCAAAACCCTGCTGAAAACCGAGAAACGACAGCAGGAAAAAGGTAAATTGAGAGGCGCTGATCAGCAAACGCTTGTTTACAGAAATATACTTCGGAGTTTTCATAATATTCACAGCACAATTAGTTTTTTGTGAGAGAAGCATAAGCGTAATTTGAGCTGAGGTCTATCTGTGTGAAGACCTCGGATATAAGAACAGCATGTAGTTCCCAGGCGGTTTTTCCTAGGGTAAACTTCCCTTTGATAACCCTTGGAATCTCGATAGTTGTGCGTTTTCAGCGCAAACGTGGGGGTTGGAGATAGTTTTCGGGCCCCAAGCCATGTAATAATCGCTAATTAACGCTGGTTTGATAGGGTCCGTTGATAGTATTTGTAACCTGTAACCACTCTGTTATATTTGCACTAGCCAGTGGCTTAGTGCCAAACAATTCTAATAAGTAGAGGTTAGCTGAGATGAATTCCCAAATAATTAAGCGCCTGGGCGCATTGTCCTCCCTTGCAATCTTTGTGGCAGCAATGAATGCTTCCACCTCATTCGCTCAAGATGCCGAGAACACCCGCTATTCGCCTGAAGGCAGAAATATTGCGCGCACTATCGGCGGCTTGTTTGACGAGAGGCTGTATGAAGTAAGAACTTACGATCCGGAGCCTTCAGTTGCTGAATTTGCTGCCGCCACAATCTTCTATCCCCTGACTTTAAGTTTTGACGCGCCCATCGGTGCAGTAGCTCTCATACCTGGATATGGCGCTACTCAGGAACAATATAATTGGTGGGGGCCCATGCTTGCTTCGCTTGGTATTGCGGTGATGATCATTGATACCAACGATCCAACCGACGGACTTGATGCGCGAAGGAGTGCTCAAATTGCTGCGGTTAATTTCTTAAAAAATGAGAACACTGAAAGTGACAGTCCGCTGCTAGGGAAGATCGATCCCAATAAGATTGCCATTATGGGTCATTCAATTGGCGCCGGTGGTAGTCTCTACGCAGCTGATGAACTTGGCAACGAGATTAAGGCTGTCGTTGCACTGTCGCCCTATTGCTGTGAATTGGGTCAACCCTATGAAAGAGATTTTAGCAGCCTCGAAGTGCCGACCCTTATCGTGGTCAGTGCGGAAGATCCTACTACCGCACCGGAGGATCATGCTCGCGCAATTTTCGACTCGATTGCCCCATCTACCCATCGGATCTATACGGAATTCACAACAGGGGACCATAATATTTCCAGAAATGGCGGCCCGGAACTGGACACCCTGGGTAAATATGCTTACGCTTGGATAAAGGCACATTTTGGCGGCGGCGCCCCTTATATGGCCATATTCAATAACGTGGTAGCGGATGACGCAGCAAAATTTTCACGCTTTGATGTAGAGCTGTAACAAGCAAGACAACAAAACAATTGAAAAGGGCTCATCCATTGTGGTGAGCCCTTTTTTTTGGCTATATAAAAAAGGCGTTTCAGGCCTGCGTTACTTACTTCAATTCCAGCCGCTTGTTTGGATCAGGCCGGAATATAAGATACTCGATTTCGCTTTCCAACTCGCTCCACCAGTGGGGAGTATGTCCCGGAATAATGACCACGTCACCAGGAATCATCCGCTGCGTTATGCCATCTTCAATACCCTTGGCGCGCATCCAACTGTCTGATGCCGGATAGGGTTCCACCAGCGTTCCTCCTGTAACCAGAGTAGCTGCGCCCTTGAGCATATAATAAATCTCGGTGGTATCAACCAGATGAACATTGACATCGCCTGTCACTCCCATCGGACGGTAAACACCAAACACGCCCAGTCTAATGTCGCCAGTAACATCCACCACCCGAATCGGTCGATCGCTCACCCGGTCACGGGGCAAGTGGTCAATGAAAGACTGAATTTCGCCACCGGTGATCCCCGTTGCCACTTGAGGAATTGCAGGGGTGGGTGTTTGAGCTAACACTATTGACGAAATAACCACCGTAGCTGTGGTAATTAGAATTTTTTTCATATTGCTTACTCCTGATAGTTGTGCGATTTCAGACTTCTTCCTAATTTTGTAGAAGTTATCACACTGATTGATGGCTCGCTAATTGAGTTATCGACACGGGCCTTAAAGCACAGCTAACTCATCATAGATTGCCTGTACCGCTCGCGGCGCAAACGGCCAATTCAGGTCTGCAAGCTCGAGCCTTGTGGCAATATCATCCCGGCCTGTGCCCGAGTCAATCAATCTTGTCATGCGCAAAATTAGACGTGAAAACTTGTCCTGGAATGCTTTGACATCGGCCTTAGTCAAGATGGGCCCGTGGCCTGGAATGGCCGTATCAAAATCGAGCGCAAGCAACCCATCGAGTGTTGCAGTCCATTCGGCAGCACTACCCCCATTGGCATAATCGATAAACGGTGCCATCGTGCTGCCGTCCAGTCGAGTGCCCCAGATGAACAGGTCACCGGTATGGACGGTCCGCAGGTCTGGAAAATAAATAATCGAATCTCCGCTGGTATGCCCCCGACCAAAATGATGTGCCTGAACTTCAACATCGCCGACAAAAACACTTGTGCTATGTGAAAAAACAATGGATGGAGCACCTGCCTGGTCATTATTGATCATGAGGCTGCGGACATTCTCATGCCCTATCACCTGAGCCGCTGGCATAAAATCAGCATTGCTTCCCGCATGATCGTCATGATGGTGGGTATTCATCACATAACTGATGGGCTCGGACGTTACGCTTGCCACTTGCCTGATGATGTCACTAGAGCTATAGGAGAATTTATTGTCAACCAGAATGACACCGTTACCGGTAACTCTGACTGCAACGTTACCACCAGAAAGACCACCATCGAAACCTGGGATTACATAAAGACCTGCTTTTCCCTGCACCGGATGTATTTGAACTCGCTCCAGTTGCTCAGGAGTCAGCGTGGGGCGATGTTGGGCAGTTACCATTCTTAGAGTATTTATACTCAGGACCGTCAACGCGATCAGTAAAATTATTTTTTTCATTATTATCTCTCGATTACCGCGCTTCAATAAACAGTACCTGAAGCTAGACAGTATATTATTGGTCTTTGGATTCCATCGCCATGCGCTCTTCTATACGTGCGCCACGAATTGTATTCAGCATGCCGTAGTTTCCTTCATGGCATCCATACTCGTAAACTTGACCATCGACTTTATTCATGGGGACAACTGCAGAAATTTTATTCGTAAATGTGGACGGGTCGTCGATGGTAAATTCGTAAATCACTTCATTATAAGCAACTCGTGTAAAACGCTCCGTCAACACCATATCGTAATTGGTTCCGGTGCTATCAAATGTTTGTCTAAAACCGTTAAAATTTCTGGTCTCTACAACGAGTGTATCGCCCTCCCAATGGCCTCTTGAGTCACCGGACCAAAGACGAATATTGTCATCAAGTGCAGGTTTATCACCCAATTTAACAATACGGGCGTCATGGATCATTTCTGTCAAAATGACAGCCGTGTCTCTGCTCTGAAATATCTGCACATTATTGTTGTAGAGGCTCGGGACAAAGGGTGGGCCCGAGTTAAACCCTACGATACAACGCTCAGAGAGGCCCCTATCTTCAGGGCCATTTTTAGCGATACCACCAACGGTGAATCGAACTGGCCGAGTACCTGGCACATCACTCACCTGGTTGCCACGCTGAACAGGCGCTCCTTCAACAGCGGGTGGTACACGACCATTTAACGGGTAGATGATGTGTGAGGTGCGGACATTATCACCCAGTGCCTGAGTTTCGAACCAGAAATCGTTGTAACCCAACACCTGTCGACCGGCAGAGGGTAACTCCGGGTCTACATTCAGACGGGCAGCACGCGCATCGGCCCTAGCGGCCGCGGCGGCTTGCCGCTCCAGTTCCTCACTCAGTTGCTCAGAAGTAAAAAACTCCTGCGTGCCCCAACGTTCCGCCCTTATCATCGGCGTGTTAGATGCAAAATTCCAGACTCCACCAAGATCCGGTTGCCCATATTCATTACGTGGAGCCACATAGTCTTCAGCTGCCTGTAAAGTGACAACACCGATTAGTAGGGCCGCTAAAGAAAATATTTGTAGTTTCATATCCATATCCAGATTCAAATTGAACTCAAAGTAGTAAGGTAATGGCTTAGCTACGAGTAATCAATAGGTATTGAGTTACTCCCGTTAGCCTGAATACAAGTGGGGAAGGTCATTAATCAGTCAACGAAAGAAGGAGCTTGATTCAGAACGCATCGCGCCGAAACAGTTAAAAGCTTGAGAATTACTAAGCTGGTATTGAATGAATGACACAAAAGAGCTGACAGAAAACAATTGCTCGTCCCTAAACTTACTGAGAATTATTAAACTCAGCTACACAGTTGCCATGGCGTCATCGGTTTCAAATTCTTCGTCAGAGTCCTAAAGGCTTTCGTTTGTATCCTCGAAATTCTCGATCTGTTCAATTTGACTAATTGCCGCGGAAATAAAATCGGTACCTGTAACTATCCCCCACCAAAATGTCATCCTCAACAATGGGAACACAGCCAAACTTTTCTCGCTGCAAAATCAGCCCAACACTACACAAACTATCTTTGGGTGAAGCAGAACATACCTTCTCGCTCATGATGCTCTTTAGTGAAGTGACTTTAACATTCGAACGTGAGTTCTCATCACTGTCAGTTAAACAGGATAGATCAGCTCGCAGTATATCCCGGTGACTCAAAATCCCCAGCGACTGGTGGCGTTTATCAACAATAGGAATATGGCGTATGTACATTTTTACCATCAGTGGCATGCCTTTAAAAATTACTTTCTCGGGCTACAGGGTCACCACATTGATTGTCATTATTTCATCTACGGTAAGCAAAACTCCTCCTGACTCTCTTCAAAGGTTAACAATAACTACTCAACTTCAATTCAGCATAGATAATTTCGAGCGCATCTTTTTGATCAAGATCAAGCAAAGCCACCTCACTTTGTCCGATAAAACACACGAATTGGGATGGCTAAGAGGCAACACGCTTCAGTGGTTTCTGATTATTCTGTAGGAGAGGAGTAAATTGACTGTGCGCAAAAAGTGGCCGTACAAACTCTAATAACACGGTTCCCTATTGATTACAGGGACCTGTAGACGTCACTGTCAGGTTTGCCGCCACCATCGCAGCGGTTGGCTGTACACCGCGGCAGCTCATTGCGTTAAAAGTGGGACTGAGCTCAAATGCGTTAGCAGATACTGGATCTGCCTTCAATTTCAGGTGGGCAAATATTACGCGTCCGTTGTACGGCACAGGTTTTAACATTCCATTGGTGTCTGGGATTGCCGGTAACAGCTTCATAGTTACCGAACCACGCACATTACCTCCGATAACCATAATACGGCTCGACGCTTCATCCAACTTAACGACAATATCGCAATGGGTCCTGGCACCCGTCCCAAGGTGTGTCCGGCGTTCGGCGATCGATTGATAAGCAGGACGACTACCTCGGCACAACAAATCACCTGGCACAACTGGCATTTTACCGGGATCGAAGGCCGCAAATGCAGCATTCGAAGCGCCCTGTTCTCGAGCAAGTATAGCTTGATCAATATAGGTGTGATGCGCAATGGCACGTTCGAAGCGGCTGGGTTCTCCCAAGCCACTTTCACACATCACCCAGGATATAAAGGCAGCTGACCACGGGTTGCGCCACCTTGAGCCGATACCACGTGAATTCCAAGAGTCATTTTGCCGTTGCAAGATCCAGCCACTATCCGGCGTTGCTGCCCAATAACCTCCAATTGAATCAGCAATTCGAGCAGCTTCCTCAGCACTCATACGGACTCTGCGAGGCCTTGCTTTCGATGCCCTTCCGCGCGGTTCTTGAATACGTGTTTGATCCTGAATACTGAAGCCAAAATATGCCCATTCCTGTATTACGATATTGATAATTCTGGAGCGAATTTCTCTTACGCGATATGGCCGGCAGTCACTATTGCTGATACGCATACTGCCCGGCACACCTGACACTCGCTCAGACGGCGCCTTGATATCCAGTAGGTTACGGTTCAAGCGATCGAACGATGTTGGTTGACTAAAAGTCGAGGACGTAACGCCCAGCAGTAACACAGAGATAACTAAGAGTAAAACTTTTGCTGGACTCATTTTGAAAGTTAGTTCCATTGTTTCGAGATTACAAGAATATAAAACGAAACCTTGATCAAGTCCATTTAACAAATTCTAAATGCTATCAGTGTCTCCAACTATAGGCCGGAAACACTCTGTGATGTTTTCCAGGCCGAGCGCACTGATGGTGCGCATACAAAATCCGGCGGTGGTTTTCCAAATCCTTAAGTTGCCTCCCCACTGGTCACTGTAGTTAAAAGTAGTATCATCAATTGCTTCAATAACA
>CAVOCG010000146.1:0-6553 GCA_963694095.1 Gammaproteobacteria bacterium
CGGCTTCGATCCACGGCTAAGCAACTTCTTCTGGCTCGCCGGACAGGCAGGCTATGGCGTGCAAACTGCTCCTGGGCTAGCGCAACTGACCAATTCCGTCATTACAGGTGCCAAGTTAACGAAGCAATATTCCCCAGTACTGAATTACCAAAATGAACTGGCGCCAGATAGACTCCTCGATTCTGGGCATATTATTTAGGGTAGTTTTATCTAATGCTGAATTTGCAGTTTCACATTAACTACTTTGATTCTGCGACGAATTATACATATTGCCGTTGCCTGTCTTGGGCGCTCTAAAAAAGCCTAAACAACCCAATATGCATCTATTGTGAGAGCGGTAATTTCACCTTGACCCTGCTATATATCCCCTTTTAATCTCTAATTGTGTAAAACTAAAAGTTCCCAAATACCTGCCGGGCCTTACTACTAAGAAGGTAACTATAGTGATAGAAAGCAAATTGAATGAGAACGCCAAGTGGTTGGCAAAATTCCTGATACACGGCCTGCTGGCTAGTGGCTTTCTTGTTTTTTTGTATACACCAGCCCTAGCCCAAATCCCTGCCGGGTATACCGTTGAACAAGCCGCGCAAGGAGAAATAGTTTATGAGGAACAGTGCGCAGTTTGCCACGGCTATAATCTAGAGGGTTTCGAATTTGTTCCCAGCCTCAGCGGAAACTTCTTCAGTCGCCGGTGGGGGGATAAGCCAATTTCCGATCTGGCGACCAGCCTGCAGCGAATGCCACCGACGCAACCGGGCGGGCTTAGCTCGCCGGCATCTAGCCAACTTATGGCCTTTCTCCTGCAACGCAATGGCGCAGTAGCAGGCGCTACTCCTCTACCGCTGGCAATGGCGGATCTAGTTGGCCTAACTATTCCTGCGCAACCATTAGTTCCGACCGAATTGAATCCGCGCGACCCCAGTTATGACACAAATGGACCCTTGGTTCCTGTAAGTCGGTTAAATAGCATGACTCCGGTTACCGATGCCATGTTATTGAACCCTCCAGCTGATGACTGGTTGATATGGCGCCGTACTCACGAGAACCTAGGGCATAGCCCACTCGCTCAAATCAACAAGGACAATGTCGCAGACCTAGAAGCCGTCTGGACCTGGTCGCTACCGTCCGGTGCAAACATGATGACACCGCTCGTGCATGATGGTGTTCTCTTTGCCTATAGCAATGGTGATGTAGTGCAAGCCATCGATGCGACAAATGGCGATTTATTATGGAGCTACCAGAGAGAGCTGGATAACGGTACCCGGCCCAGTTCAAAGAAAGGGGTCGCAATATTTGATGACAAAATTATTGTCCCCACCTCCGATGCTCACATTCTGGCCCTAGAGACAAAAACTGGCAGATTGCTCTGGGATCATCAAATCGACACCCAAGGGGAAACCGATTTCATGATCAAGTCTGCACCAATGGTGGTGAATGGCAAAGCGATTATTGGAATGACCGGTCAAACCGCTGTGGCCGGTGGCAATTTTATCATTGCAATCGATCTGAATTCCGGCGAAGAAGCGTGGCGCTTCTACACCATCGCGAGGCCAGATGAGCCAGGCGGAAATACCTGGAACAACCTGTCACTTGAGGAACGTACCGGTGGCTCTGTGTGGAACCCTGGCAGTTATGATGCACAGCTGAATCTTCTTTATTTCGGCCCCGCCCCTACCTATGACACCAACTCGCTGAGAGTAAGAAGCGATGCGCCCGGCGTAACAAACGATGCTCTGTATACCAACTCTACCATCGCATTGAATGCCGATACCGGCGAACTAGTTTGGTATTTCCAACACATGCCGAACGATCAGCTCGACCACGATTGGGCTTACGAGAGACAGATCATAACACTGCCAGTTGATGGCGTGATGCGTAAAGCAATTGTCACCGGCGGCAAGGAAGCAATATTCGAAGCGGTGGACGCCGCCACCGGCGACTACTTATTTTCTATAGATCTCGATATGCAAAATGTCATTGCGGAAATCGACCCTCGAACCGGGGACAAGACACTCACTCAACAAGCAGTCCCGGAGCCAGGCCAGGTGCTGGACGGTCTCTCCTTGAATGGCATCTGCCCCGATGCATTGGGCGCGCGCAATATGCAGTCTTCCTCTTACAACCCCGCCACTGGCATATTGTATATTCCCATGCAGGACACTTGCATTAACAACCTCACCGAACGACGCTGGCAAAAGTATCCCGATGCGTCCACCGATGGCCTTTGGGGAATGGTAAAGGCGATCGACCTAGAAACTCGCGAGGTGATTTGGACAAAGAGGCAATTCGCGCCGCCGGTCAGTGGCAATCTCACCACAGATAGTGGCTTGTTATTTAGCGGCTCAGTTGATCGTTATTTCAGAGCTGTCGATCAATCTGACGGCACTGTGCTGTGGCAGCAGCGATTGGACAATTCTCCCAGCTCCTACCCCATTACCTACCGGGTAGATGGAAAACAGTACGTTGCTGTAGCGACAAACTCAGGGAGTTTCCTCGCCAACAATATGGAACGTACTGCCGGTATAAATAATCCACCAACGGGCGCCACTCTATGGGTGTTCGCGCTACCGTAAAAATGACTTTGTCATAAATCCTGTATTTTTAGTTTACCGCCAAGTGTTTCTGCGTCTCGGTGCAGCCCCCTTTAGGGTATTTAGGTACGCACCCGACAGCCTTTAGCAGGAGAGCCGAACTCCCAGATTTTTGCCCCCCCACCTAACTAATGACATTCGTGTCATTTTTATGTTCAAATCCTCTAAAGAAAATTTTTTAATCCGTAATGCGCGCAATTCGGTTTCATAAACGCACTACTGGGATTGATTAATTGACAGACAATGAGTGATATAACAATGATCGAATATACCAAACAAAACCACGTCGCCACATTTACCCTGAACAATCCTCCGGTAAACGTATGGACGCCACTATTGCATAAAGATTTCTATCAACAACTGCGTAAATTTCTTGCAGATGACGACGTTCGCGTGGGTATTCTTACCGGTACAGGTGATCGTGCTTTCAGTGCCGGAGACGATATCAAGACGCCAAGGGTTGAACACGACCTGAAAACTCAGGTGCAGAAACACCTGAACGGGTCCGCAGAAGACGAAGATCTAGAGTACCCGGGCTGGGAACGGGAAATCCTGCGCTTGCCGCGTTACAAACCTATCATCGGTGCGGTAAACGGTGTCTGTGTCGGCCAAGGCCTGGTTTACCTATTGATGCTCACTGATATTCGAATTGCCGCCAGTCACGCAGAAATTGGCTTCCCAGAAATAGCATGGGGTATGGGAGGGGCCGGAGGCGCTACCCGCCTCAGTCGCTTCATTCCCCATACCGCTGCCATGTACATGTTGTTGACCGGAGAAAAACTATCCGCACAACGGGCTCTCGAATACACCCTAGTCAATGAAGTTGTAGAGAAAAAACACCTGATGCCTCGAGCTATGGAGTTGGCGCAGCGTATCGCCAGTCATGAACCCATGGCAGTTAAAGTCGAAATGGAAGCGAGCTATAACTGTATGGACATGTCTCGGACTGAGGCCTTGAATTATACATCTCACCTGTATCGCTTGCAGCGGCTGGCAGCGCAATCCTTACCCGATCTCGACAAAGAACTAGCAGATAAATAGAGGCACTCTCATGTCGGGCAAAGAAAATAGCACTGATAAAGGCGTGCAACAGGCCGAACAGATCCGAGAAGCTGTCTTTGATGTCGTACTGCCGCAGAACATAGGCGAACTGATAGGGCAGATTGCTCAAGAGAAGCCGGATAAGACAGCCTGTTACATTATCGAGAAGCAGCACGGTCTCAGCTACCTTGAGCTGCAGGAAAAGAGTAATCGTCTTGCTGATTCCCTTGAGAAAACCGGTGTAAGAAAAGCCGATCATGTTGCCTTGTTATTACCTAACTCACCGGAGTTTCTGATTTCATGGCTAGCCATTGCCAAGCTTGGGGCGGTAATAGTCCCGGTAAACAATAACTACAAACCTGCCGAACTGGACTATGTTCTTGCTGACTCGAAGAGTAGCTACCTTATTCTCGATGAGAGTTGCCTGTCTTCTTTCCAGGGTATGACACACAAGCCTAATCGCCTTGCTGACTCTCACATCGTGCTTCGTACTGATCAGCAGAACGACAATTCAGTACTAGCTGATTTCAATCAACTGCTTGAAACCGGCGATCCAGATTTCAGTCCGAAACAGCTTGTGTGCCTGGACGACTTGTTGCAAATACAATACACCTCAGGCACCACGGGTTTCCCCAAGGGCTGCATGCAGACGCATGAGTACTGGCTGCTTGCTGCCTTTACCGCGTTGGAATTTACCAAGGATTTTGAGATTGAAAACAGTTTATCGGTTTTTCCTCTCTTTTACATGGAGGCCCAAATAAAATTCCTACTCTCAGTGGTGAGGGGAGGCACAGTCTATCTGGCTAAGCAACCGAGTATTTCCAAACTCATGCAATGGATTCGCGACTACGAGATTCATACCTGTACTTTTCATGAAGTGGCCATGAAAGGCATACCAGTAGCAGAAGACGATGCTGTTAATCCGCTGGTCTATGTCAATGCCTTCCAGTACAAGGGTGACAGTCATTCTCAACTCGAGACACGATTTGGTGTTGTTGGCCGGGACGCGTTTGCAATGACAGAAATCGGCATGGGTACCTTCGTACCCGCAGCTGCGACCCATATGGTAGGCAGCGGTTCCTGTGGATTGGCTGCCCCTATGCGCGATTTGAAGATCGTCGATGGCGATGGCGAAGAAGTTGACCAAGGAAAAAGTGGCACGCTGTGGGTCCGTGGCCCTGGACTGTTTCTCGGTTACTTCGAGAAGCCGGAGGCTAACGCGGCTGAATTCAATGGCGATTGGTTCTGCACTGGCGACATTGCCAGGCAAGATCAGAATGGCTATTTCTATATCGTAGGACGCACCAAGGAGATGATTAAGCGAAGTGGCGAGAACATCGCGGCACGAGAGGTGGAATCAGTACTCAGACAATTACCCGAAATTAGTGAAGCCGCTGTCCTAGCAGTTCCAGATGCAATCAGACGTGAAGAGGTAAAAGCGCTGCTCGTTCTCGCGCAGGGCATTTCTCCAGAGCAATGTCCCCCCTCCCTCGTAATAGAACACTGTGCCAGACAACTAGCGCAGTTCAAAGTGCCACGTTATATCGGCTACGTGAAGAACTTCCCTCGCACCCCCTCCAATAAGATTGCCAAGCAACAGATACAGGATCAAGCGGGGGAACCTCGTATCGGGACATTTGATCGCATTGATGATGTGTGGCGCTGACTAGAAACAATTCATCAAAGAAGAAACGCAACGGGACATTAAGCAAAAATAATAATTAGGGGAAATATTATGGAACAATTAGTCGATCCTTTCTTACTGGCAATTTTCTGGATATGCGTGTTAATTCCATGCGGCATATTTCTACGCAATAGATTCACACTCTTTCAAAAATACCTCGTTCCTTCTTGTCTTATCGCAGGGTTCATCGGCATGATTTTGATGAATCTCGGTCTGGTTGGCGTGCTGTCAACAGAAGGTTGGGCGCCACTAAATTTTTCTACCTTTGCCTCGCTTACTGCAATTCTGTTTACGCTTAATTTTACAATGATTGGGTTCAACGCTGGCAAGCCGAGTCAGGGAAGCGGCATGAATAAGGATATGACTCGGGGAGTAATTTGGCTTTCTCTCACGTTTGTCGGTGCCTATGGGGTATTGATCGTAGTCGGTATTTCGGTAATCACCGTCTACAACCTTTTAACTAATGCAGGCCTAGAGGCAGCCACCTCTATCAACCTTGTACAAGGTTTTACCGGCGGACCCGCTGGGGCCATGGTTATGGCACAGATCTGGTTAGATAACGCAAGCGATCCCGATGTCACACAAATAATGGATATTTCACCGGATGTTCTAGTAATGGCCGTAAGTTACGGTGCCATAGGTTTTCTTGTTGCTGCGTTTGTCGGTGTGCCACTCGCCAACTCTGGACTGAAGAAAGGGCTTGCCGCACACACCACTAGTACAAAACTTGACGCATCCTTCGTCAAAGGGATCATGCCGCCGGAATCGGAAACATCCATGGCAAGGCACACCTTACACCCTGCTAATATCGACACACTAACTTTTCATTTTGCGCTGCTAGGCACAGCGATGTTCTGTACTTGGTGGTTGAGTTATACGCTCAAGCTACTTCTCCCTAGCGATCTCGCCGCACTGGGCTTCGGCCTGATGTTCATGTGGGGCATGTGCTGTGCAATTGTTATACGCAAGATCATAGTCGCACTAAGCTTTGACTATCTTATTGACGACCAACTGATACATAGGATCAATGGCTTGCTGGTAGACTTTCTCATGATCGCTGCGCTCATGGCTGTGCAATGGGATGTGTTGGCCAGATATATAATCCCCTTCGTCATCACGGTTGTTGTCGCCACTGCCGCCCTTTTCTTCTGGTTCTGGATTCCATCTCGTTGGCTGGGCCAGAGCGGATTGGAGCGCTTTTTGGTAAATTTTGCTGCATGCACGGGAACGTTAGCTT
>CAVOCG010000147.1:0-6548 GCA_963694095.1 Gammaproteobacteria bacterium
AACTCTAAAGCTCCGGGGCCACTCTTGGCTCGTTATCTCGCATAGGGAGATCTGCTTCGATAGGTTCAGAGTACCTTCGCCCCCTCCTCTAGCATCTTCTACTGGAGCTTACTGCATCCGATATGGTATAAAAGCTGCCTTTTTATTTTATCAGGGCCTTTAGCCCCATCGCCACATGTCATTATATTTTTATCCATTTGTTCAGAAATCAGCAAACACAAGCCATGACTGAAAAAATAAAACCGATTGGAATTGGTATAGATTATGGCACCAGCAACAGTACGGCTGCTATTTTCGACGGCGTTAGAGTACACCTGATGCCGTTGGAAAAGTCTACGGCGATAATGCCGTCTGCTACTTTTATCGACAAGGACTTCCAGATAACTACTGGCCAGAATGCCATATTAAGCTACATCAAGAGTAATACAGGCAGAAAGGTCGAGCTAAGTGCGGAACTCTTGGGCGAAGGCAGAACAACAACGGGACAAACTGGCGACCACGGACTTCCAGAGGAAGCCAGTACCAACAAAATCTATGGCCATTCAATTGTAGATTCAGGCCAAACCGGGCGCCTGTTCAGAGGTATAAAACGCTTATTAGGCAGAAGCCCAACTCCGCGTCTGACGGTGTTCACCCGACCGTTTAGACTGGTTGCTATGATAACACCGCTACTTCTGCGAATAAGAAAATGTATTCAAGAGTGGCTGCTGGATCAGGTTCAATTCCAGAATGAGGCTGTGGATCATGCTTGCATTGGCCATCCGGTTAATTTCGAAGGCTCCGAGTCAGACCAAAACCGCACCGCCCTATGCCTGTTATCCGAAGCATACGACCACGCAGGATTTACACATAAGAGTTTCTATCCGGAGCCCATCGCAGCCACTTTAAGCTATCTGCATGCTAATCCCAGCCCAATTGAACAAACTATGCTCACGGTAGACTTTGGCGGCGGCACCCTTGATCTGTGCGTTCTTGAGAGAACACAAGATGACTTTAAAGTCATAGCCACCCATGGAATAGCGCTTGGCGGAGATCATATTGATCAGCTTTTGTTCAGAGAATTAATATTCCCCCTACTTGGCAAGGGTGAGCGGTGGAAGCGCGCTGGCGAAGACCGTGAAATCGAAACTGCATTTCCGTTTGAAGAGTATGAGGAACTATTACTCAATTGGGCGGTAAGCTATATGCTCAATCAAAACAAATACACCACGCCCTTAATGCAAAAAATCCAATCTGGCGATGAAAATACAGACAAGTTCCGCCGGCTATATGATTTGATTAAACACAACTACAGTTATTTGGTCGTACAAACGCTAAAAGAATTGAAAGCAGAGCTGTCGACGCAACATGAAACCTACCTAGATATACCGGAGTTGGATATAGAGCTGGTGGTTAGCCGTGAGCAGTTCGAGAAAATCATTAGTGAGGTATTGCGAGATTTCAAACAAGCTGTTCAGGAGACGCTTTTCAAGTGTCAATTGAGTCCAGAGCAAATTCAATTGGTAGTAAGAACTGGCGGCTCATCGCTGATTCCCTCAGTACGAGAAATACTCGACTCTCTATTCCCTGGCAAGGTGGTGGAGCATGACCCTTTCACTAGCGTCGCCGCGGGCTTGGCCATAGCCGAATTTAATGGTCTAGGGCAACTCTAATTCAAGTCGGCTCTTAACACTTCTATCGCATCGACAAAAGACAAGGTGTAAATTTCATCGTCCTTTTCGATATTCACCAAATTGACCTGGTCGGGCCAAATATCCCGCAGTGCTACATTGATTACCGTTAATGCAACAACATTCTGGACCGAGGAAATTTCCTGATATACCCAAAGAAATTGCCCATCTATTTCTTCCCCTACATAAGTAAGAGCCAGTTCTGTGGTTGTTCCATCCTCTTCGGTGGCCTCTATAGCAAAACGGTTTACTACATAATTGCTGAAAAGTTGCCGTGATTCAGAAGACTCCATAATACTTGGTATGGTGCCAAAGATGAGGCTAACCGCCTCTTCTGCGTCATGGGCATAAAACCGATGCATAACTTCAATATTATTGGTGTTGCTATTAAATAGAATACGGGTAGTTGCAGTTTTTTGCTGGTGGGCCCAACTCAACTCGGGGGTGCCAACAAGTAACAACAACATGCCAAGGCAAACCCCAATAACAGCTTGCGATCTTCTCTTTCGATTCAAGCTGTTAATCTTCTTCGCCCTCTTCTTCATCACCTTCACTCTTCAGCCCAGTTTTAATGTCTTCGATCAGATCTCGATTCGACAGACCACCGCCACCCCCACTGAATTTGAAGCTCTCGATACGAGAAGGAATGATTCGGCGCGGATAGAAATTATTTTCAATGTCCGCATCGGCAGTTTCCAGCAAGGGGTCTACTACAATACTGCTGATTTTATGTTCTGCCACCAGTAGTTTTTTCACTCGGGCTGGAGAACGCCGCCAAATTTCTGCAGGTATTTTTACCTCTTCCTTTTCACCGTTTACGTAATTCAGTTGCAGAATTATTGGCATCACCAACCCGCCATTATTCGAAAGCTCGAGGATGTAGTAGTTCTTATCCTCTTCCAGCGCCCGATCCAGACTAGCACGTTCCCAATCGTCAAGACCCTCAAGAAAACTGTTATAACGATTACGCTCAACATTGGTGACAGTGAATTGGTCATTGTCATCGTAAAAATCCCGCACATCTAGATTGCGTTCTATCCATGTAAGCAATCCTTCCTCTCGGTTTCGCTCACTAAAAAGTGACGGTGGCAAAGCCTTATTAATTTCTCGACGGCGCGAATAGTCTATATCCGGGTTTTCAGTATCCATTCGCATTTCGTAGACACGATCCAATGCAATGTCCACGTGATCAGTGGTGTAGAACCAGCCGCGCCAGAACCAGTCGAGATCAACTCCTGAGGCTTCCTCCATGGTGCGGAAAAAATCGGCAGGCGTCGGGCGCTTGAATGCCCAGAGCCGCGAATATTCCTTAAAAGCGAAGTCGAATAATTCTCGCCCCATTATGGTTTCTCTCAATATATTAAGGGCCGCCGCAGGTTTCGCGTAAGCGTTAGAGCCTAGCCGCAAGACGCTATCGGATTGCGTCATGATTGGCACCTGATTCTGCGATCGCATGTAATCCACAATATCCCTAGGCTCGACCCCCCATGGCATCTCAGCATCCCATTCACGGCCTGCAACCCCATCTAGATAACTATTAATACCCTCGTCCATCCAGGTCCATTGCCGCTCATCTGAATTAACTACCATGGGGAAAT
The DNA here is from genome assembly GCA_963694095.1 of Gammaproteobacteria bacterium. Taxonomy (GTDB): domain Bacteria; phylum Pseudomonadota; class Gammaproteobacteria; order Pseudomonadales; family Pseudohongiellaceae; genus UBA9145. The sequence goes on from CAVOCG010000147.1 coordinate 3,269, forward strand.
AAAAATGTCCCACCTCATGGATGATCACACTGATTAGGAATCGTTTTTCGGACAATGAGTAAGTTCGATCACCATCTTCCTGCAAGGTGGTTCTAGGGCCATTGAAGGTGATCATTGGATATTCCATGCCACCAATAAATCCAGCGCTAACCGATTGTGCAGTTGGATAAGGAAAATCAAATGAGAAACGGCTATAAACTTCCAATGTGTGTATCACCACTTCGGTGGAATATTCTGACCAGAGCGGCTCCCCCTCAATGGGATAGAACGACATTGCCATTACCAATTCCTGCTCGGCACCCTCCTGATGGTGCCCTTTCGCATCCCAAATAAACTTACGCGATGAGGCCCAGGCAAAATCCCGCACATTCTCTGCGCTAAAACGCCAGGTTTTAGTCTCTGTAGTGCCTTCTTTCTGATTCTCCAGGGCTTCCTCGGGACTCACGATGAACACCGGCCTGGCGGCACCCTCGGCCTGCTCCATTCGATCTTGTTGCTCTGCTGTTAATATTTGTCCTGCGTTCTGCAATTCACCAGTGGAAGCCACAATGTGATCCGCCGGAACGGTCATGGCCACCTCGTAATCGCCGAACTCCAATGTGAATTCTCCGGAGCCGAGAAACTCCTTATTAGTCCATCCCTCATAATCGGTGTAGGCCACCAATCGGGGAAACCACTGTGATAAAAGAAAAATGTAATTGCCACCTTCTTTTTCAGTGCGCTGTTTTTCCTCAGCGCCCTCTCCATCCTCATTGTCCGCGCTGTCTTCAGGGAAAAATTCATAACCACCACGCGGATTCAATACATCACCGTTTACGATGTTGTAGGCATAATCTATGATGAATTCCACATCTTGGCCTGAGCGCAAGGGCACCGCTAGGTCGATTCGCATTAAAGAACCCACGATGGTATGGGATAAATTGTTGCCCCGCCTGTCAGTGACAGAATGAATCCCATAGCCAAGATCCATATCTTCCCTGTATTGCATGCGACGTAAACGGTTCAGGCTGATGCGAGCAGCGCTATCATCATCCACATCCGGACTGGAACCACCAAAAGTTTCAGTCTTGACCGCAATGGAATCACTTCGGAATCTATTCTGATCTAATTGCAGCCAAAGATAGCTCAGGGTGTCTGGAGAATTGTTTAAATACGCAATTGTTTCTACACCAGTAATACGCTGAGTATCCTCGTCCAGCACAACATCAATGTTATAATCAACTTCCTGCTGCCAGTATTGGTGACCAGGTTGGCCCGCTGCATTGCGGTATGTGTTTGCAGTGGGAAGCACCTCATCCAGTTGACGAAATTTATCCACAAAAGAACCCTTGGTTTGCTGCACCCCCTGGGCCGTAACCAAGGTAGCACCAAGTATTGATGTAAAAAAACAGTTGAGAAGTGCGATTTTCTTCATCACGATAAATCTCCTTAAATTACTCAGCACACAAACAGATCCCGCATAATAGCGCTTTTTTAAGGATTTGTGGCCACTTCTGGTATTACTTAAAACCGCGGGATCGTCATTAAAGTGGTACAAAGCGACATTTCTGACTGACACCATTACGAGACAAATTCCTGTACACTATAGCCATGGATTTGATTCTTTATGCCATTCCATTCTTCTTCTTGCTAATTCTTCTCGAATTGGCTTATGGGCATATAAAGGGACGAAATACTTATCGCTTCAATGACACGATAAACAGCTTATCGCTGGGTTCATTAAGCCGTCTTCAGGGGTTGGTAATCCTTGGTATATCCGGATCAGTGTATGAAATCATCGTTGCACGTTACCAGTTAACTCAGCTACCCGATAATTCCTATTGGGTGTGGATCAGCTGCTTTGTACTCTATGATTTAGCCTACTACTGGAAGCACAGAATGGGGCATGAGATGGCTATATTCTGGGCGTCCCACGTTGCCCATCACCAAAGCGAAGATTACAACCTTGGCACCGCGCTACGACAAACCAGTGTGGATTTTTATAGTTTTCTGTTTTACCTGCCGTTTTTTTTACTGGGATTCCCAGCCGAGGTTCTCTTCACCGTTGTCAGCCTGAACCTCATCTATCAGTTTTGGGTACATACTGAACACATACCAAAATTAGGGCCAATAGAATGGCTCTTCATAACGCCTTCAAACCACCGAGTACACCATGCCCGCAACACAGATTACGTAGATAAAAACTATGGCGGTGTATTCATCGTTTGGGATCGGCTCTTTAATAGCTTTCAGGATGAAATGGCTGACCAACCGGTGAACTTTGGCCTGCGCAAACCCCTAAATAGCTGGAACCCCATCTGGGCTAACTGTCATGTCTACTGGCGATTACTTAGGGATTTTATTACGGTGTCTGGTATTTCTAACAAGTTAAAAATCTGGATAAAAAACCCAGGCTGGCAACCGGAAGGAACACAATCATGCTGCGAACTCCAACGTGAACCTGCTGACTTTAACAAGAAATTCGACCCTCCAATTCTGGCTTTCGACAAAGGCTATTGCGTTATTCAATTCGGAGTAACTGTCGTCATTAGTTTATATCTACTTATCTCTTCGGCTTCTCTAAGCTACCCGGGGACTCTGCTTGTGGTGAGCTATCTGTTTTATGCATTTTATGTTCACGGTCTTTGCCTGGAGGGTCGAAAACAATACCTGATATGGGAATTTATGCGATTGACTGCACTTGCGGCAGGCGCAATTTTGATCCAACCAGCACAGTTATTTCTTGCGCTGCTTATTATCCATTGTTTGCTAAGTGGCGCAGCAATCTTGCTCTTCCGGTATGAAACACTTCAAGTTTCAGCCACTATTGACAGCTAACATTATATAAGATTCACAATAAAGACAACCATTTGATAACAATAAACTAACCATGCAACTTAATCCTATTAGGCTCATCAAAAAGTATTTCGATAAGAAAAAAGAAGTTCAGCACTTTAAAAACTTGTCAGCAGAAGAAGTATTTACCCAGATTTATCACACCAACAAATGGGGTGATGAGGAGTCGCGCTCAGGAAAGGGTTCGAATCTGGAACGTACAGTTGAGCTACGAGTGAGACTCCCGAAAATTCTTGAAAGCCTGGGCGCAAATTCGATGTTAGATATCCCCTGCGGTGATTTCTTCTGGATGAAGGAAATGACCATTCCCCTTCAAACTTATATTGGCGCCGACATTGTTAAACCACTTATCGAGGAAAATAACCGATTGCACGAGAATGCTTCCAGAAGTTTTGTGCAATTAGATCTTCTGCAAGATACTCTGCCGCAAGTTGACGTGGTTTTT
>CAVOCG010000148.1:0-6511 GCA_963694095.1 Gammaproteobacteria bacterium
AAAGGCAGCAGTCCTTCCCGGTACTGCTTAATATTTGCAGTCAACTCCTGCTTGTCGCCGGCGTCCAGATGATTTTTCAGATATCCCTGGATGTGCTGCAGAGTGTTGACATGATTCTTTCGGGTGGCACGGCGCTTCAACAGGGTCATCATTTTTAAGGGATACTGCGTGGTTAGTGTATCCAGGTCAGTTTTATGGCTTTCAGCCAACCACGACCCCAGTTGTCTTGCCATTGACTGGTCGTGACTCATGTATATATATTTATGCTGGGCATGAAACAGGGTTAAACTTTTCATACTGATAGCCTGTTCCATTAAATTTTGCCAGCGAGAGTATATGTAAACTCGCTGGATGAAATTCTCACGTAACACTGGATCTTCAAGTCGCCCTTCTTCCTCCACGGGTAAATTAGGGAAATTTTGCATCAAACGTTCGGCATATAATCCGACCCCTATACGGTCGGGGATATCTCCTTTATACAACCGCACGCGTTCCATACCACAACTGGGAGACCCTTTCTTTAGAATATAACCGCATAGCTGTCGATGCCAGGCCTGTTGCTCATCAGCCGACTTGTATAAATCTTCAGTTACATCGAGTTCAGGGTTTCTAGTTCCAACACAATGCACTTTGTCATTAAGAGTGACGAGTCGAATTGGTTCCCTGGGAATGCTGAGGCCAATTTCTACCTCGGGACAAAAATTGGTAAATTCGAAAAAATTGGCGAGGATCCCGTTGATATAGGCATTTCTTTTGTGGCCGGAGTCAAAGCGGACCTTTTCTCCCATCAGGCAGCTACTGATGCCAATTTTGATTTTTTCTAAACCCTCCCCATCCATTGATCTGCCTATATATTCGATAAATTAAAAGTACCCTTGCCGGGGATGTATACGAATCATCTGTTAGCATCCCCGAATGGCGAGGCCGTTAAGACTGTAATTTCGTAATGCGCTTTACCATATGACCTCACATGGGGACCGACACGAAGACATCTTTTTGAGTGATACGGACCGGACTGGATTTCTAATTATACTGGGCGGCGTCTGTAGCCGATTCAACTGGCTGCTCTTGATAGCCATCCAACTTCAGGCACAGCCTCGGCACTACCCGTTGGTATTTTAGCGGATCGGCTTGGTTTAAATATTTACGTACCGTACTCCGCGAAAAATCGAATTGTCGGGCCACAGAACTAATGGTTCGACCTTAATCTGAACACAAACGACGTATCTTGACTGACGTTTTCATACAAATCACCTCACAGTCACATCAGATTGATTAAATCTGAGTATCGTTATATTTGGGTGGTCACTTTGTACGCGATGATCGCCCGCTATAACTGGTCAGTTTCTCACGCTGTTTGGCAGTCACAGTACGTGGCGAGTTAACTGATCTGGCATTTCTGTCTGCTGGTCGGCCCGCCTAATCAGAGCCTCTTAATCGTCATCTAACTGTTCTAATACCGTAGCCACGGGGTCGTTTTTGGCCCCGTATTGATTCTCTTTTCAGAACGTATAGACCTGCGCCAATAATTAGAGCTATTCCCACAAAGCTTTGAATTGTTGGGATTTCACCGAAAATTATAAAGCCAGCCGCGATACCCCATGGCAAAGCCACATATTCAAATGGTGCCACAGCACTGGCCTGGGCTAATCGATATCCCTGGGATATAAGATAGCCGCCGAGGCCAACACAAACTCCGCATATACCCATCAACAAAGCATCATGTTGATTAGGCCACTTCCAGGCCCGGAATAGAAATTCCAGACTGGCATTGTCATGGCCCGAAAAGCGGCCATCGCCCATGGTTAAGCCCAGGGTTGTTGAAACTACCAGAAATGAAATCTGAATATAGAATGCCATGGTGCTGGCGCGATCAGTGGCCGCCATTATGCGGGTTAGCACCTGCATACCGGTATAACAAACTGCCGCTATAAGCGGTAATAGTGCAGCAAGTTGTAAAGTGTCAGACCCAGGGTTGATGATGACCAGCATGCCTGTCATTCCGATACCAACCCCAATCCAGCGTCTGATGCCAACATCCTCACGCAGGATGAGGGCAGACGCTATAGTGATTAAAAGGGGCGCGACAAAAAATAAAGCCATGGTTTCAGCAAGAGGCATTACGGCCAAAGCTAGAAAATAGGTAAGATTGGCTATAACTATTAGCAGGCCGCGAATTGCATGCAGCCAGGGTCTGCGGGTCTTTAAGACACTAAACCCGCCTTCAAATTGTGTGATTATTAACGTAATGCACAGCGCAACAAGCGTTCGAGCAAGAACTATCTGGTGAATCGAATAATCGTCACTTAAGTATTTTATTGAGGAATCATTTCCTATAAATATCAGCATCGCGGTAATTACACAAAGTATTCCAGCAAGTTGGGGATTGTTTCGCATTATGTAATTTTGACCGGTATAGTTGAATGCAGTCTAGTTATCCATGGTGGATGCTATTCGGCAATAAAGGACTTTAATTAGGTGTTTTAACCATTCGATGAATTTACTTTAATTCCAACCCATAGAAGTCCGTCTAGAAGGCAATATGAATTTAATACCTTGTGCTTATTCCGTTGAAGGTTCCAGCGTATTGATAGTGATTAATGACGGAACTTAACCGCACTCGACTATTGATAGCAGACAGGTGCTTATAGCAGATTGTGGCAGGAAGGGGCGTTAATGCTGCTTATAATTTGGAAGCGAATCTCCCCACGTAGCACGAAAACCCAATGTACGTTAGGGTTTGAGCAACAAGGTAAGGATGGGAAGAACTATTGCCACGAAAATTTACACACCAAGTGCCGAGGAAATGGATTTGCGCATTGCGAGATTCGACGAACTCGAGCCGATATCGATGATCGGCGATTTGGCGTGGGTCCCTCTGGGTGCGCTGGAAATTTGCTTCGCGAAATTATGCCTTTTGGCCCACCTCGAAACTGAGGATGCGTCTTCCGGAATATTGTCTGTGCAGGATTGTTGAATGGCCCTGATCGAAGCCAATGGGATTACCCAATATTACGATATTCAAGGTGAGGGACCGCCTTTGTTGCTGGTTGCCGGCATGGGGGGCACCGCCAATTATTGGGCAGAACAGATCGCGTTCTTCTCCACCACCCACACGGTGATCAGCTATGACCAACGGGGTACCGGGCGGTCCAGCCACGTGCGGGTTGAAAGCATCGACCAGTTGCACGAAGACCTTTGCGCGTTACTCGATAACCTGGGCTTTCAAACCGTCGACTATCTCGGTCATTCGACCGGCGGAAATATCGGCCAGATCATGGCGATCGAAACCCCCGAGCGTTTGCGCAAGCTCATCATTTACGCCAGCACGACCCATGGTGACGCCTATCGCGCCAAGGTTTGGAAGGTTCGTCGGTCCATTCTGGAAAATCAGGGGGCAGAACTCTATGGCGATATGACAAGCCTGATGCTCTACCCGCCGGACTGGATTTCTGCCAATGCCGAATTGCTCGAGCAACAGCAGGCAGCCCAGGTCGCAATGCTGGCGTCAGCAGAGGTGATGGCCAGCCGGATTGAAGCCGTCCAGGCATATGATCGCCGTGATCAGCTCGCACAGATCGACACGTCGACCCTGGTTGTATGCGCACGCGACGATAACCAGACCCCACACTATTTTTCCGATGCCCTGGCCGCCGGAATTCGGACCGCAGAATTATGCTCTCTCGATCATGGCGGGCATGCATGTTCGCGAACCGTGCCCGAACAGTTCAACACCATTATCAGTGCATTTTTGGAGCGCTGAACCACATACTCAAAATAGGAGAACAACATGGCCCATGAACCGATTATTCCGACTGGATCCGCGCCGCCACTAGCGCCCTATTCGCCGGGGGTTAGAGCCGGTGACACCGTCTACATCTCCGGCATTCTACCGATGGATACCGCTGGGGGAATCGTTGGTGAAGGTGATGTCCGTGCGCAGACGCGCTGTGTCATTGAGGCCATCAAGAGTGTGGTTGAAGCCGCCGGTGGTGCACTATCCGATGTCGCATTCAATCAGATTTTTCTGGCTGATCTCGGCGACTATGCAGCGATGAACGACATCTACAAAGAATATTTCGGGACGAACTCTCCGGCGCGATATTGTATTCGCGCAGATTTGGTGAAACCGGAGTTTCTGGTCGAAATCTCAGCCACGGCCTATCTCGGCTAGGTCTCGGTATGGCGCGGGCTCAGTGTCGCACAAGCTGACCATCTCGACCATTACAGCGCCGCGACAACGATCAGAACGCCGAGTGCCTGAAACGGGGAAAGTGATTGTCCGAGGATCAGGAACGCGACCGCGATCGTTGCCAGGAGTTCAATATAGGAAAACAGGGTTGTTTTCACGGCCCGATCAGTGCGATGCCAAAGAAGTCGATCATGGCGCCGGCGAAAAGCAGATTTCTGCCCAGACAACTCCACCAGTCGATCGTTGATTGTGGCAACAGGAACTCACCTTTGAGCCGCGAAATGACAGCGAATGAAGCCACATCTATCGTCACCAGATAGAGCGTAACCTGATGTGAATCGCCGGCTTTGATAACTCGACTGCTGACGACAGCAGACTGTGATAGGAAGGCGCGTTAATGCTTCGTCTACTCACAACAAGCGATTCAGGTATAGGTGATAAAAATAGAAATGTACTTAAGTCAGTAACTGTTCTGACCACAACCACAATTGGGAATTCAGTTTATGAAAACTTCAATCGAAGGAAAAACCGTATGGATAACAGGCGCCGGTAGCGGTATCGGTCGAGCCGCTGTCAATTCTTTAGTGCAAGCAGGTGCACGGGTTGCATTATCGGGACGTAGAGTCAATCCACTTGAAGAAACTCTAGAAATGGTGCAATCAATTAATGGCAACGGAATAATAGTTCCGGTCGACGTTGCCGATAGTGAAGCAGTTTTAGCTGCCGCGAATGAGATTCGTGCCGAACTGAATCAAATTGATATTCTCATAAATAGTGCGGGCATTAACCTTCCCAAACGACGCTATGGCGAAATGAAAATAGGTGATTGGCAAAGGGTAATCGACACCAATCTGAATGGGGCATATAACTGTATATACGCTGTGCTACCGGAGATGAGAGATAGAGGCGCTGGCCTAATTATTAATGTTTCCTCTTGGGCGGGGCGACATGATTCCTATGTTGCAGGTCCAGCTTACGGTGCCTCAAAACATGCGGTCTCGTCTATGTCCGCGACCATAAACCTGGAAGAAGGACGATATGGGATCCGTTGTTGCTCTTTGGAGCCTGCCGAGGTTGCTACGGAAATTCTTGACCGGCGCCCTATTCCAGTTTCGGATGAAGAACGAGCGCGAATGCTGCAACCTGATGATCTTGGAGAGACTATTCGTTTCATCGCAGAGATGCCAGCGCATGTATGTCTCAATGAAGTATTAATCAGCCCTACATGGAATCGCTTCCATTTGGGAGGGCCCGGCTGGTATCCCGAGCCCCCTAGTTAGCTGTACTACGTCCTACAGTTTCAGAACCCCAGACAATTGAATATAAGGAATGACGAATATGATTTGTGTGATTGCAGCGATCAAAGCCAAGGCGGGCCAGCGAAACGCATTACTAGCATGTATCCGAGACAACCTATCGAATGTCCACGCCGAAGTCGGATGTGTGGAATACCAACCCATGGTAGATACTGAGTCTTCACTCGGTGCGCAAGAGCTGGATGAAAATATCGTAACTATGGTGGAAAAATGGGAAACCATGGCCAATTTGAATGTCCATGCAGTAGCACCCCATATGCTGGAGTACCGCCAGAAGGTAAAAGATATTGTTGAAAGCGTGTCCTTGAAGGTTCTGACATCTGCCTAACATCAAGACCATAAACGGAGGTTCTGCCTAATTACAGAAAATCGCTTGCAGATGGGCTCGTAGTGATCAATGTTTGAACCTTGGACTCAATCAAAAATACGTGTGAATCTGACACATCCAGATTCCTCAAGGCGCTGGCTAGATTGCTGAGATACTCTCGATTTGATCCACTCGGCCCTTCAGCCGAGAGAATTTGTCTGGCAATATCGATTTCATCTGCTGGCCCAAGGTAATCTAGATTTTCCGGGTCTGCTACATACACCAGGCCCTGAGTGGTACTGCCATCGGTGAAATTCAGTGTTACCGATTCGCGGTGATATCCTCCCTTCTCCCGAAGGTCCAGATCCTCGATCACTTGTTGGTTATCAGAATTTCCACAATCGAATGCAACACCCCAACAATTGCCCGATGGCTCGGATACCAATGTAACAACACGGCCAGGATGACCCGGCACACCTCTATGGTCAATCGACCCTTGCCAAAAACGCCGCACCCAATTATCGATTCGTGCTAAACGATGAGCATGATAGGAAAAATTAGGATTCCAAATTAATGAACCATAGCCAAATATCCACATGATAAAAGAAACTACCTCTGCTGATTCCAGCTGATTGGATTATGCCTGTAATTGCTAAACGGCATTGGTTGGTCCTCGCGACTGCGTCATCAGGAATG
>CAVOCG010000149.1:0-6507 GCA_963694095.1 Gammaproteobacteria bacterium
TGTCGCGCTCGAGTGGTTGCAAAAACGGGGGGCAAAGTCGGAAGGTGGCGACAAAAGATTAAATAGGTTGCTCCAAAAAGATTTGTTCCCTTATATCGGTAAGCGCCCTATTTCGAAAATAACATCGCCAGATTTGCTTAAGGCCTTGCGTCGAATTGAAAGTCGAGGTGCAGTGAACACAGCGCATAGAGCCAAGCAAGCCGCCGGCATGGTGTTTAGGTATGCAGTAGCAACTGGTCGTGCTGAGCGTGATCCCAGTGTCGATTTAAAAGACGCGCTAGCGCAACCCAAACAAACACATTTCAAATCACTGACTGAACCTAATGATGTTGCTCCGTTGATGATGGCTATCAGAAACTATCAAGGCACACCTACGGTGATGGCTGCTTTAAAACTTTCTCCCCTACTCTTCTGCCGCCCGGGTGAGCTGCGCCACTTAGAATGGATAGAAGTAAAATTCAAACAAACACGCATAGAACTGCCTGCTGAGAAGATGAAGATGCAGGAGCCACATATTATTCCTCTGTCTACTCAAGCAATGGAGATATTAGAAGAGCTACATCTAATAACCGGTCGAGGTAAATATGTTTTCCCGAGTGCCAGAGGTCCTAGCCGGCCTCTATCAGATAATGGTGTAAGAACCGCATTAAGAACTCTAGGCTATACCAACGAACAGATCAGTCCTCATGGGTTCAGGGCAATGGCTAGGACAATGCTCGACGAAGTACTTAGCTTCCCTCTCGATTGGATTGAACATCAGTTAGCACATGCTGTGAGAGACACTAACGGCAGAGCGTACAACCGCACTAAGCACATCTCACAACGGCAGCAGATGATGCAAACGTGGGCCGACTACTTAGATGGTCTAGCTAATGGAAATAATAATGTTGTGCCTTTTAGGAGTGACCAGCATGCCTAATGAAGAAAAACAGTCTGTCCTTATTAAAATGCAGCAACTGAAAAACTTAGGGAGCAAGCTACTTAGCGGCACACAGCCTAGCCAAGAAGAATTGAAATATATAGGAGAACTGTTGGTGCTTATCGGCGATGGAGCCGATCCCAGCGATGTGCTGGAAATAAAAGGCTCCGGAGGTTGGAATTCTAAAAAAGACAATGCCGAGAAAGAACGATTAAACAGAGTGACTTTGACAGTAGGGTGGATTGAGAAAGCAATGGAACCAGAGCCAAGCGGCTATGGCTACGGATTATCCGAGGCAATAAGAGCAATCTCCTCTGAAAACGATCCTAAGAACGCATACGCAGAAGATTACTTATACAAATTGTGGACAAGACACAAAGAGCTCAGAGGGAAGCCGATGAAGCTCCTTGATCTCAGGCTCCTCGACTAAATCCTTTTCTTCGAGACACTTCACCCCCCCTGAAGTGTCCAAGGTGATAAACGCAACCTCCAGTAACATCGCGGCTCGGTCAACATTTGATAGGAGCCACCAAGCTATGCCAAGTCACAAAGTCAAAACCCTAGAACCCTTAATACCCATCAAAACTTCGCTAGCAGACGGGACTCTCCCCATTAGCGAATCAAGTCTATATGCCGGTATTGTGTCCGGAAAATATCCAATCCCAACGAAAGTTGGTAGACGTAACTTTTACACGCCCAGCACATTACAAAAAATACGCGCCGGTTTCGACTCTAATTTAAAGGGGTCAGAGTCATGATCATTTACCAAGACATGAATAATAAGCTGCATGTTTTTGATTCCGAGTCTTTCGATATGCAGAAAAACCAAGACCCGCTACTCGAAATTGCTGTGGAAATCGTAATAAACAATTATTTAGGCGTGGTAGTTGACACTCAACCGTTGGCATCTGGTAGGTTTTTTTTCGGAATCAATTTTCGAGAAGATACTCACGAGGGAAAAATCTTCAGCAAAGTCCAAGCTGATTTTTACCAAGGCCTACCGATCCCCAACTCGCACGACGTACTGAAAAAAATTAAGCGCGCATACCGACGGCAGGTCACACCATGAGTCTTGCCATCGACTACGTACAAAATGGCTTCGCGCTGGTCCCTATCCCGTTAGGATGTAAGGGGCCAGTATCACCGGGCTGGAACCTACCAGAAAATGCTGTCACTACAGTCGATGCCGCCGCAAATATAACCGGTAATATGGGCATACTTCATATGCACTGTAAAGATCCAACGGCTAGCATTGATCTAGATGATCAAGAAGCAGCTACCAAACTGCTAAGTGATGCGGGTGTAGATATTAACCTGCTTCTTGGGGCACAAGATGCTGTTCAAATCAGTTCTGGCAGACCTAATCGGGCAAAACTTTTATACCGTCTGCCGGAACTCCTCTCTTCACTTGAGACAATTCAAATAGCGGACCCTGCGAGCGGTGCGATGATCGTTGAATTCCGTTCAGCGTCTAAAGGAGGGACATCGGTGACGGATGTTCTGCCTCCTTCGATTCATCCAAAAACAGGTAAGCCATACATATGGGCTGGGAGCGGGCATTGGTCAGAGCTACCGGAATTACCCCCCGTACTCCTCAATTATTGGAAGCAGCAATTGGAGGAAAAAGAACATAAGCAGCACAAAAATGTCATCAATACTGAGTTAGATTCAGTAACCACGCTTCCCCCGGAATCAATCCAGCATCTTAGAAGCGCTTTACTCCACATCAGGTCAGATTCACGCTCAGATTGGATCAACATTGGTATGGCATTGCATGAATTAGGAGAAATTGGTCGAGGTTTGTGGCTCGAATGGTCAGCTACTTCTGAAAAATTTGATGCCGGTGATGCTGCTAAGACTTGGGACTCTTTTTCACCAACAGCTATCGGTCATCGGTTTGTATTTGCGGAAGCGCAGCGACAAGGTTGGGTAAACCCTACCAAAATCTATATTGATGCCTCGGACATATTTGCTCAACCAAAATCCGCATCAGAACATAAAGCTACGGGGCCAAAAAAACTCCCCGGATCACTGAACCCAGTTCCTGCTCTTAATCCTGAGCACTTACCAGATGCACTCAGAGACGCAGCTGTAGATATTGCAGATCGCTTACACTGCCCCATAGATTATCTAGTAGTAAGCATGCTGAGCGCAGCTGGAGCAATTGTAGGTAACCAGATCGGTATCTACCCACTATCTCAAGACGAGTCATGGGAGGTGTTCCCGTGCCTCTGGGGTGGCATCGTCGGACCGCCGGGATCAAAAAAAACACCGGCGCTTAATGCGGCCTTAGCCCCCATTAAATTACTAGAAGAACAGGCATTGGACAGATACAAATCAGCTTATGCGCAGTACAAAGCAGACTCTGATCAATATAAAAGTGACTTTGCAGACTGGAAGAAAAAGATATCCACAACTTTCCCTGTGGAACCTATAGAACCGAAACCAGAACGCCACGTTGTCCACGACACCACCTACCAGAAACTTGGTGAGATTCTCGCGCACAACCCACGGGGCGTATTAGCATTATCAGATGAGCTGTCAGGCTTACTTCAGTCTCTCGATAGTCCGGGGCAAGAGGCTGCTCGGGGGTTCTACTTGACGGGTTGGGGTGGCAACTCCGGATATAGTTTCGACAGGATTGGTCGTGGGTCGATCGTATTGCCTCGTTACTGTCTGAGCGTGTTCGGCGGATTCCAGCCAGACCGAATCAAGGGCTATGTTCAGAGTACGCAAAATGGTAACTCCAAAAATGATGGGCTATTACAGCGATTTCAGCTGTTGGTTTGGCCTGACTTACCAAAAGCTATCGAGGTGGTTGACAGGGTGCCCGACAAAGCGGCCATAGACACATACAACCGCGCAATGATGAACCTGAAACTTAGCAGCGACAAAATGATGGGGACTCACGGGCAAAAAATGGTTCATTTCGATGCGGCAGCTCAGGAGTTGTTCCTACTCTGGTATCAGAAACTGGAAAAAATGTTGTTGGGCAGCAATCTTGATTCGGCGCGGCAAAGCCATTTTGCAAAGTACCGAAGCCTAATACCGGCGCTGGCGCTAATATTCCATTTGCTTGAAGGTCACAATGGGTCCGTAAGGCTCTGTAGTCTCACTAAAGCAATTAGCTTCGCTATTTATCTGAAAGGCCATGCTAACCGAATCTACTCCTCTGTTTCTGGCATTGATCATACGAGTACAAACACGTTAGCGAGAAAGCTACTAAACGGTGATCTGAGTGACGGTTTCACTTGTCGCTCGGTATACGTAAACGGCTGGTCAGGACTTCGCGGTAAGGAAGCTGCACAATGCGCGCTGGATGTGTTGGTAGAAAATGGCTGGCTTTCAGAAGAGGAGATTCGAAGCGGTGGCAGACCGACTGTTGCCTATAGAATTAACGCGGGGATTTCTGAGGAGTTGCTCAGCTAGTAATACTTCTGATGGTTTTGTCGGTACCCCCCTAGCACGTAAAAAGTTTAGTTTTATTAAAGATAAGTAAAAAAATGTATTAGGGGGGTACCGACAAAACCGACAAAAGTACCTATTTTGAATAATCTGTAAAAAATATGTGCTAGGGGGGTACCGACAAAACCATCACAAGTTTAAACCTGATTCATGAGGTGCAGTGTTTAATTAAAAGCGGCTGCGCTTAAGACCCCTTGATACTTATTCCCGAGGTGATATATGCAGAATTACCCACTACTAGGATGCGTGCGATGCAAACAATGCAAAGCCACGTCAAAGCGCACCAAACAGCAATGCAGAGCACCAGCCATGAAAGGAAAGGAGGTTTGCCGGACGCACGGGGGGTTATCACGCGGGCCTGTAACAAAAGTTGGAAGGGCGAAATGCGCTGCAGCTAAGACTATCCACGGACGTGAAACGCGCCAGAAACGAGCCTATAGAAGTACCAAGATGGCAGAGCTGTACGAGCTTGAGATGTTAGGCCGAAAGATAGGCCTGATAAGCGGCCCTAAAACAGCTGGGCGAAAGCCGGGAAGATAACTATCAATTCCAGATTAATTTTCAGCCGGCCAAGTCATCCAAAAACTCGGAAGCAGGATCAATGCCTGTAATTAGCAAATGATCTCTAGCTCTAGTGCAAGCAACATAAAGTAAATGCCGCTCCGTCTCATAGACTTCTTTCAAATCAGAATCGTCCGTCACAGACTCCATTCTCGCCTGCAAAGGAATAACATCATCATCACAAGCCATTACTACTACAGCGCGGAATTCAAGACCTTTAGCCAAGTGCATAGTACTTATTGTTACTTTCCCACTGCCTGACTGCATCCGCTCGTCAAGTGTGATGAACGGTAAACCCGACGACGCCAATGCTGCTTTGGCACGTCCCAGCTGCGCTGCTGATCGGACGAAAACACCTATTTCATTAGCTACAATGCCATCTGCGGTAGTCGTTTTTAGCCATTTACCAACCGCATCACTTTCCTCAGTGAAATTATTGTGTGTGCGGATAGCCGCATAACTGCCATTAAATACAGACACAGTGCCTCGACGATCGTCTACGTTGCCATCTACATCTTGTACTTCAGGGTCTAGTAGACGGTCAGCCTGCATCCTGATTTGATGCGATGTCCGATAGTTAATTCGTAATGTTTGAGAGCGCCCTCTGATATCAACGCCGAGTGATAGCCAAGAAAACGGTGTTTGGAAAATTCGCTGACCTAGGTCTCCAGCAAAGAAAAGAGCGTTAGGCTCACCCTTGCCAAGAGCAGCCAGAAAGCGCAGCTGAGGGACGTTAATGTCCTGGGATTCATCGATCACAGTAAAATCGAATGGTGGATTTTTCTTTTTCGTAATCTCTTCAGCTATTTTGCTGAACATATCTGATGTGGTCAACTTGCCTTGATTTTTCATCTTTGATTTAACTTCTTCGAAGATTGACCATATCTGTTGGCGCCTTGCTTCAGGCAGTCTAGTTTTGCGTCCTAAACGCGCAACGTCACGATACTCTTCCCAACTCTGTAATTGCCATGCATCGACTACCTCTTTCCATTCCGCCAGTAAGAATCGGGAGCTGAATTTAATATCATCATTATGATTTCGTGCTTCCTCAATCAGCTTGTTGACGTCTTCACCTGTAGCCACATCGGGCTGCCCTACATAAGCTTTGTAAAGTCGCTCTCCGACAGCATCAATGGCTTGAACCTCAAGTCGTTCTGCTAAGCGTGGTTCATTGCTGATTAGCCGTCGCAATTTTATATGTAATGCATTCGCGAGTGATTCGGAAAATGTAGTTAAGAGCACACGAGATTCAGGGTGAGCCCGAGCAAGATGTACTGCACGATGTAAGGCGACAATTGTTTTGCCTGTACCAGCAGAGCCGGCCACGCGAGCAGGGCCATTAAAATTCTTTTCGACGATTTGCCTTTGGGCTGGGTGCAGGAATACAGCCCACTTCTCCCATGGGAAGTCGAGGGCACGTTCCAATTCATCAACATCCGTCATCACGCGGAAGCGGCGTTGTGCATCAGGATGTTCAAACGGATCAGTATTAGGGGTTACTACTACAGGGGTTTGCGGTTGGCCTCCTGTCGCCAGCTCGAGCAATGCCTCTGCTGCCTCAC
>CAVOCG010000150.1:0-6493 GCA_963694095.1 Gammaproteobacteria bacterium
CGGTATCTTTGACGCGATGAAGTCTTTGCAAACCTATGCTGTTTCGGGTGATCGGATGATTCTGGATTTCAAGCTTAACGAGGTCAGGATGGGAGAGCGGGCAGCGTTTGCGTCGGAACGGCGAATAAGGGGTAGGGTGATTGGCACGGCGCCTATAGAGAGTATTTATTTAATCAAAAACGGTAACGAGATTTGGCATAAGGACTATTTGAAGATTGAGTCCGGTCGATACGAAGATGAGGAAAATTTCCAGGTTACGTTCGAAAGCCCATCATTTCCTATGCATCCCAATGATAACCCGCGAGGTATACGTGGGTGGATTGGAACACTTGAGGTAACTGGAGCGGACATTATCAGTTTTGCAGCGACCGACTTTTTTAACGTCGAACTTAACAAACTTGAAGTCGACGAGCACAACGCTCGAAAAATCCATTTTGCTTCTAGTAGCCGTGGTGACGCTTCTTCCATCAAATTGAAACTTAAAAACATTACGGGTAATGCAAAGGTTACTTTGGATCTAGAACCGACAAAGGAGATAGGCAAAAGCAGGTTTAGAAAAGCCGCTTTCATTGCGGGGGCTCGCGTTGTACTGCCCTTTAGCGATCTCGTAGATGGAAGGACTCGCCAGGTACTTCCAGTCGACAACTATGATGACACAGTTACCTTGCGTCGCGTCATGAAAACGGGCCCGGATGATGTGAGCTTCGATTTTGACGATACGGGCACCATCGAGGGTGACTATTACTTTGTTCGAGTCAAGCAGGCCAACGATGCCTCGGCCTGGTCGAGTCCCATCTGGGTAGGCGGAATGCCATCGCAGTAAACAAATCGTCGAGCACTAATTACCTGGCTATCAGGAAATAACATAGTGCGGATATCCTGACGACGCATAAAGCTTACTCAATACCAGGTGCTGATAGTGCCTTGAGGAAACACCTTTGACTAATACTTCGCCGAGAATCACCTTGATAATGTCATTGCTAGCCTTTTGTGCGGGTTGCTCCGAAACTGATTCGCGTGCAGACAAAACAACTATGGCAGTAGGTGTTAGCACCGCCGTAAACAGTATGGGGATGTTGCCTGAATTCAGCGCCCGTGAACCTGCACCTGATAGTATGAGCGAAAAACCGGTTCTTAGAGAGGTGGCCGTTCTTGATAACAAATTTCTGGCGCGCATCGATGCGCTAGAAGCTGTGATCGAGCAAGAACCTACGAATAGCCAGAATGTTGCCAGTCGCTTGAAGCTGATGCAAGCCTACTATGATGCACTGCAAGGACAGGATGTACTGCTCAATTACTTCACAAATCAGGTCTTCAATCGTATAAGCACTGTCCTTGCCAGAGGAGTGCCGGTACCCGATAACTCTCTTGATTTGAAAGCGCTGGACCGGTTATTTGCAGAATTACGTCAGATACAGGCAGCTATTGGGAAGACGGGATCATTTCGCCAGATTTCCCCAGACACAAACATTTTGGAAGCCAAGGCCTATTATTCGATTGTGCTTGAATATGAAGTCGGTGAACTCGGAATGGACGTCGGGGCACGGATTCGCATAGGACACAATTGGTACGCAGATGTGGGAGAAATACAATTTTCCCGTCCTTTGGATGCGGGTTATACGACCATCACACCGAGTCGCGAAGGTTTAGAGTTTGTCTCGGGTCCTCAACGTTGGTATGGACAGCAGTTCACAAGTTTGTATGGTGCATTTACGCCCACGTTAACACTGACCAAGGGAAGAATTGAGCCGGGCGAAACTATTACATTCCACATTGGGGACAAATCCGGAGGGGCACCTGGATGGCTTACCCAGAGTTTTTCGTTGGACTCCATGGATCTGAAATTTGAAGCTGATTTTGAAAACGACGGGCTGTGGGTGCCAATTGCACAGCCCCGTTTCCGTGTGATCGGTAATGAGCCTCATCACCTGCGCATTGTTGCGCCTTCGGTGGTACGTCCGGGTGAACCGGTGAGCCTGCGAGTAAACGTCGAAGATCAGTACTTTAACGAGGCGTCTTCAGGACCAATCGAATTGATTGCCAGCATTGATGGTAGAGAGGTTGGTCGTTCCAAACCTGTTGGGGGCAATCCGGGACGATTCCTATTTCCAGCGTTTGACGCCCCGGTCGATGCACGTGACGCGCCTTATTATCTGGACGTGGTTAGTATTGATGATCGGTTTTCCGGGCAATCGAACCCGATGATGGTCCGAGCCGCGCCTGTGCCCAAACTGTTCTGGGGGGAAATGCATGGCCACGAAGCCTATACCGATGGCAATGGCACACCTGACTGGTATTTATCTTACGCAAAGGATGTAGCCTTTCTTGATTATGCTTCCCTGACCGGTCACGACGTGATGCTTTCAGAGCTACATTTCCGGGATATTTTTCGTGCGACGCGTGAATTTAATGACCCTGAAGATGGGTTTGTCACCTTTCCTGCCTATGAGTGGACTGCAGGCTGGGGCATCGGTGGGCATCACAACATATTTCATCAAGACGAAAGTCAGCGAGTTCTTCCTACTGCTGAAACGGGCACCTTATCAAACATGTTAGCAGCTCAGCGTAAGTTCAATGATCCTGACAAAGTATTGATTATTCCACATGCCCACCAGCCGGGCGATTGGACAAAACTGGACGACAAGTTTGGGTCATTAGTTGAAATTTACTCTACTCACGGTAGCTTTGAGTGGTTTGGTCGTCGCTATCTTCAACAAGGGTACCAGGTAGGGTTCAATGCGGCATCCGATGATCACATTGGCCACCCGGGTAATTCACCGGCGAGGGCATGGACGCGAGGTGGGATAGCCGCCGTGTTTGCACAGAGACATGGTCGCGAGTCGATATTCAAAAATCTGAAATCACGCCACACCTATGGAACTTCGCTGGCGCGAATCTATCTGGAAACCGCTATTGGCGATGGTCAAATGGGTGATGTTGTATCGTGGCCAGCGGCGCATCCCGTTGAACTTTCTGTGCTGGCCGCAGGTACAGCGCCGATAACGTCGATTGGGGTGGTTGTTAATGGTGAAGATGTCCTGGTCGAGGACTATACACGCACGGACCAAGATACGCGCCTACTTTGGTTTCGCATCACATCCGCTTCGGAACCGAACAACCCTGCTCGGCCCAGGTCGCCTGCAGATGGAGTGCGATATTGGGGTTTCGTTGATATGCAGGGTTCGAACAATCCGTTGGAGCAAGTTGAAGGGCTGGGTATTGAGCCATACGGTGATGTGGCGGGCCAGATAAGCGGTAACAGCGCAGCGTTCTCCTTACGAGTACGGGGCGACTACGATGCGCTGTTACTTTCGCTTAAGGAAAGTGCTGCTGTTGATACGGTTAAGATCAGGATATGGAGGTCTGATATGGATGAAGTTGACAACTGGAACATCCAGAAACCCGGGCGCCTACCAGGTGAATTTGAACGCGATCTGATGGCTGTTCCTCATGGCGAGCTTGTGGTGGATACCACCATCGCCTTATCAGAGTTATTAGGTGATGGTGTTGGTGGGAAAATAGAAAAAGACAGTCGCTGGGATATGAGCTTTGCTAAAAGTGATCTGCCAAAATGGCAGCAGTTAAAGGTGTCGTTAGATGAAGAGTACGGGTTTTCCGCTGAAAATAGAAATAACGTTTATGTCCGTGTGAAGCAACTAGATGATCAAACAGCCTGGAGTTCTCCGATCTTTATCGATTGGGAATGAATGTAAAGTAGTAGCGTAACCATTGATCTTTCCAGCGTTGAAGAGACTAAAAAAGAAGTGCAAGAAATAGTTGGAACAGGTCATTGCTAAAATATCTTAAGTTATTCTTGTTGTTGTGGTGTGGTTCAGTTCATTCTCACGTGGAATCCATTGAAGGTCATCCGCATAAACAGGGCTTCACATATACAAGTCTCGGTGTGTATAACGGTGGTGTGAAGCTCCTTTACACTGCACCCGTGACAGATCTGCATACATTGGGACCTGGGACGCCAGATGATTTGTTACCGATCGTCGCTGCGGGTATCGTTTTGAAAGATGGCAGTAGTGAGTGTTGGCTCCTTGACCAGCAAGCAACGGAATACGCAGCTATTAACGCATACCAGTTTACCCTGGACTATGCGTGCGACGGACCTGAAATACTTCATATTGGCTACAATCTTTTCGAACACGATCCGGAACACATTAACTATGTAGATATCGTATTTGGCGCACAACCTCTTAGAGCAATATTCAGTGGATCTGAATTAAGTCTCACAGTTCCGGTTCAGTATATGACGGAGCAATCAGGTTGGGTCTTAATGGATGAACCACCTCACCTGACTGGAAAAAAACCTGAGCTTGTCAGGTATCTGAAGCTTGGTTTTGATCATGTACTGTCTGGTTGGGATCATCTGGCTTTCGTTCTCGGGTTAGTTATTCTGGCACGTCGATTTAGCAGCCTCGCCTTGCTTATTACAAGTTTCACCATCGCCCATTCCATTACCCTTGCAATGGCTGCTATGGACGTGTTTGTACTACCCCAGGCACTAACAGAATTGTTGATCGCTGTTTCGATCATCTACATCGGGCTGGAAAATCTCTGGGTATTGTACCGAGGAAACTGGCGCATACCTGACGATTTATCTATGTCGCGCCGGGCGATAATCAGTTTCACGTTTGGATTAATACATGGCTTCGGGTTTTCCTTCTTCCTTCGGGAGATGGGTTTGCCTCCTTCAACATTGTTGCAGGGTTTGGCACTCTTCAACATTGGCGTGGAACTGGCACAGATGTGTGTTGTCATTGTTCCGTTCGTAATCTTACAAAGAGTATTGGGAAGAACGGCAATATTTCCGGTTTCATCATCAATGGTTTCGGTTGCCGTCCTATTTTTCGGCATCTATTTGGCTTTCGAACGCATTGTTTTGTGAAACTGCAGGTCATCGATGTCATCTACGCGAGAGAATTCCGGTGGCGCGACAGGCAGCAACGAGTCATACCGGTATTGCTTGAGGCTGTGGACTCTTGAAGACTCTTATTGTTAGCTGGCAAGTCAAAATTAAAGAGTTTATTTAGTTTGAGAATAGCGACTAGTCATAATATTATCTTTGAGATGAAAAATTTCTTCGCTCCCGCAGAAACCCTTATTTGCCTTACTACGGCGATACTTTCGGTAGCTGCACGCACTGCAAAAGCAACGATACCAGTTCCTACGAGCAGCGATCTCTAAGACAACCTAATGACGCCTCTGACAGATCGGTGGTATACAGCGGGGTCAATGTTCTTAGGTGACGAAGATGCCCCTGAACCGCTTCAAGAACGCCCCAAGGTGCTGCTGGCCAAGCTATGACGCCTCAAGTATTCCCCAATAATGTAAAGCCCGTACGAAACGCTAAGACGCGCGATGTGACGCTACAGCAGGGCGGCTATTTGTGCCCAAGGTGCGATGGGTTTAATTTGTGTTTAGAGGGTATTGCGAGGGTTCATTAAGGCGGGCTGATGGCGGTGTTAGTCGCGAGTTTGATTGGGCGATATGTCTTTTTGTAGGCGCGTTGGAGTTGCTCCTAAGCAAGGCATCATGGATTATCACGTTTATTCGTGTGGCGCACCGAAATGGACGTAGTGCCCATCGCTGTTAATTTCTCCTGTTTCACCAGTGTTCCAAAAGACTATACCATCATCGGCAATGATCCCGGCTTCCACCCTACCGCCACATTTTGGGCAAACGCGGTAAGCTTTAGCCAGCTCTAAATCAAATCCCCTAACATGGTAGAGGCCGAATTTTAAATATCCACAGGCTCTACAACGCTTTGCAAATGCGAACGCGATAATCGATAACACCGCTGATAGTGCCCAACCCATTATCTCAAATTCACTCACCCGTCAGCTCCTTTTTCTCGGTTATAGGTTGCGAGCAAGGCAACGCGTATCTTAACTGCAGAGCGCGACGCGTAGGTGTTTAAAGTATGAAAAGCTGTTGATATAGCCGAGGGATATGGTTTCACTATATCGATCGTCGGCGCGCTCGTGATGCTTCTGGATTTGCAGCTTCTGGATAGGCCTAGAACTGCCCGCTTTCAACATATTGTTTCACATCCTCTAATGTCTTGGTTCTTAAAACGTCATCGTCTACTGGGTATAAGCTGTTTTGGGTTCGACCTAATTTAAAAGCAGCCAGCGCTATGGATGGCTTGAAGACGAACATTAAGGGAAACTTGACGTATTTCTCACCGATCATATACCAAGGCATACCCGCGCCGACTTCCCAGCAAAGAAGCTTCAGCTCACCGTCTAAGTCAGTACCAAAACCTGTAACCAAATGATGGATGTCATGCTTAAAGAAAAGTTTTTTCACCCACTTAGGGATCTGTAATAGAGGATGACCAAACAACATAAGATGATCTTCCTGAAGCCCTTTGCCATTCATGTGCTGCGTAAGTTCAGATTCGATATCCATAACGCTTTCCCGTTAAGAACTTCATTTTGGTCTTTTGTATTATCGATAGGCGTTAGCGTTGAATGCGCGC
>CAVOCG010000151.1:0-6437 GCA_963694095.1 Gammaproteobacteria bacterium
ATTGACGTGATTGCCGGTAGTTACAGCAGGGGAGATCGCATGGAAGACGACGCCACAATGAACATACGTGGCGCACTAGGAAGAATTGGCTGGTTTGAAAACCCTGGTGATGCCAAGACTGAATGGACTCGTCATGATATCTCCAGGCGTAAACGTGGCATGTTCGACAAATTCATCGCTCGCGATTTGGACAATGATGGCGACATAGATTTCATTGGCACTCGTGGAAATAGTTATCCCTATGATGGTGTGTTCTGGCTTGAGCAGGTGAGAACTGCAACGCCGGTAGCCTCTTTTGAAAGAGCAAGAGATGTCGAAAGTGGCGAAATGCCTTTACCCTGATTGCGTGGAGAAAAGGGAACAGATTTATTTTCTAGGAAAGATATGAATGGTCGGGACGGAAGAGTCCAAATAGCCTTGGGCTGTTTTATGTATGGTGCCTAGGGACGGAATCGAACCACCGACACGAGGATTTTCACTCCTTTGCTCTACCGTTACCATTTGAAAATGTCCGCTATCGAATCCAAAGCAGACATTCGGGAGGGTTCTAGCTATTTTAGGTCTAATGACCGCTCTCGTAGGTATGGCAAGTTTCATCTGAGGGCAGAGTTGCGATCCGAATTCTTAATACTGTAGCTCTAATATTTGCTCCTGGCCGAGAGCGTAAACTCATTGAAAAAAAGTGTTTTCAATTTTGTATCTTAGGTTCATATTAATTAGACGTAATAAGGAAAATTGCTAATGACATCGAAATTTACTAAAAATGTATTGACAGTGCTTATGCTGTTGTTTGCAACAACGGCATTGGCTCAAGATGAATCCAGTAGGATGACCTATGACCTCGCAAAGCAGGCCATGGATGCTGCTGAATCCTATGCGCGTCAGCAGGGGTGGAATGTGACTATTTTAATCACTGACCAGAATGCCAACCCGGTAATGATGCGGCGCATAGATGGTGCTTCTCCGCGCACGTTTACTATTGCTTCTAGTAAAGCGTTAGTAGTGACCAAAACAGGTCTCACTTCTGGGGAATATGGTACAAGACTTGAAGCAGGTGAAATTGAAGAAATCGAAGGTGGCGTCACCTTTCAAGGTGGTGTGCCGGTTTACGTGAATGGTGAATTAATCGGTTCGGTGGCTGCTAGCGGCGTTAGGGGCTTTCAAGATGAAGAAGTCTCTATAGCTGGGGCTGAAACCATAGGTAGCATATCAATGGATTAATTAATCTATTGAAAAATATTTTTTGAAGTTATTATGAGTATGATTCAGATAGCGGAGCGTAATGATGAGAAAAGTTTTCCTTGTGGTACTTCTATCAGGAACGATTCAGACTGCTCTGGACGCCGCTGAATCAGGTCCGCAGATGGAAATCGAAAGCGCCTGGTTGGCGTTCACCAATGCCAAGGGCGAGGCTTCGTTGATCCGGGGCGATGTGGAGCATCCGTCAGCAAATGACGTTTTTCGGGTCATACCCGATATCAGCGCGGATTCCCTGAACGAGGAAAAACTGCAGCTAGGCTCAGAACTATTTCGTGAGGGGCGATTGTCTAAGGACGGGTCGGTGGCCTGCTCCTCCTGCCATATCAGCATGATAGGAGGCGTCGACCGCCGGCCGGTATCTTCAGGGATAGGTGGTGCCCAGGGTACCTTGAATGCGCCTACCATCTTCAATGCCGCGTTAAACTTCCGCCAGTTTTGGGACGGCCGCGCTCTTACACTACAAGAACAAGTCTTGGGTCCGATCCAAAATGCGACGGAGTTTGGTCATGATCTCGACGGTGTGGTGGCAGTGCTTAAGAGTATTCCCGACTATGTGGGTACTTTTGAGCGGCTTTATCCTGACGGTATTACCGCTACAAACCTAAGTGACGCCATCGCCTACTACGAAACCATGAACTTTACCGGGCTAGGTTCGCCTTTCCTGCGTCAGTTCCAGGAAGAGCAAGAATTGTTAAGCCGCCAGGCCCAACGTGGTCAGCAGCGCTTCGTGGAAATCGGTTGCGCTAGTTGCCATAATGGCGTCAATCTGGGCGGTAATTCCTACCAGCAACTTGGAGTGGCAGCACCCTGGTACGGCATCGATCGGCCGGCAAGCGAAGCGGATGATGGCCTATTCGGGCGTACCGGTCGCGAGCAAGACCGGCATGTGTTCAAGGTGCCTACACTGCACAACGTAGCCCTTACCGGGCCTTGGCTGCATGATGGCAGCATCACCTCCCTACAGCAGGCTGTGGACCAGATGGCGCGCCACCAATTGGGCCGGTATCTGGAAAATAGTGATATCGATGACATCGTCTCCTTCCTTCGCTCACTAGGCGACAGCTTCGGCATGATAGGGGACTGCTCTGTAAGTGGTAACTATGGGGTCACCATGGATTGCAGTATGAACCAGAAAGCCACGGGCGCTAAGCGAGGTGCCGAGGCTCCAGTTGCTCTGCCAGTTCCGGCTGTGTTGGCCCGGCGGCACCAGGAAGAATACACCGTGGCGTTGAGTCTCGCAGCCGAAGCACCGACGCGAATTGCAGCAGAGATGGGGCGCATCCGCACCGGAGAGGTGGCGCATTACGATTTCCTTCAATACGAGCACATCGAAATGATGCGTCATGCTCGCGCACTTTCGTTTCCACCAGCGGACCTCGGGCTGGAACAGCGCGAGGCTGCGCTGTCGCAGGCGGTGGAATGGCAGCAGTCAGCCAGGCGCTATGAATTAGTCATCGCTGATTTCCTGCGCACCCAGGTCGCCGGCGCTAGCGCCAAAGTTAACTACCAAGACCTACTGCGGTTAATGTCCGCCGAAGCGGATGAGAAGACCCAGTTGCTCCTTGCGCAAGCTGAACAGAGCGGGCAGGCGTTTTACCTAAAACCCGGCCCGAATACGCAACTGGAGCTAGAAAGCTCAACCCGGGCGCTGCACGGTATTAATCTGAACCCTCAGCGACTCGAAGAGCTCAAGCTTCAGGTTCGATTACTGCTGGCAAACGTTTCAATTCCCCAAGTATGAACTGCAAGTCTGCTATCTAGTGATATTGGAAACATAAGAGATTAAGTCGCTTCAGTGTTGGCGTTGCACACTGATAAGATCAAAAAAATTCAGGATTTCACACTGAAAAATTTAAAATGAGTTTTGGCTTCTGGCGGGAAGCGGAAGTCAGAAAGATGGATATTGAGGATTAGCTGAGAGGCAGTTTTCGACAAAAAGTAGACATCGGGGATTTATTCTAAAACCCTAATTTTTTCCCAAAAAGCCGGTATTAAAGCATACGTAGGTATATGCTAGGCTCTCGGGAAGTCCAATTCCTAAAAATAAGGAGATGCCGCGCGCGGCACACTTTGTTAAAAGCATTAATAGCCACTTGTGGCGGGAGGCAGACTATATGGTCAAGTATGCCTTAGCAAATAACAAGCGACTGATCGTTCGCTTCCAGATAATAAACATCACCACGCAGTCGGTTAATGCCCATCGGCGAATAACTTGCAACCCAGGAGAATAACAATGAAGCGTACCCCCCCCTACACAGTGATCACATTGGTATCTACCTTATTGTTCTTCCTTACTGCATATGGCAATGCAGCGGAGTCTGATTCCGAACCACCAGCCAGCGATGGATCGAGGGATAGTGTCAATGCAAGAGCCGACTATTTTCGCCTGGACAGCGATTACAATCCGCCGCCAGGAGAGGCGCTGCACCATTACACGGCAGGCTATGCCAAGATCCTCTGCTCCGCTGTCTTTATTACAGGTCTCGATCCCGATGACGCAATCGCCAATGTTGGCGGCTTTATCTCCCCTTTCGATCAACGGCAGCATGTTGTCGACACGCGCATCGATCATGAGCAACAACTGGTCGCACTAACGTTGTCTGACGGGGTGACTCGGGTAGCTAGACGCTATGGCAGTCAGGGCTGTGTGACTCGACCCATGGGAGAGGAAACAATGCAATTTACACCGTCTATCATCGAGCCGAACCTGCCCCCAGCCGGATCCATACCGTGGCCCATGGGTGACTCCATGTCTAATGCCCCGTGGCCGGCTGGAGTGAACGAAGCTCTTATCGAGCGTGCTATAGAGGTGGGATTCGGGCCACCGGAAGCGCGCACGCTTGGCCTAGTGGTTACCTACCAGGGCCGCATTATCGGTGAGCGTTACAGTGACGATGTTGATATGCACACGCCTCTAGAGAGCTGGTCGATGACCAAGAGTCTTACAGGTACGTTGATGGGCGTCCTGATCCAGCAGGGTGCTTATGAATTGTGGCAGGAAGCACCAATTCCAGAATGGCAGGTCGTCGCAGATGACCCACGTTTGCATATCCGTATTGGTGACATCATGCGAATGTCCAGCGGGATCATGATCAACGCCCCGTCAGATCCGGACTATGATCTCGATACCTATGCTGACCACCTATACCTCTATACCGGCGGTGAGAACCTCCACAAGTATGCTGCTACACGCCCACCCGAGTACCCACCGAACACGGTGGGACGGTATCGTAATACCGATCCAATTCTGGCGAGCTACCTGATTCGGCTGGCGGTGGAAGGCCGGGGTGAGGAATACCACGCGTTCCCGCAGCGGTCTCTGTTCGACAAACTCGGCATTCGTAGTGCCCTGATCGAAACTGACTTTTACGGTAATTTTCTGGGCCAGGGATTGGCCTTCATGTCTGCCCGGGACTGGTCACGGCTTGGAAATCTTTACCTGCAGGATGGAGTCTGGAACGGAGAGCGTCTGCTTCCCGAAGGTTACGTGGAGTACGCCAGCACTGTTGCTCCTGCATGGGAGAGTGACGGCCGTCCGAATTACGGCGGCGCCTTCTTCTGGATGATCAACGGGGGAACCGATGATGTCGAGCCCATCAATGCATTCGCTATGCGAGGTGCTGGCGGTCAGAGCACGAGCATCATGCCGAGCCATAGTCTGGTAGTAGTACGTATCGGCAAATACACAGGAGCCGGCCCGGGCGGCGACGCTTTAAACCAGATGATTCCGATGTTGCTGGAGGCGGTGCCGCCGGTGCAATGAAATTGGGGTCGGTGACCCATGACTTGCATTGCCGCAATTAAAGAGGGAAGGCGGGTCCTAGCCGAAACAGGCCAGTGTGCGTGGACTGTCGATAAGACGAGTTCGTTAGCAGGCGAGAGAAGTTGCTGTAGAGATAATTATCACAATGGGTGCTCACAAGGATCTTTAGTGTCCGCTGTACTGCTACATCATTAATGGGAAATACGTCGGGTAATTTTGCATAGAAAATGGTAACCATCAAGTAATTCAGGTGTGTGGAGCGCAGGAGATGTCAGTGTGGTGGTGATAGATCGAAATGCTAAATGTTTAAAAAGATACTTCAATTTCATTCTCTTGATTTCTTTATTAATACCGACTGGCCTACTTTCAGCCCAGACTTATTTTGGTATTGAACCAGATAGAAAATATGGATTGCCTAATAATATAGGGGCGTATTCTAGCGAGACGGGCAAAATTTCATCCTGTATTGCGCTTTATGAGAGTGGAAAACAAGCGCCCCTAAATGGCAATACCTATTTTGGGGTGTCTTTTCAAATTAAATTCTTAAGCCCGCCAATAATCACTCTGTATGAAAGCCAAATATTCAATGAGCCTGAATTAAAAACTTCCAGCGGAGCAGCACCAAACTGTTCGGGCACCTTTAATTCATCAACACTAATTTATCAGGACATTATCCAGGTTGATGCGATTCCTTATTACCTAGCTTTTAAATTAGTTGATGACATCAACTATGATTTTGAACTCATTGATTCGATAATTATTACTGAGAAGGCTGATATTGCATTCGTGCTTAGAGGCTATAATGGAACGACAAGGTATAATTACCCTGCGAGCTTTCGGGCCGATGCCAAAAGAGCCCTAAAACGATTGTCTGAGCTTAGCTTTGGAGCAATAAGTTCTTACAGAATATTTGATGGAGGCATAGACCCGAACGGTCCTGACTATTACCAGTCGCTCGAGGATATTAAAACTATAGATGCTGCTCTATCGGGTTGGACTGGGGATCCTTGGGCACTCTTTAAGGAACGGGATGCGGCTTCAGGCGCAATTCTAATAAATCCCACCGATGAAGAGATCTCTGTCTTGCAATCGCTAAGGCAATGGGTAGTAGACAACAAAAAAGGAGCTGCAGCAGGGTGGCAAGAAACCGAGCTTGGCGCGGCCCACTTGTACAGGTGGGTACAGCCAAAAGTTCTACGTTTAGGCCGCTCTGCCGCATCGAGTTACTTAAATGGCTTGCGATTTCCAGAAGGACTGAAAGAATCAAACTTTAAAGCCACAGGCTTGATTTTATCCAGCACGGATAAATACAACGCATCAGCTGTGATGTGCAGCTGTAAAGTCTTGGGAATTACAAAGTCTGATGGGCAACCGTTCCCGGGAAATGCATACGCAGGCCCGCAGATTTATCCGA
>CAVOCG010000152.1:0-6370 GCA_963694095.1 Gammaproteobacteria bacterium
GTGGCGACTTTGCCATCGACCGCGTCCAGTCCCACAATAACTTTGCCCGGGAATGCATCACAGGCCTGCTTTACAAATTCCGGTTGCTTAACCGCCTGGGTGCCGATTATGACGTAGCTGACTCCCGCGCTGATATAAAACTGGATACTGTCCAGATCGCGAATACCACCGCCAATCTGAATGGGTAAAGAAGGATACTGTCGCGCAATTGCGGTAACAATTTCACCATTCACCGGAATGCCGGCAAAGGCTCCATTTAAATCTACCACATGCAGACGTCGCGCTCCTTTTTTAAGCCAGTGCCCTGCCATGGCTACAGGGTTATCAGAGAACACAGTTGAGTCTTCCATGCGCCCCTGCCGCAGGCGAACACATTGACCATCTTTTAAATCGATTGCGGGAATGACTAACATCTTAATCCTATTGTTTTAGGAATACTCATGAACCTACTGCGCTAACTTTTTCGCATCAGAATAAACTTTGTTTTGTGGCCGCAAGATACGTTAAATCAATTGTCAAAGATCAGCTGACACCATCCCAATGTAAAAAATTCTTTAACAGAGTTAATCCAGCGTGCTGACTTTTTTCCGGGTGAAACTGCGTAGCAAAAATATTTTCATCCGCCAGGCTTGCCACAATATCTGTGCCGTAATGAGTAACTCCAGTTACCACCTCCAGTTTATCTGTCTGTACATAGTAGCTGTGTACAAAATAGAAACGACTATTGTCAGGAATGTCTTCCCATAATGGATGGCTACGAGTTTGCGCGACGGTGTTCCAACCCATATGGGGCACTTTTAATCGCTCACCGCTAGCGCTTTTCAAATCATCACCAAAATACCGCACGTCGCCATCCATAAAACCCAGACAGTCCACACCGTTATTTTCTTCGCTGCGATTCATCAGAGCCTGCATACCAACGCAAATTGCCAATACCGGTTTGCAGCGGATTACGTCGCCAACAATCTTGTCAACATCGAGACGCAGAATTTCCGCCATGCAATCACGGATTGCACCTACTCCAGGAAAAATGACGCGATTGGCATTAGCAATTTCCTGTGCATCAGATGTGACGATGACCTCAACGCATTCGCCGGATTGTGATCCGACAAACTCCACGGCTTTTGCAACAGAATGGAGATTACCCATGCCGTAATCGATGACTGCAATTTTATTCAATGGGCTGAGGCCTGTGTATGTCTCTAAAGGGAGCCTTTAGTTGATGGAATTACATCACTGGCCCGTGGATCAATTTCAATTGCCATTCTAACTGCCCGTCCGAAGGCCTTGAACAATGTTTCGATCTGATGGTGGGCATTTTTCCCACGAATATTATCCATGTGCAGAGTTACCAAGGCGTGATTCACAAAGCCTTGAAAGAACTCGTGAAACAAGTCCACATCAAAGGTACCTACCGCGCCCCGAGCGAATTGCACATGATAATCCAGGCCGGGTCGACCCGAGAAATCGATAACGACACGAGACAGCGCCTCATCCAATGGCACATAGGCATGGCCATAACGACGAATGCCGGTTCTATCCAATGCTTTATCGAATGCCTGACCCAAGGTAATACCAATATCTTCTACTGTGTGATGGGCATCAATTTCCAAATCGCCCTTGGCTTTAACGCTAATATCCACCAAGCCATGTCGGGCAATTTGATCGAGCATGTGGTCGAGAAAGGGCAATCCAGTTTCAACCTCAAGCTTACCACTGCCGTCCAGGTTCACGGATACAGTGATTTGGGTCTCTTTGGTATTGCGCTCTACACTGGCTTGTCGAGGTGAAGTGTCAGACATGAAACTACCTTGTGTTTGTAGAATAGTTGGAAAATCGGCGGCCGGAATAGAAGTGGATTTCCGGTTGCCGGAAAAGAGCGCATTATAATGCCCGTCGCAGGCCAAATAAAGCCATAAACAAATGCAAAATTCACAAAACCCATCATTTTTACCAAAAACCGCCTACTTTGGCCCTGTTTTCAGTCGTAAGTGTCAATCCACCCTGCCGTGCATGTACTATCCGCTTCGGGTAAACTAGCCACTTGTCAATGAAAGTCGAAGCACATTCTGAAAACCAGCCATGGGTAATTTCCTAAAAGTAATTCTTAAGCTAGTGCTCTCGCTCCTTGCTATCGGGGTGCTATTGGCTATCAGCCTAGTTTTTCTGGCTAACCCTAACCAATACAAATCGACTCTCGAGCAGGCGGTACTCAACAATACCGGCTATCAACTCAATATCGCTGGTGATCTTGATTTGGTTTTCAGACCCTACTTCGGCATCACACTAAATGATGTGAGACTGCGTAACCCCAATTCACCACAAGAGCTCGCTTCCACCTCGGCGATCTCGCTGCGAGCTGATCTCGGCGCCTTAATTCGCGGACAACTGCTTGTCAAAGAATTCAGTGCAAGCGATTTCCATGTTAACTCTTACATTAATTCCGATGGCCATAGCATTTGGGATTTGACGGCGCCACTGGATAGAGGAACCAGCAACACCTCTGTCGGAAACCAGGCAAACACCAATCGAAATTCGGGTGCAAGCGAAAACGATGCAGAGTCCGATTCGCTTGTAATCGCCTTCGAACAAATCAGCATCGAAAATGCCAGCATCGATATACAAAATATAGAACAAGGCTATCGTTATCTTATTGCCAATTTAACTTTTGCCAGCAGTGACAGTAACCTCGAAGGTCGCCCGTTTCCCATTGATGCAAATTTTGAATTAAATTCAAACAGCACTGACGAGTCCCAGAGTTTTTGGTTCAACACAACAGCACAAGTTGATCTGGAAAATGGCACGGCCGAGCTTGATGAAATTAATCTTAGTTTAACGCCAATGTTATTGCAGGGCGGAATCATCGTCAGCGGACTAAATGACGCAATGACCTTTAATGGGAACTTACAATCGAATCAATTTAATATTTTCGATTTACTCGACTCTCTCAATATCACCGAACAAGACAAAGCCGTTTTAGCTCTACCTGGAGTTAATACAGACACAGATCAGCAGCTTAATTTTTCTATCGATTTTTCCGGTGATGAAACAGAATTTTCATTAACTGAGCTGATTGCTAACCTCGGCAATATGCAGTTGGAAGCCAACGCAAATATTCGTTATGCCAATGAATTTTTACCAACTAATATCAGTTATGATGTATCAACCAATGCACTTGACTTAAGCAGATTATTTCCAGAAGAAGACGTATTAGAAGAAGAAAACGAGCTGGCCTCAGATTCACAAATAAATCAGTTCACTGCAACAATGGCCCCCAGGCAAGCTGCGGAAACCGATATCGAAATTCCAGTGGAACTGCTAAACGGCATGAACATGCTGGGTTCTATTTACATTGAGTCGCTAGTATTCGATGGCAGGCAATTTAACAACATCAACCTATTTACTAATTTAGAAAACAGTGTTCTCGATATTGAAACTCAAACCATCGACGCGTTTGGTGGTCAGATTCAGGGCAATATACGGCTGGATGGCCGCAGTGAAGAGTCCGCACTTACCACCCAACTAAGCCTGCAACAACTTAATATCGTAGACCTGGCACTTACCCGAGAAGATCTGAATGCCATTACTGGACGCTTGGATGTGGAGGTGGATTACACAGCCAGTGGTAACACCGTCAATGACTTGATTAATACGCTCAATGGATCGACTGTGTTTGCAATCAACGAAAATTTAGTGGATATCGGTGTCATCAAACAAGTTTTTACCGCAATTACCGCCTTAAGCCCAACCGGCGATGCGATTCAACAATGGCCGGACATAATGCAGTTCAGCGACTTCAGCGGTTATATTCTTCTTAGCGAAGGCATCAAGCAAGATCAACAGATTAAACTGCGTATGGATAATTTTGATCTCAGCGGTACCGGCGGGCTAGATCTCAGTGATGGCTCGTTCGATTATCAACTGGCTTTCACCTTACTCGGCGATCCCCATTTACAAACCATACAGATCGACGAGCGCTACCATGATGTTTCCTGGCCGGTGCAGTGTGCCGCGATGATTGAAGATGAAGTCATACAATATTGCCGTCCGGATTTTACGGAAGTAAGAGAGATCTTCGCACAAATGGGCCGCAATGAAATCGAACGCCGGCTGGACGATACCATCACCGATCAAGTGCCAGAACAATTGCAGGACACTGTCCAGGGTTTACTGCGCAGTCTTCTGAATTAGCAACATCGCTTGATTATCTCGACCCATAGCAATCACCAATGACCGACTTCGCAAATCAGGTTCTCGATTGGTTTCACCAACACGGCCGTC
Organism: Gammaproteobacteria bacterium; assembly: GCA_963694095.1. Taxonomy (GTDB): domain Bacteria; phylum Pseudomonadota; class Gammaproteobacteria; order Pseudomonadales; family Pseudohongiellaceae; genus UBA9145. Next base: position 4,282 of record CAVOCG010000152.1, read on the forward strand.
ACGACCTTCCCTGGCAACATAACCCGACGCCGTATCGCGTCTGGGTTTCTGAAATAATGCTGCAACAGACCCAGGTTAGTACGGTAATCCCCTACTACTTGCGATTCATGGAATGGTTCCCCACTGTCGAAAAATTAGGCAGCGCACCCCTCGACCAGGTATTACATCTATGGACCGGTTTGGGGTACTACGCCAGAGCGAGAAACCTGCACAAGACTGCAATAAAAATCGCGACCAACCAACATGGGAACTTCCCAACCAGTGTTGAAGCACTGATGGAACTCGACGGCATTGGCCAATCAACTGCTGGCGCCATCGCTGCCATAGCCATGCAGATCAGAGCACCCATACTCGATGGCAACGTGAAGCGAGTTCTGACTCGGTATAAAGCCATCGGCGGATGGCCTGAGCAAGCCAGCATAAAACGGCAACTATGGGAGTTAACCGAGTCCCTGACACCCCAGAGTCAAGTAGCCCAGTACACTCAGGCCATGATGGATCTCGGTGCCACTATGTGCACCCGAAGCAATCCGGCTTGTCAGCAGTGTCCTTTACGCGCTAGCTGTTTAGCCTTCAAGCAAGGCAACACAACCGACTATCCCCGCAGGAAACCTAGAAAGGCTCTGCCGGTGAGGTCAGTCACCTTTTTTATCGTACAAAACCCTCTCGGTGACGTGTTATTGGAAAAACGGCCACCAACCGGCATTTGGGGCGGCTTATGGAGCCTGCCAGAAGGCAAGAATACGGATGAGGTATTCGAGCTAAAACATTGCAGCATCGAAAACACGACGCGGGAACAACTGCCAGGTCTCCGACACACTTTTTCTCACTTTCATTTGGACATTACGCCGATAAAGTTGCGTGCAAGACAAATAAATGATGAAGTAGCCGAATCTGACAGATGGCTTTGGTACCCGTTGGATCAATCCACCGAAGTGGGCCTGGCGGCACCGGTAAAGAAGCTGCTGACATCACTGACCGAATAAAGAGAGGAAGCCACTATGGCAAGAATGGTTCACTGTAAAAGATACGGCAAGGAGCTCCCTGGCTTGGTGGTGCCCCCCTATCCCGGAGCGAAAGGACAGAAGATCTACGAGTCTGTCTCTCAGCAAGCCTGGGGTGAATGGCAAGCCCAACAAACCATGCTAATAAATGAAAAGCACCTGAGCATGGCCGCAGCCGAGGACAGAAAATACCTACAGGATGAGATGGAGAAGTTCCTGAATAACCAGGAATTCGACCTTGCCGAGGGGTACGTCCCAGTAGAGAAGTGATTCAGACCTATGGCTTGACTAATCTAGGCCTTGAAGGTTTAATACGCGGCTGCGCAAAATGGTGTTTTTTCAAGACCTACGACAAGGCCGAGACAAGTAGATCAAAACCAATCGCGATTTTAAGCGTCGCGTGCGCAATTAAGCAGCTTAAAATTAAAATGCCCAGGTAGCTCAGTCGGTAGAGCAGAGGACTGAAAATCCTCGTGTCGGTGGTTCGATTCCGCCCCTGGGCACCATCATATCAAGCACTTATAAAACGCTCGAATCTGAATCTCCTCTCATGTAGCCACTATGTAGTCATCTGACGAGCTTTTTTGTACCTTCTTCGGGCTTCGCAAAAAATAGCAGCAACAATGAAGTTTCCCCGGCGTTTCATATACTTCATTCTCCAGACCCCACCCCTAGGGGCACACCCCATTAAGTCAGAATGGTTCCATTGCACCCCTGTACATACTATTCTGAGCGAGTGGTTTAATTAATATAAGAATAGAGGAGAGTCATTATGAACTGGGATGCTTTGGGAGCAATAGGTGAAATTATAGGGGCGATAGCTGTCTTAGCAACGTTATACTACCTCGCTGCACAAATAAAAATGCAAAACCGTGAGTTAGAAAAATCTAATAAAAACGTAACAGCACAATTATCATTCGATATAAACAACATGCTCATTAATAATAATGATGCACTGATGCGAGACAAAGAATTTGTTCAGATTTATCAAAAAGGAATAAGTAATCAGCTGTTAGATGAGATTGAGGCAATCCAATTTTCGCAATATGTGAATAGGTGGCTCGCTTTATGCGAATCTGTGATTG
>CAVOCG010000153.1:0-6362 GCA_963694095.1 Gammaproteobacteria bacterium
GTCTCAGGTCACCAAAACAGCAGGTATCTACATTGACCTCAGTGGCATCGCCAAAGGGTACGCGGTTGATAAGCTGGCTAGTTTTTTTGATTCCTTGCTAATCAGTAGTTACTTCCTGGAAGTCGGCGGCGAACTAAGAATTAAAGGGCTGAAACCCGATGGGGTGAGTTGGGTGCCAGCTATCGAGAGGCCTGTAGATACGGCTCCCCAGATTTTTGAAGTCCTCTATAGCAACGGTGAGGAAATTGCAGTTGCCGGTTCGGGAGATTACAGGAATTATTTTGAGCAGGGTGGGGTAAGGTACTCCCATGAAATTGATCCGCGAACAGGAAGGCCGGTTACCCACAATCTGGCTGCCGCTTATGTGATTGATAAGTCAGCAGCGCGTGCTGATGCATTGGCTACAGCATTCATGGTGATGGGATTTGAAGCAGCGAAAGATCTAGCAGAACGTGAAAATCAGGCTGTTTATTTGATTTACAGGGGCGTTGCTGATGATTTTGACGCGTACTTCACTGAATCGTTTTCCGCTTTTCTCACAGAGCGCTAGTCTGGATATTTCAATCACCGTGGATACCAGTGTTTTCGGGGAAAAAGCTTGCTATCGTGTGCCTATAAGTGTAAATTTCCAAGCGCTATTTTAGGCCTAAAAATTGTAAGATTTGACTCCAAGAAGTTTGTGAAATTTATAAGAAAAGAGTCGTGTTATTGAACCTGACAATTATGCAGAGGCACGTTGGTTCGAAGTTCGAATTAGCAACCCACCAAAATTAATTGGCATCCTGGATCTGGAGTTGACAGTTTGGACTACATAAACAATTTAATGGACGCGATGATTCCATTTTTGTTTTATACCGTCGCAGTGTTACTGATTGTAGGGATCATGATAGGGCTGTCCTACTTTTTGGGGCAGCGTCCTTCCAGCCACGATAAAAACACACCATTTGAATCAGGTATCATCTCTGTTGGTAGCGCCCAATTTCGAGTTTCGGTTCAGTTTTACCTCACCGCGATTTTCTTCATAATTTTCGACCTAGAAGTTGTCTTCTTGTTTGCTTGGGCGGTGTCTGTGCGAGAGTCCGGGTGGGCTGGTTTTATTGAGATAGCCGTATTTATTTTTATCCTTATCGTAGCGCTATTTTATCTGTGGCGTATCGGTGCGCTGGATTGGCGTACTGAAACCCAACAGCGTGGGCTTAAAGCCCTCAAGGGCCCAGGCGGCGTAGTGAACAAGAAGGAATTCAAACTATGAGTTGGCAGCTGGAATCGGCAGATAAAGCCAAGGCCCCGCGGCCGGGTGATAGTAGCTTCGATGACTTTATTCGCAAGAACGTGGTGATGACCACACTAGAGGACATGGTGGCCTGGGGGCGCAAAAACTCCGTATGGCCATTCAATTTTGGCCTGTCCTGCTGTTATGTGGAGATGGCTACAGCGTTTACGAGTCGTCATGACTTGGCAAGATTCGGTGCAGAAGTGATCAGGGGAACCCCCCGGCAGGCTGATATGATAGTTATTGCGGGCACCGTATTTAGAAAAATGGCCCCGGTTGTGAAACTACTGCACGATCAGTTGTTGGAACCGAAGTGGGTGATCTCCATGGGTTCCTGCGCTAATTCTGGTGGTATGTACGATAGTTACTCTGTGGTGCAGGGAGTAGATAAATTCCTCCCGGTGGATGTCTACGTATCAGGCTGCCCGCCGCGCCCAGAAGCGCTGCTGCAGGGCTTGATGCTACTACAGGATCAAATCGGGAACGAAAGACGCCCCCTTAGCTGGATGATAAATGATCAGGGTATTATTGAGAAAAAGACGAAGCCCATAATGAGAGACGTTAGGCAGGCTGATCGCATAGCAGCCACTGAGCTCAGGTCACCAGATAAAATTTAGTTAAATTAAATAGATACAACGCAATATTTAAGCAAATTATAAAAAATGGAAAGCACTGAAATCAAGCAGCAAGAGTTTATCGATAACTCTCCCTTTATGAATAAAATTCGAGGAGAATTTGGTGTTCGGCTGCTTGCTGAACAAACCACTTGTGACGGCATTCCCACGCTGTGGGTGGAGCGGCAGCACCTCAAAGACTTGCTGCGTTACCTGAAACAGAAATCTGTGCCTGTTTTCGAGATGTTGTTCGATATTACCGCCATTGACGAGCGCCTCAGAGTGCATCGGGAAGGACAACCTGACAGTGAATTCACTGTGGTTTATCACCTGATGTCGTTCAGCGGCAATTGTGATATTCGGGTGAAGGTGCCTCTGCAGGATGCAGATCTGCATTTACCCAGCGTGATCGAATTGTGGTCCAGTGCTAATTGGTATGAACGTGAAACCTGGGATATGTTCGGAATTAGCTTCGATGGGCATCCCAATCTTTACCGTATTTTGCTTCCCCCCACCTGGGAGGGGCACCCTCTGCGCAAGGAGCATCCAGCTAGAGCCACTGAAATGGAGCCTTTTACCCTTTCAGATGAACAAGGTGATCTTGAGCAAGAGGCGCTAAAGTTTAATCCAGAAGATTGGGGCATGCAGCGGGAGTCTGAAAACTCAGAGTTCATGTTTCTCAACATGGGGCCCAACCATCCCAGTGTGCATGGCGCTTTTCGGATTGCGCTGCAATTGGACGGCGAGGTCATTGTCGATGCTGTACCCGATATTGGTTTTCATCACCGTGGTGCTGAGAAAATGGGCGAGCGGCAAACCTGGCATACCTTTATACCCTACACAGACCGGATTGATTACCTTGGTGGTGTAGTAAACAACCTGCCTTATGTCATGGCGGTAGAGAAAATGGCTGGTATCGAAGTGCCTGAGCGGGTCAAAGTTATCCGCGTAATGCTCTGTGAAATGTTTCGAATTTGTAGTCACCTGCTATTTTACGGCACGTTTGCCCAGGATGTGGGGCAGTTATCACCGATTTTTTACATGTTTGTCGAACGTGAGCGCATATTCAACATTATTGAGTCAATTTGCGGCGCAAGGATGCATCCAGGTTGGTTCCGTATTGGCGGTGTGGCGCAGGATCTGCCCAATGGATGGGAGAAACGGGTAGCTGAAATACTAGATTTTATGCCCGCACGGCTGGACGAATACGACAGCATGGTCATGAACAATGGCATTTTAAAACGCCGAACTCAGGGTATTGGGGTCTTTGATAAGGAAGAAGCATTTGATTGGGCGCTTACCGGTTCAGGATTAAGAGCTGCCGGATTCGATTGGGATTACCGCAAGCAACGGCCCTATAGTGGCTATGAAAATTTTGAATTTGACGTGCCTATCGCCATAAACGGTGATGTCTATGATCGCTGTGCAGTGCGAGTAGAGGAGATGCGTCAGAGTCTGCGAATAATCAAGCAGTGTCTGGATAATATGCCTTCAGGACATTATAAGTCTGATCACCCACTAACCACCCCACCGCGAAAGGAAAAAAGTAAGCAGGACATTGAGACATTGATCAACCACTTCCTGAGCGTCAGTTGGGGGCCAGTGATTCCGCCAAATGAAGTGACTGTCGCAGTTGAAGCGACCAAAGGCGTTAACAGTTATTATTTGATAAGCGATGGTAGTGCCACTTCTTATCGCACCCGAATAAGAACACCTACTTTTGCTCACCTGCAAATGATTCCGATGCTTAGCCGAGGATATATGGTGGCAGACTTGATCGCCGTCATTGCTGGTATTGATTTTGTTATGGCGGATGTGGATCGATGACGGATCAAAATTTGAAAAGAAGCAATAATTTGATCGCTAGTAATGTTACTCAGGCGCGTAAACTCACGGCCGAGGAAATTAGCGAGATCGAGCATGAGAAGACGCTGTATCCGGATAATCGGGCCGTTGGTCTGGAAGCCTTAAAAATTGTGCAGAAACTTCAGGGCTGGGTATCGGATGAAAGCTTGTTGGCTATTGCCAGCTATCTGGATCTTTCGGCAAGTGAATTGGAAGGGGTGGCCACCTTTTTTAACCTGATCTATCGTAAGCAAGTTGGTAAGAATGTGATGCTGTTTTGCGATAGCGTCAGCTGCTGGATTATGGGGTGTGATGACATAAAACAGCATATTAGCGAAGCTCTGGAAATCGATTACGGTGAGACCAGCAAGGATGGAGATTTTACATTGCTCCCAGTACCTTGTCTCGGTGATTGTGATAGAGCACCGGTGATGATGGTGGGGCCGGATCTACATCGAAATCTCACGCCTGAAAAAATAAACGAAATTATTCTCGAATACAGAAATAAATAAGCGGTGACTGGTAAGCAAAGTGGTTAATAATCCTCTAACAAAGAATATCGATATGTCGCGTCCGCCGTTTGACATTGCGGCCTATGAGGCAGCGGAAGGCTATCAGAGCATTAGAAAAATAGCTGGTACATTAAGCGCCGATGACGTGTTGCAGCAAGTCAAAGACTCCGGCCTTAAAGGCAGAGGCGGTGCTGGGTTTCCCACTGGGCTTAAGTGGAGCTTCGTTCCTTCAGGGGATAATACACCCGCACAAAAATACCTAGTAGTAAATGCGGATGAGATGGAGCCGGGAACGTTTAAAGATAGACTGTTGATGGAGGGGGATCCCCACCTACTAATAGAAGGTATGTTTATAGCAGCTTATACAATTCAGGCCAGCAAGGCGTATATTTTCCTTCGGGGCGAATACACTAAATCTGAATTAATCTTGAAAAAGGCAATTGGGGAAGCTTACGATAAGGGCTATCTCGGGAAAAATATTCTAAACAGCGGCTTTGATCTGGATATCATATTACACACCAGCGCAGGGCGTTATATTTGCGGAGAAGAAACGGCTTTATTAAATGCACTGGAAGGCAAGCGGGCAACTCCGCGGGCTAAACCGCCTTTTCCCCAAGTAAGCGGGCTTTGGGGAAAACCCACTATCGTCAACAACGTTGAGACGATCTGTAATTTGCCCGGGATAATTTCCTACGGTAACGAGTGGTATCACGGTCTGACCAAAGGGGACGATCACGGCACAAAGCTTTGCGGTGTCAGCGGTAAGGTAAAGAACCCGGGCTGCTGGGAATTGCCGATGGGCACACCGATACGGGATTTATTGGAGGGCTTTGCCGGAGGAATGCAGGAAGGCTCGGAATTGCGTGGTTTTCTGCCAGGTGGCGGCTCAACGGACTTCTTGTTACCCGAGCATCTTGATCTGCCGTTGGACTATGGTGCCATCGGTAAAGCGGGCAGTCGGCTGGGAACCGGAACCATGATTATCCTGGACGATAAAACCTGTCCTGTGGGTATGGTGGGTAACCTGATGAAATTTTTTGCTCAGGAATCATGCGGCTTTTGCACACCCTGTAGGGATGGGTTGCCCTGGGTGGACGCAATCTTTAAAGATTTCGAGGCAGGACGAGGTACAGAAAAGGACCTCGCTATTCTGCATGATCACGTGGATTATTTGGGGCCTGGTCGTACATTTTGCGCTTTAGCGCCAGGGGCTACGGCTCCGCTAGGCAGTGGATTAAAACACTTCAAAGAAGATTTCGAGCAGCATATTAAAGAAAAGCGGTGCCCTTACAGGGCTTGAAGTGGTTGCTGTGTATTTGTATTTTGGAGAGATTTGATGGCCAAAATTGTTATTGACGGGAAGACGTATGAAGTCAATCCCGATAACAATCTGTTGCAGGAATGCCTATCGCAGGGTCTTGATTTACCTTATTTTTGCTGGCATCCCTGCATGGGTTCGGTAGGTGCGTGTAGGCAATGTGCGGTGAAGCAATATCGCGATGCCGATGATGAAAATGGCATGCTGGTCATGGCCTGTATGACACCAGCAACTGATGGAAGTATTTTTTCAGTGGAGGATACCCAGGCCAAGAGCTTTCGTGCCAGCGTGATCGAAGGCTTGATGATTAGTCATCCACATGATTGCCCGGTTTGCGAAGAAGGCGGCGAATGTCATTTGCAGGACATGACCTTAATGTCCGGCCATACTTATCGACGATACGACAAGAAAAAAGTCACTCACCGGAATCAGTATTTAGGTCCGTTGATAAATCATGAAATGAATCGCTGCATAACCTGCTATCGCTGTGTCAGATATTACAATGATTATGCCGGCGGCACCGATTTATCAGCACAGGCGTCACATCACCATGTGTATTTTGGTCGACATGAGGAAGGGGTCCTGGAAAGCGAGTTTAGCGGCAACCTGGTTGAGGTTTGTCCCACTGGTGTATTTACTGATAAGCCGTTCAGTGAAAATTACTCTCGCAAGTGGGACCTACAGAGCGCACCTTCTGTCTGTGTGAATTGCGCCGTGGGCTGCAATACAGCTCCGGGGGAACGCTATGGTGAACTGCGCCGCATAACCAATCGCTACAGCAGCGAGGTAAATGGATATTT
>CAVOCG010000154.1:0-6345 GCA_963694095.1 Gammaproteobacteria bacterium
ACTTCAACGTAAGAGAACTGGGTGTCTTCGATAGCGCCCCAGCCAGAAGTCTCAAGCAGAGCGACCCAATCTTCTAGGGGGACTTTAGAGGCAGTGGCTGGGATGGAAACTCCTTTTTCATCAGTGAGCAACTCTTCTTTCAGCATGAAAAGATGTTGATGCTTGCGCTTTCGACCTTTATTTTTAGCTTTAAATTTAACGATGAATATCCCTTTACGCTAGAGGCTCGGGAAGACAGTGCAAATGCTCGATACGAGCTTGGAGAAATATACAACAGCGGTCTTTGGCAGACTGCAGTTGCAGCAGCAAGTGCTCTAATCGGCAATGCTCTATCCAATTGAACTATGGGCAGCATAGCTTCCAACCCATAGATTAGTCGGGGATAAGGGACTCGCATTTGAACGTATGAATGAGCAGGCTCTCTATCAGCGGTATTGCCAGTAACCTGCTTTCTAAGGTATGTTATATCGTGATGGAGTGTTTGGTTTGCCTGCACTCATTTTTGCTCTTATGGTATTTGAAAACATGAAAATTATTGGTAGAAAACTGAAGGCCCTTAGGAAAGACCGCGAGATGACCCAGAAAGAATTGGCCAATAATGCCGGGCTCACGGCGGGTATGATTTCCATCATGGAAGCGGATAAGGTAAGCCCATCAGTTGCAACTCTCATGAAAGTACTCAGCGTTTTAAATGTTTCGCCAATGGAGTTCTTTCAGCAAGATAACCCAGTTCACAAACGAGTTTTTTTTGATGAAGATGAATTGGTCGATATCGGCTCTGGTGACCTCGTTCTGAAATTAGTAGGAGGCAAAAATGCGGGATGTGAAATCGGGCTTCTAAAAGAAACTTACCCACCTGGCGCAGATACTGGATCGAAAATGATTTCTTTCGAGGGTGAAGAAGGTGGATTTGTCATTAAAGGGCAAATCGAAGTTACTATTGGTGATCAAACGAAGGTTTTAAAATCTGGCCAAGCATACTACTTTGATACCAAAATTCCACATCGCTTCCGCAATAGAAGCAAACGGGTTTGCCAGATCGTCAGCGCCAGCACCTACCATGAGTGAAAAGTAAGCATCAAATCCAAAAGTTTCCGGGTCGCTAATGTACTAAAGAGTCACAGAACCATTCGCTTTCATGGACTACTTCTGAGGTAAGAAACACCTCTAGTACTCCAACAGGCATACGTCCGGTTATCGAAGCATTAAGTGGCTATTCGGGTTGGAACGGAAGTCTATTGCTGGAACAGTTAGTAGAGATCCAGCAAGTTTTTCTTTGATTTGTAGAATGGTAAATTGAAACGCCCTATCGTAGCTTCTCCGATCAAAATACGACTTTTACTCTCCTATTTTCCTTAAATTATTGACTCGTATTTTTCTTGCTAAACTCTGGGAATAGATATTGCCTAGCCATCTACCAAGGCTTTTTCGTGCAATCTGTTTGCATGAAAAAATATCATTAATGAAATCGGGGTAAGCACAGCGATTAAGGTGAATAATCCAGAATAACTACTTACCTGAATTATGTATGCAGATAGAGTTGGGGCAATAATTTGACCAACTATCAGCATCCCATTTCCTGCTGCCGCCCACCGGCCCAAAGAATCTAATGAAGCCGCCATACCCAGCAAATAGGGATATGCAAAATACAAACATAAACTCCACCCAGCCTGGCTATATTTGTAGACCTCTGGAGACGTTGGAAAGATACACAAATAGCTGAAGATAACCTGAAACATGATGGCTATTACGATTGGCGTAATTCTTCCAAACTTAGTTGAGAGGAAAGCGGCGAGTACAGATCCAAGTAAACCTAATAAGGTGCCGAGACTTAAAATATAACCAATAGAGTCGTCAGCAATCCCAACATTTCTCCCAAGCCGTTCAATATTTGCCCACATGGAGAACTCCATGATCGAAATAAAAAGAAGGCCCAAGATAAAGAGGATCCCAGTCAAATTATCAACCGAATTAACTCGCTTATTTGATATTTTTGCCAAGCCCGTAGACTCATCAGGTTTTTTTGGTACAAAATATAGTGCAGGCACTAAAATAATAGAAATAACGGCTAAGGAAATGAAAAGCCCTCTGGCATCAAATTCTCTGATGGCAGAAGGCACAAACGCCAACATCATAGACGCAATAAGGCCCGTAATAATAAAGGCTAATGCATATGCCCGATCGGGATCTATCAGCCTCGCCAGTATGGCGATCCCTACAGAAGATAATATACCTTCGCCGAACCCCGCCAATGCACGGTAAAGTAGCATTGTTTCGTGTGTCGACGCCTCACCCGACGCCGCATGTCCAACTACTGCTAGCAAAACCCCAATAACAGCAAGGTGCCGAATAGCAATACGTGCTAGGGATGCCGCGGCAATTAAAGACCCAATCGCCATACTCAGCATTTCAATGGAAATGAGAAAGCCTGCATCGATTTCGGAAAAACCAAGGATATCTATGAGTGTTCCCGTGACCAATGGCATCGTCCAAGACCCAAGACTTGCTATAGTCAGCGCAGCTGCGCCAGCAACGAAGTAATGTTTGCCACGCTCAATACCTATCGTCTTTCCCATCTCTGCTAGCATTAACATCTACCTTTGAATATTTGTATTCACACAAGTCCGGCTCAGGGCACTCTTCCTAGTAATAGCATTTACACTCGTTGAATAGATTCCCTTATGAGCGGACAGGTAGAACACCTTATTCCACCGCCATTTAAGTGGACTTTATCAAAGGGGATAGTAATTACCTCAATGTGATGATGATCGAGTCGTTTGCGGGTCACTGCAGATAAGCCCTCTGGCATCACAACTTTTCCGGGCTCTAGCACGAGGCTGTTTAGCACCCAAGGATCATCGTCCTTCGTAATTGGGATGAGGGTTATATGTCTTTTTTGCAGCTCTTCCAGAAAAACAAAAGGAAGCTTGTCTTTGTCGACCATGGCAACTCCATGGCTCAACATGCCAAATACTCCATCAATGTGTATATCAAAGAATGAGAGGTCAGCCCTGAGGACTTCGATTCCTTGGGGATTGAGAATCTCTTCGAGCTGAACAACAGCCTCTTCATTAACACAGTTTGATCTGCCGACAATAACTGTTTGAGAGTCTAGCCATGTGAAACTTCCGCCTTCCAGCATGCCCTTCCCTGTGATTGTTCTAATAATAGGCATTCCAAGCTGCGCAATGCTTTTTGTAGCCCACACCTCCTCCCCGCGACGGGTATAGGGTCGTAGCCTGCAGATTATGGCGCCTCCCTGAACTGCAATTGCTGAGTCACGTGTGTAGTGTGAAAAGCGACCGCCCGTGACTGATTGCATTCTAATAATTTCGACTTCGTGAGCCTCTAAGACAGAAAGGAGGCCATCCCATTGATCGCGCATTTCATCAATAGGCAACTGGGTGCGAGGCATACATTCGTCACCATCCCAATACCAACCCTGATCGCGCTCATCTGTTGCCTCATTACTTGCAACTAATCTCTTTCTAGGGTCCCTGAGAATATCCTCTGTTGGAGGATGCATCAGGACCGTTTTCAATTTTCCTACATCACTATCACAACCCCAATTGCGTCCCCAGATATCTATTAGCTCTGAGTTCGTTTCAAATGAAGGTTCAGACACATTCGGAATCTTTATATATTCTTCACGTTCATTGGCCATAATGTGTATTAGTCCTTTTAGTAATGCGAATCCAAACAATGTTGCTAGCGCTACGCCATTAACTCACTAGGCAACAATACGAAAAAATGACTGGGCAGCTTAATTAAAACCTCATCGAAATTCTATTTAAGCTCAAGTGTGACCCCCGCCTAAACAGGCAAAAATAGTAGCACACAATATTGGCGAGTTAAATATATTAATTAAATGTTTCCCAATTTTTGCAGAGACCACCTGTAACGCACAACAAATAAAACTAAAATCTATGCTATCTATATGTTTAATATAACAATATTTATATAAAGAAAACTTAAATAGTAATTTAATATATTTAGTATATTATATATTTAGTATATTATATATTTTAAGTTTTTGGATGATTATGACCGCAGAAATTTAACCATTGCCCAGCTGAGCGGCACCGCTTGTGAGGAATCAAATAAATGAAAGTTACAGAGTACTTAGCACCTGCAAAAGGTTTTACGGAATATCGCATGCCCGCGGAGTGGGAACCCCATGAGTGCTGCTGGATGGGCTGGCCACATGACCAAACATACTGGCAAAGTGAACTTATTGAGACGCAAAAATCCTACTCAGCGGTCGCCAATGCTATTGCAGAATTTGAAGAGGTAAGAGTGCTCGCGCATCCAGACCACATTACTGATGCAAAAAATATTTTGGGCAATGCCATCACCATAATTGAGATGGAAACAGATCAACCTTGGCTGCGCGACACCGGGCCAAACTTCTTATTAAATGAAACTGGTGAATTAGCTGGGTCAACATGGCAATTTAATGGTTGGGGTTATGAATACCGTAAGTTCGCAAATGATGCCCTCATTGGTGACAGAATACTCAAAATGCAGGGCGCACGAAATATCGCATCCCCAATATATGCGGAAGGAGGAAGTGTTACCGTCGATGGCGAAGGCACAATTATTACCACCGAACAATGCCTTCTGAATAAGAACAGGAACAGCCACTTTAGTCGAGAAGAGGTAGAAAATGAGCTTTTGCGTACTTTAGGGTGCCAAAAAGTTATTTGGCTACCGGGTGATTCCGACGATGACGAAACAGATGGCCATATAGATGGCATTTGCGCCTTTATCAGTGCAGCGCATGTTGTCATCGTGCAAGCCACGGATCCTACTGATCCTCGCCGCAAAATCCATGATGCAAATATCGAGGCGCTGAAGGATCAAACGGATGCTAAAGGTCGACCAATAAAAATAACCATTATTCCAGAAGCATCTGATGCAGATCTTTTATCGGATGCTTACTGCACGGCATATGTGAACTCATATATTGCCAATGGGGCCGTTGTAATGCCCAAATATAACCTATCTTCGGACCAAATTGCCGCCGAAATTTATGCCTCGCTTTACCCCGACCGAAAGATCATCCAAGTCAATATTGACGCTATTGCTATAGGTGGAGGAGGCATACACTGCATCACACAGCAACAACCAGCATCGATAAAAACATAAATCAGCTTTTGAAATACTTAGATTTAATAAGACCTGCATAGATACAAACTATCTAGATTTGGATGAGTTACATGACAAACTTAACTACAAGCAGCATCAGAAGAAGGAACAAAATATGCGCAGCATAATGATTGCAACTACCCAGATGTCATGCTCTTGGGATAGAGATGAAAATGTAGCAAAAGCCTGCCACTTGGTGCGAGAAGCAGCAGATCAAGGAGCGCAACTTGTCGTTCTGCAAGAGTTATTTGAAACCCCCTATTTCTGCATAAGTATTGACAATAAACACTTCAAGCAAGCCAGGCCATTCAAGAACAATGAAACAATTAAACGAATCGCAGAGGTAGCTAAGGAAAAAGGAGTCGTCGTTCCCGTCTCATTCTACGAAGTCGATGGAGAATCTTATTATAATTCCCTTGCTATGATAGATGCAGATGGTGAGATTTTGGGCCTCTATCGAAAAAGCCACATTCCCGATTTTCCAGGATATGAAGAAGCCCACTACTTTTCGCCGGGCAATACAGGTTTTAAAGTTTTCAAAACAAAGTTTGGAAATATTGGAACTGGAATATGTTGGGATCAGTGGTTTCCAGAAGCCGCTAGAGCGATGACGATGCTTGGTGCGGAGGTTATTATTTATCCCACGGCAATTGGCAGCGAACCGGCTTATCCAGACACCGATTCAAAATCTCATTGGCAACAAACAATGCAAGGCCATGCAGCCGCGAATCTTGTTCCTATAGTAGCCGCAAATCGAGTTGGCAAAGAATCTGACGGAAAAGATGAAATCAATTTCTATGGCGGCTCATTCATAGCCAATCATCACGGAGAAAAGGTGGCAGAGGCGTCATCAGACCAACAAGACATAAAGGTAGCTAATTTTGATCTGGATAAAATCTCTAATGAGCGTCTAACTTGGGGGGTATTCCGTACCCGGCGGGAAGATCTATACGGATCTCTAGTAGAGCCTGCACCTACCTCGCTGTTGACGAAGATGTAAGCTCCTAAAATGACCTATGTGAATTGAACAATCCGCATTAACTTGGGTTAACGTCAATGAGATTCAATGAATTCGTCGAGGAATATGGACAGCGGCTAACGCTTGAGACTGGCCAGCATGTTTTCAGATAAGGAGACCGGGGTCGGTCTATCTATATACTCTCAGAAGGCATTTTGAAAGCGTATTATATTTCTGTC
>CAVOCG010000155.1:0-6339 GCA_963694095.1 Gammaproteobacteria bacterium
ATGACTTCGACACCGTAGCGAACTACTTACTCGCCTATGCACTTATTCAAAGTGATGACTTTCCCCTGTTCAGCTTCGTGAACACCGACTTCTCCATGATCAATTTATTCATCAACGCCATTCCCATGTCGAATCAGGAACTAATCAATTTCGACACTAGGGTAACCGAGAAATTTCACCAAGACTTTCCCGAGGCAGATCTACTACATGGCAGCGGCATACTGCTGTTCTCCCGCATGGATGAATTAGTGACTATCGAATTACTGCAGGGTTATTCCATTAGTCTGCTATTGATCACTATTAGCCTCATGATAGGCATGCGCAGTTTTTACTTCGGCCTGCTGAGCATCATTCCAAACCTGTTGCCGGCCACTATGGTGTTCGGATTCTGGGCTTTATTCGTGGGGCAGCTGGACCCATTCGTGATGATGCTATTTAGTATCAGTATCGGGTTGGTAGTCGATGATACCGTCCACCTACTCAGTCACTATCTGGAGAAACGGCGCGCTGGAATAGACAAAACAGACTCTATTGACTATGCGATCAAGACTGCCGGCCCGGCACTGTCTATTACCACCATCGTCCTGGCTCTTGGCACTACCATCCTCATCGCCGCCAATACCATCTACTTTCAACAGGCAGCGAAACTCTTGGTTCCCATCGTGGTGCTCGCCCTGCTGCTGGACCTGTTCTATCTACCCACGATTCTGCGCCGATTCGACAACCAGTTTAAAGCTAAAAAACTTGTGACAAGCTGATTTCCCGACTTACACTGTGGGCAAGCCTCAAGGAGAGCTCACATGAAGAATGATCAACATTCATTTAGTAGAAGACAATTCACCAAGCTAGGCGCAACCGCATTAGCGGCCGCCGCCGTAGGAGAAAATCAGATGGCTTCAGCACAGGTAGAGGCAAGCGAATTAGAATCTGCGTTCCTTATGGAACTATCACTGGATGTCTCCGATCAACTAGACACGGGGCACACGAGCATCGCGCCCGTAACTGGCGGTACATTCGGCGGTCCAAGATTGCACGGAACAGTAAGAGACGGCGGTGCCGACTGGATCACCCAAGTATCCGGACACTCCAGTCTGGACGTAAGAATCACCCTGGACACTATTGATAACGAGATCATCTACATGACCTACACCGGTATTGTTCACAGAGCAGATAGTGGGCTCTACTGGCGTGTACGCCCCATCTTTCAAACCGCTTCTGAGAAATACGACTGGCTCAACCACATCGTCTGCATAGGCAAGAGCAAACAGATCACAGGCAAAGTGGCCTACGACATTTTTGAGATTTTATAAGGCGTGATGGTGCATGAGGATCTAAGGGGCACTGTCAGAGTAATTCTAGAAGCAACCCAATCCTTACACTTTGATCCTCTACACAGCGCCAGAAACGGATCCTTTCTATAGGTAGTGGAGCCGGGGACTTAAAATCCTCGTGTCGATGGGTCGATTCACTGCGAAAGCAGTTTGCAACGAGCGCGAAGCCCGTAGAGGACAAATAGCCCTAAGGCTATTTGGATTCTTCCGTTCCGATGAACAGTCACCCCGCTTCCGATACTACTGTAGTTTTACTCTGCCCTTATTTATATTCACGGCACTTATCCTTAGGGAAAGGCTTTAGAAGATGTTTGATCCAGCGAATCTCCAAAAGATCGCCACTATGAAAATGCCCTTCGGTAAGTACAAGGGCAAAACTCTGATTGAATTACCAGAACCCTATCTTGTCTGGTTTGCCAGGCAGGGATTTCCACAAGGCAAAATCGGCGAATTACTGCAACTCACTTATGAAATTAAAGTGAATGGCTTAGAAAAATTGATTTATCCATTGCAGGAGAAGTAGTGAAGAACTAAAGGACATTAATAATAGTAAAGCAACACTCGAAAGGATATTTCCATAAATTATGAAGTTATCAGTGCTCCTTGTGGCTCTCCACCCACATTAAATTACTCAATGGCTCAATAATTTTCTAGTGTGATAACCTCATCCGATACAGCTGCCCTGAAATAGAATTATAGGAACCGCAATGAAACAACTTCTAGCCACTATGGTAATCGCACTGTTGTGCAGTTCCGCCAACAGCCAGAATACCAGCGCACTGCAACAGGCCATGACCAACTCCAGTAGACCTGCTCAAGACAAAACACGAGACCCAATTCGTAAAGCCCCCGAGATCTTACAATTTATGGGAGTGAAAGAGGGAGACACAGTTCTGGACGTGATTGCGATGGGCGGTTGGTACACTGAAGTGCTTTCCTACGCAGTAGGCGAAAACGGCAAAGTGTATATGCAAAATAACCCCATCCCACTCACACAAAGAAGTGCAGATGAAAGAAACGAACGTTTGAGTCGGCTCTCCAATGTCGAAGATTGGATAGGAGCAATTACCGACATTCCTCCAAATTCAATTGATTTCACAATGACTGCTTTGAATTTTCATGATGTCTACAATCGCTCTGCAGATGATGCTGACATCATGCTTAAAGACATCCTTGGTGCTTTGAAACCCGGTGGAATCTTAGCTGTATTGGATCATGAAGGTAATAAAGGTGCGGACAATCCAACGCTTCATCGAGTAGCTTTTGAGGATGCGGTTAAAGCTGCCTTAAATGCTGGATTCGTGCTGGTGGGCACAAGCGATCTTCTCGAAAACCCAGATGACGACCATACACTGGGACCATTTGATCCAAGCCTGGAAAGGCGTACGGATCGCTTAGTACTTAAATTAGAGAAGCCTAGATAGAACTTTTCTTCTTGGTCAGCGTTATGCTTATGGTTCGTTCTCCTATTGAACTTACGCCTTAATCCATAGCGCGCTTCTTAGCACACTTCTTAGCACACTCTGATTTCGTAGTTTTAACTCTCTGATTTAAATAATAAATCGGTCACGCAGTCTACTGAAAATTCTCGTGTCGCTGGTTCGACTCATTGCGCCAGCAATTTGCAACGAGCGAAGCCCGCAGGGGACAAACAGCCCTTAGACTGTTTGTATTCTTGCGCCCCGAGTCGCGCTCTTAATTGCCTGTCTCACGGCTACACTTTTTACAACCTTAAGTTGTTAAGTTGTTAGTGTCCCCTGCACTGGTATGAGTTGCCGCTACCGTTTGCTCTTGCGACTATAATTTAAAATTGAAACGGGAACGACTTTTCTAACCGGATAGCCTTCGATCTCTTTCCGGTTGATGATATGGTTTAAACGGCTTTCAATGGCGCATAAATTTTTAAAATCGCCCATTGCCACAAACGATATGGCTTCACCTGTAGCGCCAGCACGACCGGTTCGGCCAATGCGGTGAATGTATTCTTCCGGTTTAAAGGGCAGGTCATAATTAACAACGCGACTCAGTTCATCAATATCTATGCCGCGGGCGGCAACGCCTGTGGCAACTAGGTATTTTAGTTTTCCAGATTTAAAATCAGCCAAAATCTTTTCACGCATGGCTTGACTTTTATCACCGTGAATGGCATCTGCTTCAATACCGCGTTTTGCAAGTTGAGCCACCAGTTTGGCAGCGGAGTGTTTCTTCTCGATAAAAATTAACGCCTGATCCCACTTCTGCTCGTTAATTAAATGACTCAGCAAGGCAGACTTAGTGTCTTTATCTACGGTGATTAACCACTGCTCAATATTGGGTGCCGCTGTGGCTTTTGGTGAAATCGATATCTCAACAGCGGGCCGACCCATTTTGCTGGCTGAAAAATAATTGGCAAAGATGCGAACGCTATTGTTCACGGTAGCCGAGAACAATAGGTTTTGACGCTCTGCAGGTAAGCGCTCAATGATCTTCTTGATATCGTCACCAAAACCCATATCCACCATTCGGTCTGCTTCATCTAACACCAGCACTTCAAGCTCATCAAAATGCAGCGCACGCTGATGAGCCAAATCCAGCAATCTGCCCGGAGTAGCCACTAAAATATCAATGCCTTTAATTAAACGCTGCTGTTGTGGTTCGCTATCAACACCGCCATAAACAGCCATAGAACTTAGGTTTACATGCTTGCTGTACTCAACAACATTCGCAGCAACCTGCACCGCTAATTCACGTGTGGGAGTCAGGATAAGGGCGCGTATACGTTTGCCTCGCAAGCAACGCTCTTTGTTAAATAAGGTTAATAGCGGCAAGACAAAAGCGGCGGTTTTACCTGTCCCCGTTTGAGCGGTGGCAATGAGGTCTTTACCAGAAATAATGACGGGGATGGCTTGTTTCTGAATCGGGGTAGGAGTTGTATAACCCAACTCTTCAATCGCTTGTACAATAGGATTACATAATCCAAGTTTTAAAAATGGCATAAAGGCTCGGTAGATTGTCGTAGGGGAAGCAGTGCTCATTATAGCAGCAAGGGGTTTCGGAGAGTTGGTTAATCAAGGGGCAAAATAAAGCGACAGTAGTTTTAGGGTACATTGACTAGACATTCATAGCACACTTCTTAGCATACTCTGGTTTAGCACTTTTAACTTATTGATTCAGTTAACGAATCGGTAGTGGAGACGGGGACTGAAAATCCTCGTGTCGATGGTTCGACTCACTGCGCCAGCAGTTTGCAACGAGCGCGAAGCCCGGTGGAGACACACAGCCCTACCCCTGTTTGGACTATTGACTCGCCCGTCCTGACCTCGAGCTGCTCCCTTTTAATATTATTGCATCCCTGCGAAGCGATCGTTAATGATTGATGAAGCTTCATTCATGATTCGATCCATAAGTTCTTGCACCGAAGGGATATCATTGATCAAGCCGGCGACCATGCCACAGGACCAGGCTCCACGATCAACCTCTCCGTCCAGCATCACTTTTGGATAGACGCCGGCTACCTCAGATGCAATATCCTCAAACTTGATGTCCTTTCCTAATGCTGCTTCTTTTTCCAGCAATCGTTCTACGGCAGCATTGGTAAGCACGCGCTCGGTATTGCGTAGTGGTCGCATGACCAATCGCGTGTCGAGTTCTGTCGCTGCAAGCAATGCCTGTTTCACATTGTCATGCACCGGTGCTTCTTTGGTGGCTATAAAGCGCGTGCCCATGTTCATGCCTTCGGCGCCCATTGCCAACGACGCAACCAAGGACCGACCATCGGCCATACCGCCGGATGAAACAAAAGGAATTTCTAATTCATCGGCGGCACGGGGCAGTAATATAAAATTGGGAATATCATCTTCACCGGGGTGGCCGCCGCACTCAAAACCATCGACAGAAACGGCATCGCAGCCAATGTCTTGCGCCTTTAGGGCGTGCCTAACTGAGGTGCATTTGTGAATAACCTTAATGTTGTTCTCCTTCAATATAGGCAACCATTTTTTGGGGTTATTCCCTGCAGTCTCAACAACCTTAATCCCCTTGCTTATGAGTACATCAACGAGCCCGGGATAGTCAGGCGGAGTGAGCGATGGCAGGAAGGTAAGGTTCACGCCAAAAGGTTTATCGGTGAGCGCCTTGCATTTGTCTATTTCATTAGCAAGCTTCTCGGGAGTGCCTTGGGTTAAAGCGGTAATTATTCCCAGACCACCTGCATTGGATACCGCTGCTGCTAATTCAGCGAAGCCCACATAATGCATTCCGCCTTGTATGATCGGATGCTCGATACCCAACAATTTAGTTATTTTAGTTTCCATAGTTTTCTAAACCTGCCCTTTGGTGTTTTTGTTTGTCTTGCTGTGTGTATGTCGATTATTCGGTTTGCAGCGGCACCGGCAAAAAGACCCGTCGCAGAACAGTTGGGGTCTCAGCCATTTACTTGCCGCGCTATTCTGCTTGACGCACTACATTAGCGTCAATTAACTCATTGCTTTCACTCTCGCTATAACCCAGCTCGAGAAGTATCTCCAAGCTATGCTGCCCTAACTTAGGTGCCGGCAATCTAAGAGTACTTTGTGTTAATTGAAATTGTGCGGCAGGAATAGCTTGACGTACCTCGCCAAAGCCCTCGATATTCTGCCGGTTGACTGTACCGCCCTCCACTAGCTGAGGATGGTCTAATAGCTCCTGTCTGCTTAGTACCGGAGCGCATGGCACATCTTGAGCATCCAGTATTTGCAGCAATTCTTGGGTGCTGTGTTTTGATAATTCGGCACCGGCTATTTCTCGTCTCACTGCTATATTTTGACGGCGGGCAATCGCTGTAGCGAAGCGCTCGTCAGTGATGAGTTCCAGGCGCTGGACTGCGTTACAAAAGCCTTCCCATTCCTTGTCAGAGACGGTACTCATGGTGATATAACCATCACTGCTCTCATAGATTAGATCGATTGAGGAAAATGACTTCTTGTGATCTGCCTCCTTCTCGGCGAAGGTTAGTCCGCTCATTCCCTCTGGCCATAAAAAGGCCACAGTC
>CAVOCG010000156.1:0-6314 GCA_963694095.1 Gammaproteobacteria bacterium
AAGGGTAGTATAAAGTTAAATATTATTCGTCGGAGATAGCTATGACCCCTCAGGCCAAAAACACAGCCCCAGGCACAGAAGCAGGGAGCAATCCCAGAGCGGCTCTATGGCCCAACTATAAACCACCCGCAGAGCTTGTTTTCACACACGGCATTGGGAGTGAATTATTCAGCGAAGACGGCACGTCTTATTTAGATTTTCTATCCGGCATTGCAGTTACGAGCTTTGGTCATGCTCATCCCCACCTGGTAAATGCTCTAAGTGAACAAGCTACAAAACTTTGGCACACATCTAATGTCTTCAGAATTCCTGCAGCAGAACGATTGGCTCAGCGACTTGTCGAGTCGAGTTTCGCAGACGGGGTCTATTTTGCCAATTCCGGCACCGAAGCGGTAGAAGCAGGATTAAAATCTATACGGGCTTACCAGGCTGTCAATAAACATCCGGAGCGGTATCGCATAATCGGTTTTGAAGCCAGCTTCCATGGCCGCACCATGGCATCATTAGCCGCTGCCGGAAATCCAGCACATATGAAAAATTTTGTGCACGGCGATTATGGTTTCGATCAAGCCCAATGGGACGACATTGAGTCGGTTAAAAGCTGCATCGACGAAAATACTGCTGGAATCATTATTGAGCCAGTGCAAGGTGAGGGTGGTATACGGCCTGCCTCCAAAGAATTCTTGAAAGCATTGCGAGAGCTGTGTGACGATCACGGTTTACTGCTAATGTTTGACGAAGTGCAATGTGGAATAGGCCGAAGTGGCAAGTTATTTGCCCACGAGAATTATTCGTTAGAACCCGATGTTATGGCTATAGCTAAAGGTCTTGGTGGTGGATTTCCTGTTGGCGCTTGCCTCGCAAGCGAAGCGGTTTCTTCCACTATGCAATTAGGTAGTCATGGGAGCACCTTTGGAGGCAATCAGCTAGCTATGGCTGTAGCTGATGCTGTGCTTGATCTTGTTCTGGAGCCAAGCTTACTCAAAGACGTTAATAATAAGGCCAAATTTCTCGTCACTGAATTAGAAGCACTCACCAAAAAATATCCTCAATCTATTTCCTCCGTTCATGGGCTTGGCCTTATGCTGGGGCTGAAGTGCGTCGGAGAGAATACAAAATTGTTGCTGAAGTTAAGAGAGCATGGCCTACTAGTTGGTAAATCTGGTGACAATATGATTCGCCTATTACCTCCTTTGAATGTTAGTCAGATAGAACTGGAACGAGCTTTGGATATTATTAGAACTGTTCTAAAAAATAGTGAGGCCAATTAAAATATGAGTGCTGAGCGCCTAAAATGGATTGATTCTCGTAGCGAATTCTTACTCGACACATTGATGCAATTGTCTGCCATAAATTCTGGGACGGGAAATTTACCTGGATTGCATGATACCCAGAATGCGTTGCATTCATTATTTTCTCCTCTAGCAGATGAAATTAAAATTGATGATTCCGTAAGCGTTGAACGAACCGACCACCTGGGTATCACCGCCGAACAACACTATGGCAAGATTATTAGTTTTAGCAAACGCAGAACAGCACCATTACAAGTTTTACTATGCGGGCATATGGACACTGTTTTCCCTGAGAAACACAGTTTTCAAAGCCCTGAGAAAATTGACGACCGCATATTGAAAGGCCCTGGAGTGGCAGATATGAAGGGCGGAATTTTAGTCATGTTAACGGCACTAGAAGCTTTCGAATCCAGCCCTGGCTGTGATGCCATTGGCTGGAAGGTTATACTGAGTTCTGATGAAGAAACGGGCTCCCTAGGATCCTCAGGTGTGCTTGAAACCGCAGCAAAGCAGGCCCATGTTGGCATGATCTACGAACCCGCCCTGGCGGATGGCACGTTAGCTGGAGCGCGCAAAGGCTCTGGCAACTTCACCTTAGTAGCTCATGGAAAATCGGCCCATGCTGGAAGAGAATTCAGCAAGGGCCGAAATGCAATTGTCGCGCTAAGTGAGTTTATCAACCAAGTATCCGCATTAAGTAATCTAGAGCAAGATATCACCATTAATGTTGCTCGCATTACCGGTGGAACCGCGTTAAACGTAGTGCCTGATCTGGCGGTCTGTCAATTTAATGTCCGATGTCCACGACCTGAACAGTTACTGGGCATAGGACATAAGCTCGGCGTTATTGTTGAAGCCCTGAATACCAGAGATGACTTTCGATTTTGCTTAAGCGGTGGTTTTACACGTCCGCCAAAAACTATTTCCCCAGGCACACAGTTACTAATGGACTGGACTCGAGAGTGTGGCGGCTCATTGAATACTGAAATACGTTTTCGTGACACTGGTGGCTGCTGCGATGGCAACAACCTAGCAGCTGCTGGACTGCCCAACGTAGACACCTTAGGAGTTTGTGGGGCCAATATTCACACTGATCAAGAATACATGTTAATCAACAGTCTCACGGAGCGATCCAAGCTGAGCTACAAGCTACTCAGTAAAATAGCCAGCCATGGTGATCAGATAATCGGACTGCGTAGCCTGGGAAAAGCCTCATGATTATCCGAACTGCAAAGCCTGATGATCTGGAAGCCCTGTTAAAGCTATCTGCAATTGCCCCACCTGGCATGACATCAATGCCTTGCGATACGGAGACTTGGGAAAAAAAATTACAACTGGTTAGCGATAGCATCGCGAGGCAACCTCAAGAAGAGCAAGAATCCGTCTACTTGCTAGTCCTAGAGGACCCCTCCAATAATACAATAGTTGGTACAGCAGGAATGATTTCGGGAGTGGGCAATACACGACCATTCTATAACTATAAAATATCGAAAGAAGTCAAAACATCTCCTGATATAAACATTAAGCGCAGCAGTAATTTGTTAAACCTTGTTAATGATTATACTGGGGCTACAGAATTAAACTCCCTCTTCTTGATGCCCAAATATCGCCGTAATGGAGCAGGACAATTCCTGTCTCGTTGCCGCTTTGCATTTATGAATGATTTCCCAGAACGCTTCGATGATGTCGTTTTCGCAGAAATTAGGGGCTGGCTGGACGAGAACGAAGACTCACCCTTCTGGGATCATCTAGGACAAAAATTTTTCAAATTACCATTTCACAAAGCTGATTTTATTAGCTCTGTAAATGGCTCACAATTTATATCAGATTTAATGCCTCGTTTTCCTGTGTATTTAGAGCTTCTTCCCCAAGAGGCAATCGAAGTTATCGGGCGCGCACATCGAGATGCGGCTCCTGCGCAACGCTTGTTAGAAAAAGAAGGCTTTAACTATAAGGGTGCCGTTGACATATTCGATGCTGGCCCGATTATTGAATGTGATCGCAGTAAAATTCACTCTATACAGAACATGACCACAGCTCGTATTAAATCGATCAAAAGCTCCGTCAGCAACAGTAATGAATCACCCTTATGCATAGTTAGCAACCGCAATCTTTCGGAGTACCGACTTATCACATCATGCATTAAAAATTCTATAGCAGAAGAAATAACTATTACTGCTCATGACGCGAAAACGCTAAATGTAGATATAGGTTCAGAAGTACAAATGCTACAGATGCGCCACTAAAAAGCTATTAAGTACCCGGCCCTGTCAAACGCTAGATCTGCACGCACTAAACAATTCCAAGTAACAGCCTGAGACCAATTGAGTAGATAAATGAACAATATCGCACCAAAGCTAGAGCAAGGACACTATATTGACGGCCAATGGCTAACTTCGAAGGGCGACTATTTTTTTTCTGAAAATCCAGCGACCGGTGTACCGTTATGGCGGGGCAATAGCGCAGAGCAAATAGAGGTCGATCAAGCGGTAACTGCAGCCGCGGCTGCATTTCCAAGTTGGAGCTCTCTAGGCTATCAACAACGCAGCGAATACATAGCTACCTTTATAAAAACTGTAAAAGAACAGCAAGAAAAGCTAGGGGAAGCTATTCATCTAGAAACAGGTAAGCCCCACTGGGAAAGTAAAACTGAGGTAACTGCTATGATTGGTAAGGCTGCTATTTCAGAAAAAGCCTATCAGCAACGCACTGGCAGTGAATTATCTGACAATGCAGGTACACGCATTTCTCTAAACCATCGGGCGATTGGCGTATTAGCAGTACTCGGTCCTTACAATTTCCCGGCACACCTACCCAACGGCCATATTATTCCAGCGTTACTGGCTGGGAACACCCTTGTTTTCAAACCTTCTGAACTAACGCCACTTGTAGGTGAGCTGATGATTAAGTGTTGGGTCGAAGCTGGCCTTCCTCCTGGCGTGTTAAATTTGCTTCAAGGGGGGCGCAATACTGGCAAATTACTCACCGCTAATGAGGGTATCGATGGCGTACTGTTTACTGGCAGCTCGAAAACAGGAACCGCGATTCACAAACAGTTTGGTGGAAAAACTGAGAAAATGATTGCCTTGGAAATGGGTGGTAACAACCCTTTAGTTGTTACGAAAGTTAAAAATACTAAAGCAGCCGTCTATAATATTATCCAATCGGCCTTTATCTCTGCTGGCCAACGCTGCACTTGTGCGCGCCGGTTGATTCTCCTCAGAAGTGTCCAAAATGAGGAAATATTGACCTTGTTAAAGGACGCCACTAAAAATATCAAGGTAGGAGTTTCCGACGATTGCTTTATTGGGCCAGTAGTCAGCAATGCAGCTGCAGAAAATGTCATGCAAGTGGCCGCAAGAGCGATGAGCCTAGGCGGGAGTGAGGTCTTGGCTCCGCAGCGACTGGACCCAACCAAACCATTTATTCAGCCAGGCATTATCGATGTAACTGATGTTGATAAAATTGACGACGAAGAATGTTTTGGGCCGCTGCTACAAGTGATTTGGGTCAACAACCTAGATGAAGCAATCGAGGTTGCCAACAATACCCGTTACGGCCTCTCCGCAGGTTTGCTAAGTGATGATAAGAACGATTGGGATAACTTTTATAAGAGAATTCGGGCCGGTATCGTGAATTGGAATAGACCTATCACTGGCGCGAGTGGTGCCGCTCCATTTGGTGGTGTGGGGGCCAGCGGTAATTTTCGACCAGGAGCATTTTACGCCGCCGACTACAGTGCCTATCCTATCGCTAGTATGGCCAGCAGCGAGGTTGAGCTTCCTGCACAACAGTCACCGGGTCTTAATATCTAGTATTGGCTTAATGTTTAGGCCGACCCCCTAACTGGATTCCCAAAATGAAAACATTTGAAGTGAATTTCGATGGCCTAGTTGGCCCTAGCCATAACCATGCTGGCCTATCTTTTGGTAACCGTGCCTCGTCGAGTCATGGTGGCCAGACATCATCGCCTAAACAAGCCGCCCTTCAAGGCTTAGAAAAGATGATCAGCTTGTCCCGACAAGGTATGAAGCAGGCAGTGCTGCCGCCCCATGACAGGCCTCATGTACCAAGCCTGCGCAAGCTTGGATTTACTGGCAAAACTGACATTGATATAATCGCACATGCAGCAAAAAAAGCCCCAAAAATCCTAGCGTCTGTCTGTTCTTCTTCTTCGATGTGGGCAGCTAATTCAGCGACAGTCTCACCGTTTGCCGACACAGAGGATGGGAGAACACACTTTACTCCAGCAAATTTGAATTCCATGTTTCACCGCTCAATCGAAACCGACACCACATCAACAATATTGAAATCCATTTTTCGCGGCGATGAGTACCATCACCATCCAGCGTTGCCTTCTGGACAAACTTATTCTGATGAAGGCGCCGCCAACCACAGCCGCCTGTGCAGCTCTTATGGCGATCAGGGTGTAGAATTATTCGTTTACGGAGTTTGTCAAACTGACATCGCGTCTGGACCTAAAATATTTCCAGCAAGACAAACACGGCAAGCTTCAGAGGCCATAGCTCGCAGTCACGGTTTACGCGCCGGGAAAACTGTATTCGCTCAACAACATCCTAGGGCTATCGATGCTGGAGTTTTTCACAATGACGTCATTGCAGTCGCAAATAAAAATCTGTTGTTCTGCCATCAGCTTGCCTTCGCTGACCCTCTCCTACTACGCAGAGAATTAGACTCCTCCTTTGGTGACGATAAAATCATCTATATCGAAGTGCCAGTTGACAAAGTTTCCTTAAAAGATGCGGTAGCGTCTTATTTATTTAATTCACAGCTATTATTATTGCCTGATCAGGCCAATTACAATCTGATTGTCCCAATAGAGTGTGCAGAAAACCGCGCGGTCAAATGCTATCTCGATGAATTGGAAAGTGATCGATCTCCTATTAATGCTGTGCAGTATTTGGATCTTCGAGAAAGCATGAATAATGGTGGCGGTCCCGCGTGTTTACGCTTTCGGGTTGTGATGACTCAAAAACAAATAGAAGAAACCAAGGCGCAAGT
>CAVOCG010000157.1:0-6298 GCA_963694095.1 Gammaproteobacteria bacterium
GCCAGCCGAACAGCCCATGGGTCAGTCCAACTGGTGGCGCCCGGCTTTCTGGCAAGACAACGGACTCACGGGTTTAGGCTTTTTGCCTAAGGTTATCGAGGATCTGCCTGATTACCTTGGGGTCTTCGATGCAGGCAATCACCTTCACTACGCCGGTGCATTCGCTACAGGTCTTAATGTCGATATTGCAAACACGCTTGAGGCGCTTCGCTCAGGTCATCGACGCTCGTCGTTCTACGGGTGATGGCCGCTCCTCGACGTGTTACTCCTGTTTGCGAGACAAATCATACCTCACGTGGGAGCAGGTAATTCACCTATACGGCTATGTAGATTTGTGGGGCCACCTCTTGTTGAGGTTGAGCGCACCACCAAAGTGCTGGATCAGAGTGACCGTGCCGGTTCTAGCCGCTTGGTGAGTGTGGTCTCCTTTTCTGACCAGATGCGTGGCAATGACACGCTAGACGATACCCAGCATGCGACCGGTGATCTCGGGCCGGCTGGCGAACAGGAAACGTAGCTGGAATGGGAAACTCAATACCCATTGGCGCACAGGCTGTTTGGGCAGTACCTCATCGACCAGCAAGGCTGCACTCTCTGCAATCCCTCGCACCGCTACTGGGGCAGAAACCGCGCCGGCTTGATGCTCAGAACAACCGCCGGTGGAGAAATGCCGGTTTAGTTTCAATTGAAGTGGTGTTGAATAGACCCCATTAGCACCGATTACTATTGTCTTCCGTCACAAAGCGATCAATACGGAAAGCATCAATTGGAATCTCACTGTGTCCATCAACAGCCAGCTGGGCAAGGATTCGCCCGACGATGGGACCCAGATGAAAACCGTGGGCACTGAATCCGAAGGCATGGTAAGCGCTTTCTTCAGTCGCGCTTGGTCCGATCACAGGTAGGCCATCAGCGATGTATCCTTCAATTCCGGCCCAGGCCCGAATTATTTTTGCTTCACGCAGGGTTGGAAACATGTCGCAGGCGATTTGTGAATTGAAGGCGAGCCTGGCGTAATCAAGATTTGTCGTCTCGGCATTTCGATCTGCACGACCGAGATAGCCGCCGCCGATGATAACGGTGCCGTTGGCCTGCTGCACAATTGACAACACACGGTCCACCGCACCAATACGCTGTCGCATAAACGGTGGCAGTCGATTAGTCACCATCAGCATGGGAGCGATAGTGGAAAGCGGTACAGTTTCTCCAAGGTCTTTGGCAACCTGATCACCCCAGGCCCCCGCCGTGTTCACCAGTATCGGTGCTTCATAGGTTTGATCTCTGGTTTCGACATGCCAGATCGATCCACTACGACGTACACGATTCACCCGCGTTTTCTCGTGAAACTTTACACCTAAAGTAATAGCCTTCTGTTTGAACGCATTCAGGGTGCGAAATGGATTGGCATGCCCGCAGCCGGGGGCATGAATAGCACCCACCGCATGGGCGGCGATATCCGGTTCCATATCTCGCAGCTCTTTACGATCAATCAGCCGTTCATGGGTATAGCCGAGGTCTTGAACCATTGCATACCGCGCAGCCAGCTTATCCATTTCTTCATCGCTCTCGGCAACCTTAAGACGGCCAATGGGACGAAATCCGCAGTCGTCGTCCACTAAATTCGGTGCATCGGCCCAAATCTTTAGTGCTGCAGTACTGAGGGGTAACTCTACTGGATAGCGCCCTGCGCGTAGTACGCCACCAGCATTGACTCCGGATGCATGTCTACCACAATAATTCTTCTCAATGACCATTACCTGCACGCCTTGAAGCGCCAGGTGGAGGGCGGTGGAACAGCCCTGAATACCGCCGCCAATAATGATTACATCCGCAGTCATAAGGTTTTTTTCTTGAATGGGTCTGGCAGCTTTACTTCAGCAGGTAGTTCTCCAGTAGCCAAAGCCAGAATGTCACTGATGGGTACCGGCTTTACTGGCGGGCGTAGTCGATAATAACCAATCTCGGACATTTGCTTGCCTGTCTCAGCGGCTATGATTTCGCTCACCGTGAGGCCGCAATAACGACCTTGACAGGGGCCCATGCCGCAGCGGAGGCGGGACTTGATTGCATTGGGGTCCATTGCTCCACGCTCAATCTGCTTACGTATACACCCCACCTCCACCTCCTCACAGCGGCAAACTATGGTCTCAGGCTGTTCCGGTATGCGGAATGCATTCGCAGGGCGATACAGTGTTTCAAGGAAAGGACGTACCTTTAGTGAACGCTTTAATGCACGCTGAGCTTTTTGTGTTTTGGCGTCTCGTTGACCTTGATCAATGTGGTTAAATCGGTAGGCCGCATCTAGGCCTGCTAGCTTGCCAGCCCAGATGGCAGATTGTGACCCAATAATTGCTGCACCATCCCCGACCACGGATATTCCCGCAACACTACTGCTTCCCCAAGGATCGAGGCGGGGCCGAAAACACAAAGACTGATTATCCCAGTCCATGGCGCATCCCAAAGCTCCTGTCAGATTCACATCTGGCACCACGCCTTGATGCAAAAGAAGTAGTGAGGTATCAATTATCTGTTCACTAGAACCGACTCTGAATTCTACTTGCCGAAGACGATCTTCGCCCAACGCGCGCAGTGCTTCAACACCGTGTATATGCCTGACGCCGTGATGCTTCAACCGCTTAAGCATTGTTGCACCCTTCCACAAATATTTACCAGCAGTAACTGCCTGAGGTAAATACGCAAGAGCACGTTTGCGATTGCTGGGATGCGTTGTTTCAAGTAGGGCTGCGATATTCACTCCCATATCTAAATATTGACAGGCCAGCAGCAGTATCAAAGGGCCAGTGCCAGCAAGCACCACGGAGCCTTCGGGTAACAGCCCATCTTGCTTGAGCAAAGATTGAGCAGCACCCGCTGCCATCACCCCGGGTAAAGTCCATCCGGGGATGGGAAAGGGTCGCTCTAGCGCGCCGGTGGCTATAACCACTCTCTGTGCTTGTATGATACGTGCACCGGAGCCACCGGAAACATACACTTCGAGTCCAACAGAAATTTCCCATACGGTTGCATCCGGGCGATATTCTGCTGCACTCTCGCGAAATTGTTTAACCAGATCCGCCCCCTGGAGGTAATCGGCTCCAAGAGATGAAGCGACATCGGCGTTCGCGGCTTCTATATTACGGTATATCTGGCCCCCTGGAGCTTTCCGCTGGTCCAGCACCACTACATCCACCCCTGACGCACTAGCTGCAATAGCGGCGGACATGCCAGCAGGTCCCGCACCAATAACCACCAGTTCTCGGTTTTCTCTCAATGTGTTGCGCTCAGAAGTTTTTGAAAATTGTGTTGAAGCTATACATCATCTCCCCATGGGTCGGGTTCTTCTGTATTTCGTTGCTCAGGACCGAAGAGTGTGATGAGCATTCCGTCTTGAACAGTAGTCGAGCAGGCCTGGCAGCCACTGATGCCATCAATATCCACCAGGCAATCGAAACAACTTCCCATCAAGCACCAGGGACCCCGTGGCGACCCTGTTACCGGTGTACGACGAAAGCTCGCATAGCCGCTTGCCAACAATGCACCGGCGACGCTTATCGTGGCAGGTACGTCGACGGAGCATTTGTCGATATAGATGGTTACACTCTTACTTGCTGGGGCAGTATGATAGACAAACATGCGTAGTCCTCCGCTTTCTAATTCATGGAGTTTAATTATCGAATCACAGTAGGTTTTGTTCTAAATTGGCGCCTTTAAATCTACCAGTTTCATTTACAAACCGGTAACCAGAGATTTGCAACCAAAACTAAAATTAGTTTATCTGATGGATATCGGTTTATCAATGTAGTATCTATGTCCCAGAGTTGCAAAAAAGTATCCGGCAATTTCTTATTCTGAATGGCAGGGTGCGGCTTAGGGAGAATAGCCCTTGCTCTGGCGAATACGTGATTCTCCCCCTATATAGGCATTCTGGCGTCAATTGGTATTTAACTTACTTTTTGTTGGTTGGGTTATCAGACTACCAACTTTCACGGGGTCATCGCCCTGTGGCATCAAATCAATCTGACTAAATACTATTTGAGATCCGACTTGATCCCATATCAACCGTAGAAGACATAAATCAACCATCGGGGTATAGCCTTGTATGGTGAAACAAATGAATTGATTAACCCGATCGACACCAGATAAATATTGAGAGTTAAAATATGAACAGAAATACTCCACCGCATGATGAAAAAGACTTGTTTAACAGTCCTTTCACTTTTATGGGTGTACCTTCCTCTACAAATGCCGCAGGAAGTCGTGCCGCAATTCTCGGCATACCATTTGACTGTGGTACGCATCCTGTAAGAATTGGCGCACGATATGGGCCGAACGCTATACGTGAGCAATCAGCACTGGTTCGACCTTTTCAACCACCCCACGCAGATTTTAATCCTATAGAAAAACTGAATGTCATTGACTGCGGAAACGTTCAGGTAACCTCGAGTTTGATTGAAGAATCCTTCGAACGAATTGAGCACGCAGTATCGAATGTTCTCTGTGCAGGTGCGATACCAGTTTCAATGGGTGGAGATGGTGCCGTTACCCTACCCCAACTGCGTGCGCTACATTCACACCACTCAGATTTAGTCGTGCTGCATATTGATGCACATACCGACACATTTCCAAGTAGTGGTTCGACAATAAATGATCGATACAATGTGGCTACAACATTTACCCGCGCAGCAGAAGAAGGCGTGGTGGATACAGAGAACTCCTTACATGTAGGACCACGGGGTACACTTACACAGCCAAATGTATTCGAACATACACGAAGCTTTGGCTATAACCTTATCGATGGTAACGAGCTTTTCGATCGTGGATTTAAAGATGTGTTGGCAACGATTCACGATAAACTTAGTGGCAAGCCAGTGTATCTTTGTTTTGATATGGATTTTTTCGATCCGTCCTGTGCACCAGGTGTATGTACACCTACTTGGGGTGGTGCGACAGCACGGGAAGGACTAACACTATTACAGGGGTTAGCCGGTTTGAATATCGTTGCAGTAGATGTTAATACGGTAAGTCCACCTCATGATGTAGGAGGTATGACGGCTTTTTTAGCAGGAACAGTAATCCTCGAGTCATTGTCACTAATCTGCCTGAATTCGACAAATACGACGGACTAGAAAATTATTGTATCTGTCGTTTTCTAAACTAGACTGAAGATGCGTTAAGTAATATCCAATACTCGATTTTTACTGAAATGTACGTCGTAAAACCTGTCGGGTGGGAATTAGTAATCAAGCCGCTGTTGGAAGATGATATAGGCCGCCGCAGTGTTTTTCCCATTGATAGTTGTTAAGGCGGGCAACCTTTCGTTTACCGGTGTATCCCGGCTCATAGGGAATAGTACCGCCGAGCTCTGGTGGGTGCGATCTTGGTTGTAATAATTCTTGAACAGCAGCAGTTTTTTCTCTAAGGAATCTCTGATTAAAACCTAAAAGGTGAGGTAATAGCTACCTCGTAATAAGTAGATAATATGATGCGCCAAACAACCTTAGCCGAAGGCGCCTTTGCGAAGTACAAGAAGCCGACACGTAAAGAGAAGTTTCTAGCCCAGTTGAATCAAGTCATTGCGTGGAAAGAGTTGAGCAAAGTAATTGAACCCGACTATCCGAAGCCGAAAGGCAGCGGTCGCCGACCCATCGGCATTGAACGGATGTTGCGCATTCACTTTATGCAACACGGGTTTAATTTGTCCAATCCAGCCATGGAAGAAGCGCTATACGATATTCAGACTTTACGTGAATTTTCCCATATTGATCTTGGGCGAGAACCCGCCTCGGACGAGACAACGATCTGCAAGTTTCGCCATATACTGGATTCGAATGATTTAGGTGAGCGATTGTTTCACCTGGTGAACGAGTACTTATTGGAGAACAGATTATTTGTATCGTAAGGAACGATTGACGATGCCACATTGATCGAAGCCCCGGCCTCAACCAAGAATAAAAAGAAACAGTGTGACCCTGACATGCATCAAACTGGCAAGGGAAATCAATGGTATTTTGGGATGAAAACGCATATCGGCGTTGATAGTTAGAGCAAGTTGATTCACTCGGTAGCCGTCACCCCAGCGGGCACTCATGACTCCCAAGTGTTGGAAGATCTATTGCACGGGGAAGAAACCAAGATATGGGGAGATTGCGCTTATAGTGGTCAGAAATGTGTCCTATCAGAATGTGCCCCGATGGCTAAAGATTATATGCAAAAGAAAGGCTCACGCAATCGCAAGCTAACTGATGACGAGCGTTCGAAGAACCGAAATAAATCCGAAATACGGGCGAAGGTGGAGCAT
>CAVOCG010000158.1:0-6200 GCA_963694095.1 Gammaproteobacteria bacterium
TTGTGCCACCCACTGCATTCATCATGGGATGGCCGCCCTGTTGCGCCGTGGAATTTTCAGATGCCCGCACGGTGGGTGCTTCGTTAGCCGCTTTTTGCACTGACTGGGGCCAGTTTCTAGATCCATTCCTTACTTCATCCGGCGCAAAATCACGGGGACTCAACCATCCACCAGCTTCCAGACCAATTACCTTTAATCCGGCATTAGTTAATGGCAAAGTGGCAACCCCGCCAGCGGCGCCCAAACCAATAATCACCACGTCTGTCTTAGGAAGATTGTTAGGCATGACCACCGCCCTCGGCATTGTTGGCACCAGATTTAGTGTAAGTGTCTATCTCGTAAACCGATCGGTGATTGGGCTCCAGATTTGCTCCCTTTGCGACATCACTCTCTGATGCCCCCAGTCGCACGCCTGGATAGCTCAACATGTCCCAGCCAACGAAATTTTTATTGCCGCCATAATAGGGATCAGAAAAAGTGCCATCGATTGTATGGCGCCGTACCAAATTAAAAAACCCACTGCCGCTTGGCGAGAATCCCGAAATTTTATTGCTTTGCAGTGCAAGCAAGACAGAGTTCTGTTGATCTTTTATCAGCTCATAAAACGGTTTTTTCTTGGTGGCACGACAGTAGTCATTGAGCGCACTAACCCCAATTGTATAATTGTATCGAGAGCTGGCGTTGTGACTGGCAAGCGCCCTGTCAATGTAGTGGACTGCCCTGGCTTCTTTGGCACCCGGACCGTTAGCATCGGAAGGGATAAGGCAATCGCAAACTGCTTCGAGAGTATCTGCCTCCTCTGCAGTAAGAACTTCCAACGCCTCCCGGGCAGCAATTAAATTACTCTGATCAACCATGGCGGAGTCTGCAGCGATAACATTGCTGGCTGTGCCGGTGCCTACCACTGCCGCTCCCACCAAACCGGCGCTCTTTAGCAAATCTCTGCGAGAAGGATTGACCGGTTTCTCGTCTTTATAATTTTTAGTCATAGTTGCCCCCGAGAACAATTTCAATCTTGCCGGTGAGACTAACAAATAACGGTTTTTGTGTATATGGCTTGATGCTAAGGGCGGATGGGGCAGCGGTGCCGGGGGTGCAACAGAGATTAGGTTGAACTGATTTCGAAGGTTATGCCGCCTGCGCTGACTCCGCTGGTACCTCGCTGCGAGCTGAAGTAAAGCCGCTGGTGCAATGGATCGAATGCGGGACCCGTCACCTCTGATTGATCATGCCCAACTAATTGCAGCAACGGGATTACCCGATCGTCAGGCGTGAGCACCACAATCTGCAAATTACCCCTGTCCTCGGCCACTAGTACATAACCAGTGGCTATTATCGTTACATTATCTGCGCCGCTGAGTATTGGATTGGAACTGGTAGCTATATCGTAAATAATTTCAAGCTGATGGCTTTGTACGTCATAGCTCCAGACTCGATTATCGTGCTTAGTGGAGAAATAAGCCTTGTTACCCTGGATAACTATGCCCTCTGCTCCGCGGAAAGGATGGCTCTGAGCTACTTGGAGCCGGGTAGGTGCGACCTTGGCCTGCGGGTCTGGCACCTCATGCCAGCTCACATAAAGACCACCATTAGTTTCTGTAACTGAGGCTATTTCGAGCACGCCAGCGGTAAGATCAGGCAGATTATTCTGCGGTCGGAATCGATAGAGCCCGCCATCACGGGCATCTTCTGTTAAATAAAAGCAATCATTCAGCGTGTCTACAGCCACGGCTTCGTGACGAAACGAGCCCAGTGCGGGTCTTACGGTTGCAGGTTTAACACCGAATGGATCGCACTCGTAGACCTTCCCAACACTAAATTCCTCACAGGATAGCCAGGTTTGCTAGGGCGTGGCCCCACCAGCGCAGTTGATGCTGGTATTTTTCAAGATGGGGTAGGCATCCACCAGTTCACCATTGGTATCGAAGCGCAGAGCCCCGGCTCCACCTCCATTACTACGCACTTCGCTGTTGGAAACATAGACCCAGCCACCGTCATTGGCTGCATAACAGGCAGCCCCCGTCTGGGGCGGGATGCCAAGTATAACCGGGGCTGGTTATGGGGGGCTCGCCAGACCGGGCTACTACTCGTGAACGAAAACCTGATGGAAGCATGACACCATTCCCATCCGGTGGCTGTAAGGTGCCAATGGCATTGAGGCTGGCAAATGGCGCACTGGCAGGCTGCGCTGCTTGTGCTTGCTGGTACTTGAAAAGACCACCCATGGCGACGCTGCCATACCTGACACGCCCATTGCGAGAAACTTTCGCCATTGTAGTATTAGTCTATTCATGGAGTCAGTCTATGATTGTACTATTTTTTTTAGTCCCAACAGCTAGTTGATTGCTTGTAACAAATTGTCCTTCAAAGGCAGACTATTCCTCAAATCTACTCTACGGTCCAGGTATTTCCACTATTAAGCAATTCCTGCAATGAACGCTTTTTCTTTCTGGCGACATTCACTTGTTCCTGGGAATCTGTCACATAGGAGGCTTTATCCTGGCGATAGATCACCCCAACCGCAACTGGGAAATCAGGCCCAGACATAGTGCTAATCAATTGAGCCAGTGTTTTATTGTTCTCATTGTGGACCAATAGGTCCGTCTCCTGGACCATATCCGTCAGTTCAACAACCTTTAGTGTAAGCGTCTGGAAATCAAGCTGAATTCCCTTGTTGCGCTCCTTGCCAAACACAAGTGGCTTACCATGTTCGACTTCCACCTTAAAATCAGCAGCTAGCTTTTTGTTCTTCACATTCTCAAAAATACCATCACTATAGATTGGGCAATTTTGTAAAATCTCGATAAAGGCCGAGCCTCTGTGCTCATCACCCCGCTTCACCACAACAGATAAATGTTTCGCCTCGGTGTCTATAGATCTTGCTATGAATGTTGCACCTGCCCCCAAAGCTAACTCGCAGGGCATCAAAGGCAAATCAACTGATCCTTGTGGTGATGAGGGGGATTTTGTACCCACTTTAGAAGTTGGCGAATATTGGCCCTTAGTCAGACCATATATTTCATTATTAAAAAGCAATACCTGTAAATCCACATTACGACGCAGCAGATGCAGCATATGGTTTCCGCCAATACTTAAGCCATCTCCGTCACCGGTTATCACCCACACGTTGAGTTCAGGGTTCGCTAATTTAACACCGGTAGCGACAGCTGGAGCTCGCCCATGAATTGTGTGAAAACCATAGGTGTTCATGTAGTAGGGGAACCGTGATGAACAACCAATACCTGACACAAATACCTGTTTTTCTTTAGCCTGTTCCAGCTCGGGCATCAATTTTTGGATCGTCTTTAATATAGCATAATCACCACAACCTGGGCACCAGCGAATCTCCTGATCTGTGGCGAAATCTTTCAATGTCAATGTGGGTAGCGGTTTGCTCATTACTTGTCCCTTATTGCAGCGAACTCCTTGTGAATGGCAGCCATTATCTCCCCAATCTTAAAAGGCTGACCGGAAACCTTATTCAAACCTTCAGCGTCAATTAGATATTCTGACCGCAGCAATTTTATAAACTGCCCGGTATTCATTTCAGGCACCAATACGGTTTCGAAACCTGCCAGCAAATCACCCAAGTTGGGGGGTAGTGGAGACAAGTACCTAACCTGAATATGGGATACTTTGAGGTTTTCCAATCGAGCGCGTTTTACTGCCTGGTGGATTGCGCCAAAGGTAGAGCCCCAACCCACTACAGCCAACTTTCCCGATTCTTCACCAAGCACTACTTCTTGTTTTGGGATATCACTGGCAATCCCTGCAATTTTGGCCTGACGTAGATCTGTCATCTTCTGATGATTTTCCGGATCATAGGAAATATTACCTGTATCATAATTTTTCTCAATCCCACCAAGACGATGTTCTAAACCGGGTGTTCCAGGTTTGGCCCACACTCGAGCCAGCGTCTCGCCATTTCTAATCGAGGGTGTAAAGTCTTCCACGTCTTCATGAAAGCTTACCGGAAAAGACTGCAATGAACCCGCGTCCGGGATCTTCCACGGCTCTGATGCGTTAGCCAGATACCCATCTGACAACAGCATTATCGGTGTCATGTATTTTATTGCCAAACGTACCGCTTCAATTGCTACATCGAAGCAATCGCCAGGGGTCGCTGCGGCAATAACGGGCATCGGCGTATCACCATGCCTGCCATACAATGCCATATTAAAATCTGATTGCTCTGTTTTAGTGGGTAATCCTGTTGATGGTCCACCACGTTGGGTGTTGACGACCACTAAGGGTAATTCCGTCGCTGCAGCCAATGCGATGCCTTCTGACTTTAGCGCGATACCTGGACCGGCACTAGAGGTGACACCCAAAGTCCCAGCAAACGATGCGCCGACCGCAGCACACACAGCAGCTATTTCGTCTTCGGCCTGGAACGTATTTATTCTGAATTCTTTTCGGTTAGCCAACTCATGCAATAAATTCGAAGCCGGGGTTATTGGATAAGACGCAAACAACAAATCAATATCCGCCAGTTCGCTGCCGGCAATCAATCCCCACGCTAAAGCGTTGGCACCGGTCATATTGCGATACGTGCCTGGAAGCACATCGGCTTTTGGTACTTTATAAACATGAATGCCCACTGGCAGCTCTGCCGTTTCCCCGTAGGAATGACCGGCATTTAAAGCGGCCACATTAGCACCGGCAATCTCCGGCTTGCTGGCGAATTTCTTCTGCAGGCTTTCGATAGTGAGTTTCCGGTCTCGGTCAAACAGCCACATAACCAGACCCAAGGTCCACATATTCTTACACCGCAGACCATCTTTGTGACCAAGGCCAAAAGGTTCCACGGCCGCCAGTACTTGCTTGGAAATATCAATAGCAAGGACTCTAAAACCATCCAATGAACTATCTTCCAGAGGATTGGAATCGTACTTAGCTTTATGTAGATTTTTAGCGGTAAAGGCGCCGCTATCGACGATAACCAGACCACCATCCACCAGATTCGCGAGATTAGTGATGAGCGCCGCTGGGTTCATGGCTACCAATACATCCAGCTCATCACCGGCAGTGGTAACATCTTCAGCACCAAAATAAATCTGAAACGCAGAAACCCCGAAGGTCGCGCCCACCGGCGCACGTATTTCCGCAGGAAAATCAGGAAAAGTAGAGAGATCATTGCCGTACAAAGCCGTGGCCTGGGTAAACGAATTACCAGTGAGCTGCATACCATCACCCGAATCGCCGGCAAAGCGGACTACAACGTCCAATACTTGCTTTTCATCCAGATGGTGTGCACCTAGCTTTTCTTCGACTAACTCCATATTTTGACTCTAATCTGTATCAGTATTTAAAAGATCTAAAGTGGAGCCATTAAGGCTTAGTAGCCTTAATCAACATTACCGCCCCAGTGACTAGAACACACAGTATCCACGCAAGCTGTGAATTAATAGGTCTAATTCAAAGGCCTGCAAAATGATGCGGGATTTTAGCAGATAAATAGAAGCGGGTCTTTATCGCTGACAGTGACCGGGTCTAAGCCCTTTGTGCCTCTAAACCATTAAATAACGCACCATGGGATTGTCATCCTGAGGCCTATTATCTCGCCGCAAGGGCCAATTCTATAGTGACACCCACTTGGATCTAAATCCAGACAGTGCGACGGATTAATACTCTTCAGCCGTATACACCTATGAACCCTAAATAACTCAGGATAAAACCGATGCAGAAATTACATATTATATTAGGAATAGGCCTTATCAGCTGCTCTACAGGCTTGCTGGCACAAGACCGTCCCGCGCGCGGCAGCCAAATTATTGAAAATTTGGATAGCGACGGTGATGGCGTTATTAGTTTTGAAGAATTTCAGGACAGCAGAATAGCTGATATGTCGCGACTTGATGAAGATCAGAATGAGGTGCTGACTATTGACGAATTTCTTAACGGGACACCCCGTGGCGGCTTTCGAGATCGTGAAGATAGTCAGCGGCAACAAGATCTTAGCGAGGAGCGGCAAGCCAGGATGCAAGAAATGCGAGAGAGAATGGAACAACGCGCAACTGAGCAGTTTCAGCGAATGGATGAAGATGGTGATGGCCAGGTCAGCCTGGATGACTTTAGAGAGCAGATGTTCTTAAACCTTGACCGCAATCAAGATGGCGTATTAAATGCCAAAGAGCTCAGGCCGCGCCGAGGCCGACCTGGTGGTCGCGCACGAGGTGGTCCCAGAGTCGATCGAGACG
>CAVOCG010000159.1:0-6188 GCA_963694095.1 Gammaproteobacteria bacterium
GATTCATCTCTTCATGATTCATCGCAGCCTGCGCGGCATCATCAGCGGTGTCTGTTGCTGAATTCTCATAAATCATTCCTGAACCAACAGCATGCGGCATTTCAGGAACCTCATTACCGGTGTGATGCATTTGATGGTCGCTATCCTGCGCTATTACTTTTCCATTCAGGCTAAGTGCTAGCGCAGCAACTATACCCAGTGTCATTGCTGCCTTGTTCATACAACCACTACTTCGCGAAACATCCCCGCGTCCATATGGAATAACAAGTGACAGTGCCAGACCCAACGCCCCAGAGCGTCTGCAGTCACGCTAAAACTAACCCGCTGTGCCGGCTGCACAGGCACGGTGTGTCGACGGACAAGGAAATTCCCATCTTCATCCTCAATATCACTCCACATTCCATGCAGATGCATGGGGTGAGTCATCATCGTGTCGTTATGAAGATGAACCCGCAGCCGTTCACCGTGACGAAAGTGAATCGGCGTAGAATTACCGTACTCCAAACCATCTATTGACCAGCTATAGCGTTCCATATTGCCGGTCAGATGTAGCTCGATTTCCCGTTCGGGCTCGCGATTGTCAAATGGACCCCCTAGCGATCTCAAGTCGGCCAGCGTAAGCACACGATGCGCAGTGTTACGAAGACCCACTCCCGGGTCATCTAGATTGGTGCGCGGAAAATCCACGCGCATGTCAGTACTAGGACCAAACTCTGACGTGGCATGCCTGCCTCTAACCGGATTGTCCATGGCCATTGGCATGTCACCATGATCCATCCCAGCCATATCATGTCCGCCACCGGACATATTTCCCATCATGTCCACCATCGAAAGCCACTGTGCCTCTCTGCGCTGTGGCACAGGAGCAGACAGACCAGGCCTCGCCGAAAGAGTCCCTCGAGCAAAGCCAGTTCGATCCATCGTTTCCGCAAAGAACGTGTAGGCATCTTCAGTGGGGGTGACAACAACGTCATAGGTTTCACCCGCTCCCAGGCGAAACTCATCGACCGTAACCGGTTCCACATTTCTGCCATCGACTTGCACTACTGTCATGGGTAAATCTGGAATGCGCACATCGAAGAAAGTGTTTCCAGCCGCATTAATAATACGCAAGCGCACACGTTGGCCCTTCTCAAATAGGCTAGTGTTATTACCCGCAGGCGTAACACCATTGACAAGATAGGTCAGCGTTTCTGCAGATAGGTCAGCCAAATCAGTCGGTTTCATACGCATGACATTGAACATGTCACGCTTGCTCATCGCGGCGCCCAGACCTCGCTCGGCGATATCGCGAGCTAGCGCGGGCAGAGTCGGCTGATTAAAGTTGTATAGGTGCCCCATCGTTTTCAACTTCTGAAACACGTACATCGGATCTTCGTCCGTCCATTCAGACAACATGATCACGTGATCCTGCTCAGCTTGGATCTCCTCACCTGAAGCCGGTTCAATGATTATGGCGCCGTACATGCCAGTCATTTCCTGAAACGCAGAATGGGAGTGATACCAGTAGGTGCCGCTCTGCTGTACTTTAAATCGGTATTGAAAAGTTTCACCTGGCGCTATACCCGGAAAACTAATACCGGGAACTCCGTCCATCTGAAAGGGCAGGATCATGCCATGCCAGTGAAGTGAGGTTTGCCGATTGAGGTGATTAGTCACATTAATCGTGACTTCTTGCCCTTCTTTCCAGCGCAGCGTCGGCGCCGGAATCGACCCGTTGATAGCAGTTGCTCTACGCGTACTGCCGGTGAAGTTGACCATCGTCTCATCAATGGACAGGTTGAATGTCTTGCCTCGGAGTACCTCGGGTCTACGCGCCGCGCTCATCTGTGGACTGCCGTAGACATAGTGGCTACTTGCTAATCCGGCGCTTAATAGTCCGCCCCCGGCTAGGCCTTGGACGAAACGGCGTCGCGACTTGATCACCGATGAAGAAGTCAAACCAAATTGATTGATAGAAGGTTGTTTGCCCTTCATAAAATGCTCCTGCTGATTTCATTTACGCGCAGTGGCGCGAATACATAAACGATTCGATTACGGCAGTGAGGATTGGGAGCAGTCAACGAAACCAAACTCGCACAGGCGACAGCCAAGTACGGCAATTAGATTTCAATGACTAGGGAATTTGAAAAAATAATGCCCGCCAATCCGCTAGGCAGATATTGGGGGCCGATACAGTAGATACGCGCGACTTAGCGTGTTGCCAGTGATAATGCTATAGAATTTTTGATCAGGCCCAAAGATACTACTCGAAGAGGGAATTATTGCTGTGCTGGAACAGTGATTACTGCAATTCATGCAGTAATCATCGCAGTCTTCGGAGCCATGCTCGTGGGCATCCACCATTGATTGCTTTTGAGACGAGTCCATCATAG
Organism: Gammaproteobacteria bacterium; assembly: GCA_963694095.1. Lineage (GTDB taxonomy): Bacteria > Pseudomonadota > Gammaproteobacteria > Pseudomonadales > Pseudohongiellaceae > UBA9145. The sequence continues at coordinate 2,376 of CAVOCG010000159.1, forward strand.
CTTCATGATCATGGCCTGTCATGTGCATATCAGCCATAGCTATTTCGTCAGCGTCAACCACAGTGGATGATTCAGCCATCCACGCTGATGCTCCCACATTCACTGGTGCGAGCATAAGGAAGACTAATGCTGTAACTATGTAACGCTTAATCATTGAATTGAATTGAATTGAATTGAATTGAATTGAATTGAATTGAATTGAATTGAATTGATAGACCGGTATTCTAGCTAATGTTCAGCAGTGCATCAAACAACTTCGACTTACTCTAAAGTTAAGTAAATTGGCCTACGATTCTAACCTATAGACCAGTAGAGTTCACTGCTAAAAGCAGATTATTTTTCAGAAATGTGGGCGAATCACAGCAAGCCAAAGCGGAGAGTCATGAATTTATAGTTCTGAACTTACTGCTGTGTGCGGGAGGGCTGCCTCCTATTCTGGTGCAATTTTGGAGGGCAACCACCGACATGAATCTTTTAGTAGGCAGTCTGATTGATCCTCTAATTTTATCAGCAAGTTAAAAAAAGAAATCAAAGTGTACTGTGGAATCATCGCTTAAGGAGGTCAAAAACTACTGTAGTTGTATTCTGAGCCTGTTTACTTCTCTGGCGCTATTTACTTCTCTGATCCTATTTACTTCTCTAGTCCTATTTACTTCTCTAGTCCTATTTACTTTAATACGAGCGACTCTGCCGGTTTTCCTTTAAATTAGGCCTATGCGATCATCGACACTAATGCGCTCGATCCTATAGTGCCTTTTGTCTCGTATGACCGATCTTTCGATATGCTTAATTAATCGAGGACTCCCCATCAAATTCACTTTCAATCTAAGATTTCCAAGTTTGTTGTTGTTGGCTTTGGGGGTTTTTTTCTCAACCTTCTCTTTAGCACAAGACACTTCTGCGGTCGCAGTATACACCGCTCGGGAAATAGTCACCTTGGACCCAGCTCGACCGGTAGTCGAAGCTGTCGCAGTTAAAGGTAATCGAATTGTCGCAACAGGTTCACTCGAAGAGGTACAACGCTCTTTGTCTGGACAAGCATTCACAATCGATTCTCGCTTCGACGATTTGGTACTCATTCCAGGACTGATCAATCAGCATGAGCATGCTTGGCTAGCTGCTTTATTGTTCATGACCGAGATCCTGTCGATTGAAGACTGGGTTCTACCTCAGAAAACGGTAAGCCGTGTTAGTGATGCGGCCGATTATCGAGAGCGCTTGAAGAAAATAGTAGACGAACATTCCGATCCTTCCCAGGTCCTCTACACCTGGGGATTTCACCAGCTTTTTCATGGTGAGTTAACACGCGCCGACCTGGACGAAATTAGCGACATAATTCCGATCGTGGTTATGCAAAGATCTCTTCACGAACAGATTCATAATACCCGTGCACTCGAATATTTTAGTATTGACCAATCCATGATTGACAGCGCTCCTGAATCGGTGAGAGATCAAACAAATCTTGCAGAGGGACATTTCTGGGAACAAGGGCAGAGCCTAATCGTTGCTAGGGTCTTTGCAGATCTCTTCCGCCCGAGTCGCTACACCCCGGCATTGGAGCAGATAGAGGAATATTGGCACGCGGCAGGAAGCACTCTATTAGCTGAACCAGGCGGCATGGTTTCACCAGCACTCATTGCGCTGCAGAATCAAGTGCTAGGTGACGCAGAAACACCTTTTCGAATGTATTACATAGCCGATGGAAGGTCATTCGTTAGAAATTTTCCGGAAAATCAGGTAATCGCTGAAACTGAAAAACTTTTTGCCTTGGCAGAAGGCATGACTGAATTTATTCCAAGGCAAGTGAAGCTTTTTGCCGATGGAGCAATGTTTAGTCAGTTAATGCAGATGAGCGAAGGTTATCTTGATGGCCACCATGGAGAGTGGCTTATGGATCCGGAGGTTTTTGCCAAGGCCTTTCGCATTTATTGGGATGCTGGTTACCAAATTCATGTGCATCAAAATGGTGATGCAGGGCTCGACATGGTTCTGGAGAACCTTGAAGACAATATGCAGCGTAGGCCTCGTGACGACCATCGCACAGTAATTGTACACTTTGGGTTTTCACGGCCTGACCAAGTTGACCAATTGGCAAAGCTTGGCGCTATAGTAAGTGCGAATCCTTTCTATCCAGTGGTCCTAGCTGACCGCTACAGCGAAGTAGGAATTGGACCTGAGTGTGCGCAAGAAATGGTAAGACTAGGAGATTTAGTACGCGCTGGCGTCTCATTCTCATTGCACTCCGATACTCCTATGGCCTCTGGCCAACCGCTCAGGCTCATGTCAAACGCGGTAAATCGAATCACAACCAACGGGAGTGTAGCTGGCCCGGCCCAGCGCATAAGTGCCGAGCGCGCGCTGCAAGCGGTTACTCTCGATGCGGCTTACTCTTTAAGAATGGAAGACGAGATCGGTTCCATCGTGCCCGGCAAGCTTGCCAATTTCACTGTTTTATTTGAAAACCCACTGACTGTTTCACCGCAGATAATTAAGGACATAAAAGTTTGGGGAACGGTGCATGAAGGAAGGGTTATCGGGGTCAGAGTAAATATCCAGTAGTGTTAATGTCGGCTATTGGCCAGAAACGGACGGTTTACACCGTGGCCTGTCCACATTTAAAATATTTATCATCGTTTAACCTCAGGGCACGGGAGGTGAATAGGCGATAGTATACTTACCCTCTTAGGCGTTTTGATTGTACTTGGCATGCTATTCACCCTATGGGAATATTTATTCAAAAACGTGGTATGAGGTCAATAGCACCAGCGCTTGTAAATAACATGACCCTGGATTAGAGCAGGCATTGAGCCGCAACTTATAAAAAAGTTGTGAGACGCTTAATTGCCGAGGGTTAACCATCAGCCTGCCGGGCAGTGGGTTGAGCAATGAGAAATCGGGGCGTCAGGCATAGGGTTTGGCTGCTGCATTGTGTTTGCCGAAGCGATGCATCGGGCTTGGTATATTAGCATCGCTTATTGCTGCTCTGTTCTGGTTCATAACTACCTTGGAAGTTACTATAACTTTACTCTGAGCCCCAATACTTTTGGCCCATGCGCACCCATCCCCTGGCCTCTGAACCGGGCGCCCTGAACCTAGCCCTATAACTGCTATTCGCTCAACTCTTTCAGCTAAGGCTTATTCACCTGACTAAAGGGTGACAACGCGAATCGATTAAGTATAGAATAAGAATGATTCGTATTTGTATTTTTATTATATTTAACGGTCTTTCATGGTTAGAACAACAATCTTCTGGCTTCATCTCGCCTGCGGTGTCAGCGCTGGCCTAGTCGTGTTGATGATGTCGGTAACCGGCGTCGTCCTCACCTACGAGCGCCAAGCTCAAGCATGGGAAGATCGCAGCTATTATGCCGAACCCGAAGCGGGTCAGCAGATGATGTCAGCTAACCAGTTGATAGGGGCTAGTCGGGGCCTCAAGGGTTTCGAGCCCACTAGCCTAATGCTAAGTTCAGACCCGACCGCCCCCGCTGTTCTAAAACAGGGCCGTAGCCAAACTCAATACCTCAACCCCTATAACGGTGAGGCCTACAACCCACATTCCGATGCCTTAAGCGCCTTCTTTTCCACGGTGCGTGGCTGGCACCGCTGGTTCAACATGACCGGCGACAACCGTAGCTCGGCACGCGTTATCACCGGCGCGGCAAATCTGATGTTTCTCTTCTTGGTACTAAGCGGCATCTATCTGTGGCTACCCAAGATTTATGCCCGAACAACGCTACGCGCACGCGTCTGGTTTAACGCATCAAACAGCAATGCCCATGCACGCAACTTTAACTGGCACCATGTGCTTGGATT
>CAVOCG010000160.1:0-6044 GCA_963694095.1 Gammaproteobacteria bacterium
GCTGGTGTTTCCCGCATTGTTGCCGTGGATATCGATGAAGCTGCCGAACTCGCGGCCATGTAATTTTGGGCACCTAAAGGCACATGGATAGCCTTATCTGTGAGGGTTTAAACAGTCGATTTCAACAGCTCTTACTGCAATCCTAGTTTTGGATGTGCATTGGCTTAAGTCGTGATCCTCTCTGATTGTTCTATCACAGCAAGGTAAAATGTGGGTACTTGCGTTTTATGTGCTAAAGAAAAGGCGGTAACTGCAAGATAATATTAATAATTTTAGTGAATTGTATTTATTAATTGCCTATGGGTGGAAGAGAACTACTAATCCTTTTGCTGGGGCTTGCCACTGTTGCGATTGTGCTGCGCAGACTTTTCGTGGTGCTTCGGTCTCGTCGCGGGCAGATTAAACTCGTTATCGATAAGAATATTCCCCAGGATATTGATTTGGATGCGCTGGAGTTGTCTGAACTTCCAGGTGGCGGTGCTCGTGTGGTGGAGCGCTCTTTGCAGGAAGTTAATCTGCAAAACAGCGCTGTTGAAGCAGCCGATGTGCTAAAGAAAAGGCAGTAACAGCAAGATAATATTAATAATTTTCGCGAATTTACTTATTAAGCGTCTATGGATGGAAGAGAACTACTAATCCTTTTGTTGGGGCTTGCCACTGCCGCGGTTTTGCTACGTGGACTTTTTGTGGCGCTTCAGTCTCGTCGCGGGCAGATTAAACTCGCTATAGATAAGAATATTCCCCAGGATATTGATTTGGATGCGCTGGAGTTGTCTGAACTTCCAGGTGGCGGTGCTCGTGTGGTAGAGCGCTCTTTGCAGAAAGTTAATCGGGAAAACAGCGCCGTTGAAGCAGCTACCATCCGGGCTGAAGCGATCGATTTGGGCGTAACCCGCCCAGCGTCGAGGGGTTCAACCACGGTACGCCCAAATACCACTGCCTCAAGTACCAGCTCCCGAAGCGCTGCACAAATTCCAGTCCTGATGGACGCTGTTGAACTTAGCGTACGGCCTCAAGAGGATTATCACACTCAGGAAGAGGTGGCATTTGACTATTCAGGTGAGGCTGGCGATCACCCGGCAGAACAAGCAGCCATGGCACCACATTTGCTTGAAGACTCAGTCGCGGACAGTCAACATGATGAAGAAATATATATAGGAGAAGGGGTTGAAGAGGAATATTTAGAAGAAACATCAGAAGAAGAGGTTGGCTTTGGTGAGGAAGACGGGTTCGAGGCAGAAGGCGATTCAGAAGAAGAAACGGAATCTGATGATGAAAGCGTCAGCTTAGCCATTGACACAATGAACCAAGTAACGCCTGACTATCCAGATGAAGATGTTTATGACGATGAAGATGAGATCAATGAAGCTGAAACGCAGATTGCCCATGAGAGTTTTGAAAACCAGGAGAATGAGATAGAAGGTACAAAGGATCTTGCTACCGAGGACGAATTAGTCGATTCGGAGCATGGCTTCGGCGCGTCGACCAACCCCCCTCAACTGGGGGGGTTTGAAGACGAGGACGATTTTACTGATGGGAATGATTATCAAGACGAAGAGGATCTGCCTGATTATGAGAATTTGGATGAAGAGGTAGATGAAGGACAGGAACCCGAGCAAGAACAAGAGGATGAAATGGCCGGCTTCTCGATGACAGCTGGCGATCGTATTGGCGTTGCTGAAGATTCAATCGAGCAGAATGCCACACAGGGTGAATCCTTATCTGATGAGGAGTTCGAGTCAGAGATCGAAGCTAAATCCCCACGAAAATCTTTCTTATCCTGGTTTGCAAGGAAACCAGCCATAGCAGAAAGTGAGGAATTAATTGAGGAAGAAGAGTTTGATGATCCCCTTACTAGCGAAGTGCCAATTGAGGAGCCGGTTGAAGACGATCCATTGCTTGACATAGCGCCGCCACCCTTAGCTCCTGAAATTGTCATACACGAGCCGGAAATTAATATTCCCAGAGAAACTGTCAACGAAATTGAAACCACCGAACGATCCGAGGTAATAGTGCTCAATGTCATGGCGCCGAATGATAGTGAGTTTCATGGCACTGATTTGATGCACGTTTTAATTACTGCAGGCTTAAAATTTGGCGAGATGAGTATATTCCACCAACGCGTAAATGGTGATAATAAAGCGCCAGTAGTTTTCAGCGTGGCGAATATTCTCAATCCAGGAAGCTTCGATTTAAATACTATGGATAACTTTTACACTAGGGGAGTAAGCTTGTTTCTGGCGTTACCAACCCCAATGAATAATTTGCAAGCTTTCGATCAGATGTTAGATGTTGCTCAGCAAATCTGTGGATCGCTTGACGGCGAACTAAAAGATGATCATCGTAGCGACATGACCCTTCAAACCATAGAGCACTACCGACAGCGCATTAATGATTTCGAGCTGTGCCGCCTCAAAGCGGTTAATAGTCGTAGAGCTTAATCGATAGCCCATCTATGTCTGTTCCTGACAACATCAAGCGGGAAGTTAAACAGCTTCGGCAGGAATTGGAACACCACAGTCGGCTCTATCATTCTCTAGATTCGCCCGAGATTACCGACGCAGATTACGATGCCTTGCTGGCTAGGCTGGAGCTTCTGGAAAGCGATTACAATCTGCTTACACCGGATTCCCCCAGCCATCGCGTTGGAAGTGCACCGCAGACGCAATTCACCCAGGTTACGCACAACGTTGCGATGCTCTCGCTTGACAAGGTGTTCAATAAAAAGGACCTGGAAGGCTTCGAGGAGCGCATCAAAAAGCGCTTGGGCACTGATGAGCCGGTTCAATACAGTTGCGAGCCAAAGGTAGATGGCGTGGCGGTGAGTCTGCTTTATCGTAATGGAATACTTGAGCAAGCCGCAACCCGGGGAGACGGCGTTATTGGTGAAGACATTACGCATAATGTGAAGACTATTCAGTCTATTCCGCTACAACTCACGGCCAAGGATGTGCCTGGGCTATTCGAAGTACGCGGGGAAATATTTTTAGCTAAAGCCGGCTTTGAGAAACTCAATGCGCGTGCAGAAAAAGAAGGCAGTAAGGTATTTGTTAATCCACGCAACACGGCAGCAGGCGCTATACGTCAGCTCAATTCGAAAAACACCGCGCACATTCCCTTGCAAATGTATTGCTATAGCGTTGGTATCGTGGAAGGAGCTGGTCTGGCTACTAAATTGAGCCAGATTTTCGAGCAGTTGGCTGGCTGGGGCTTGCCGGTAAATCCCGAACGGGAAACGGCAGTGGGTATCACTGATTGCCTGAACTATTGCGTACAACTGCTGGAAAAACGAAACGCACTTGCTTACGAAATCGATGGCGCGGTAATTAAAGTTGATGCCTTGGATTTGCAGGTAGCACTTGGTGTAAACGCCAAGAGTCCGCGCTGGGCTATGGCTTACAAGTTTCCGGCAGAGGAGAAATCAACCTCTGTATTGGATGTTGAATTTCAGGTGGGTAGAACAGGTACAATTACACCTGTGGCCCGACTGGAACCAGTATTTGTGGGTGGTGTTACCGTGAGCAACGCCACCCTTCACAACATGGATGAGATTGCACGATTAAACGTACGCATTGGTGATACCGTAGTAGTGAGACGTGCAGGCGATGTCATTCCAAAGCTGGTTAAAGTAATCACCACAGTAAAAAATAAAACCCCGAAAAAAATATCCCTTCCCGCCAACTGCCCTGCTTGTGGCTCAGCTATAGAGAAAGATGGCGAAGTACTATATCGCTGCAGCGCTGGCATTATTTGTCCCGCGCAGCGTAAGGAGTCCATTAAGCATTTCTCATCACGCACAGCAATGGATATAGAGGGCCTCGGTGACAAAATGGTCGAGCAGCTAGTCGACGCCAAATTAATGAACACTGTGGCGGATATCTATAGGCTGGAGGTCGAGCAACTTGCCGGGCTTGAGAGAATGGGAATGAAGTCCGCGAACAATCTTATGGTGGCAATTGAGCGAAGTAAAGAAACTACCCTGCCGCGGTTTCTGTTTGGTTTGGGTGTTCGTGAAGTCGGTGAGACTACTGCTCTGGCTTTAAGTAATCACTATGGCGATATTGACGCAGTAGCTGCTGCCGATGCCGAGAGCCTCGAACAGGTTGAGAATGTCGGTCCTATTGTTGCAGAGCATGTTCGGGTATTTTTTAATAATCCAGACAACCTGTCCTTGATTAGCGAATTGCAGGTTAGGGGCGTTAATTGGCCGCGCGTAAATATAGAAACAGCCGGCAGGCCGTTAAAGAATCAAACCTGGGTCATAACAGGAAGACTTAATCAGCTCACCCGAAATGAAGCAAAAGCGCGTCTCATAACGCTGGGTGCAAAGGTTGCTGGCAGTGTTTCTAGTAAAACAGATTGCGCAGTAGCCGGGCCCGGAGCCGGGTCAAAACTGGACAAAGCGGGAGATTTAGGTGTAAAAATTATCAATGAAGGGGAATTTTTGGCCCTTCTTGATGATCTAAGTAATTAATTGAGGTAGTTGTTCCTAGAAAACCGTTTTCTTGCAGGTGTCCAATGCAGTACAGATCGATTGTAGCCATTACACTTTTGATGATTCTTCTCACATCCTGCGTAGCGTCACAACCGCGCAATGTAGCTAATATGTGCGATATCTTTACAGATCGCCGTGCATGGCATCAGGCGGCGAAGGCCTCTGCACAACGTTGGGGAGTACCCGCCCCAGTTAATATGGCGTTTATCTTTCAAGAGTCGAGTTTTCGAGCGCGAGCCAAACCTGAACGCTCACGTTTTCTCTGGATATTCCCGGGGGCAAGGCCTTCCTCAGCCTACGGATATGCACAAGCATTAGACAGCACGTGGAGTGATTATGTGCGGGCTTCGGGAAATAACCGAGCCAGACGCAATAACTTCAACGATGCCATCGATTTTGTGGCTTGGTACAACTCCAATTCGACCCGGGTCAGTAATATTGACCCCTTTGATGCGCGTAATCTATACCTGGCCTACCACGAAGGCAACGGAGGGTATCAACGTGGCACTTATCGCGAGAAACAATGGTTGCTGGATGCGGCGGGTAGGGTGCAAGCGAATACCGACCGGTTTTCTGCCCAGTACGCTAATTGCCAGCGGGAACTGAATAAAAACTGGTTCCAGCGTCTTTTTTCTTAAGTCTGGGAAATTAAATACACTGCCTTCAAAATGCACTAGAAGCAGGAAGCTCCCTAAGTTCAGCATAGGCGATATCACCCATTTGGTCTATCATTGGCTGAATTTTCCAATGCTGGAGCAGTTATGAGTTGGTGGGGTAAGGTAGTAGGTGGCACTTTTGGTTTTATGTTGGGAGGGCCGCTAGGTGCCCTGATGGGAGCCTCACTAGGTAACTACTTCGATGGAGGTATAGATTCGACCCTGAGGCTCGGCGCTACTGAACGAGTCCAGTCAGTGTTTTTTTCCGCTACTTTCGCTGTGATGGGTTATATAGCCAAAGCCGATGGCAAGGTTACTAATGATGAAATAAAGTTCGTCGAGCAGGTGATGAAGCAGATGCGACTAGCATCCGCACAACGCATGGCTGCAATCAAGCTCTTCGCCGAAGGCAAAAAAGAAGATTTTCCGATCCATGAGGTGCTGGCGCAGTTCAAGCGCGAATGTTTTCGTCGCCGCAGCTTAATCCAAATGTTTCTGGAAATAATTACTGCGACGGCATTCGCTGACGGTCGCATGGATGCCAAAGAGCAGGGGATTCTGGAAGGAATCGCCAGCGATCTCGGTTATTCGAAGGCAGAGTATGCCCAATTGCTCAATCGTCTTTCCGGACAAAGCCACTTTGACAGCGAAGAATCGATCGAGGATAGATTGAAAGCGGCATATGAATTACTCGCAACTAACCCAAGCGCGAGTAAAGTAGAATTGAAGAAGGCCTATCGACGACAGATGAATCAACATCACCCTGACAAGTTAGTGGTTCGGGGATTGCCAGAAGAAATGATCGACCTTGCTACCAAGAAGACACAGGATATTAAAACAGCCTACGAATTGATTAAATCGCAGGGTTAGATCATATGGGATTAGTTTATTTA
>CAVOCG010000161.1:0-6025 GCA_963694095.1 Gammaproteobacteria bacterium
CTTCTGGTGTTAGGCGCCAGTGGCGGTGTTGGGCTAGCCGCTGTGGAGTTGGGCAACCTTATGGGAGCGAAAGTTATAGCCGCCACCAGTAGCGATGAGAAGCTGGAGTTCGTTAATCGCCTGCGCCCAAATCATCTGCTAAGTTACGGCGATGGTGAGATAAAAGAAAAAGTTAAAGCCCTTACCGACGGTCGTGGTGCTGATGTTATTTATGATCCGGTCGGTGGGGACCTATTCGATCAATGCACACGCTGCATAAATTGGAATGGAAGGCTGTTAGTGGTTGGTTTTACCAGCGGCCGTATCGGTGAATACAAGGCCAATCTTGCGTTACTTAAAGGCGCTTCAATGGTAGGTGTTTTTCTGGGGCGCTTCCGCAAAGAAGAACCGACTGAGTACGAAAATAACTTTGAAGAATTACTTGCCATGTACGTGGATGGCAAGATCACCCCGATTGTTACCGAGTCTTTTCCGATGCAGGATTACGTAAAGGCATTCACTGTTTTCACAGAGCGCAAAGTAATGGGCAAGGTTACCCTGGAGATGAGAGCTGAGTAGTGTGAAGTTAACTGATGACGAAATTCGCGAGCAACTGGAACAACTCAAAGTTCTGGTCGCCGAACTCAAATCCTCTAGCTCGCCACTGGCCACGACAACGGCCATAATTGATGGTCAGAAACTTGAGGTGTTTAGTAAAGTGTCTGCCAACCTTGGTGGTATTTACCGGCTTGGGCTGCAAACAACTGACCGAACTTTTCTGGTATATCAAGAAGAGCGATTCAGTTTCGCAGAAAGCTATCAACTCGCCTGCCGCATGGGCAGAGTACTTCTGACTCGTTACCACATCAGAAAAGGCGATCGTGTCGCCATATGCTCCAGAAACAATGCTGAATGGTGTCTTGCTTACATGGCCATCACACTGATTGGCGCGGTAGTCGTGCCGATGAATTCCTGGTGGGAAGGTCCTGAGATTATTTATGGTCTCGAAGACAGCGGTGCGAAGCTGCTCTTCGCCGATCCAGCCAGACTGACAAGGCTGACCCACCTCCTAGATAAAGTTGACATAGATGTCATCGTAATCAAACCAGAATCTGGTGCGGATTATCCGGAATTTTTCAGCCTGCTTGATGGGATTACAACCCTTACAGAAACAGAGTTAGAAGACTTCGCAGTAGTGCCCGAAGACAACGCTTCAATCATGTATACATCTGGTTCAACGGGAATGCCAAAAGGGGTTCTCTCTACCCATCGCAATATAATCAACGCCTTGTATACCTGGTTTTTTATCAAGCAGGTGATAGAAGCTCTCAAGCCGGAACTGGTGGAAATAAACCCAGAGTTTGAACCGGCAATACTCGCCAACGTCCCACTGTTTCATGTAACGGGAAGCCACGCGCAATTTCTGGCCAGCTTTGTTAACCGGCGCAAATTCGTGATGATGTACAAATGGGATGCGGACAAAGCGTTACAACTGATAGAGCAAGAACGTATTTCTGTATTTCATGGTGTACCCACGATGACGTGGGAAATCATGCATTCAAAAAAATTCGAAAATACTGACCTATGCAGCTTGCGTAGCGTCCAAAGTGGTGGCGCACCTCGCCCTCCAGAGCACCTGAGTCTGATAGAGAAAAAATTTCCAGCAATGGTTATTCCTGGTCTCGGCTATGGACTCACAGAAACCAATGCGATTGGCGCTATAATTTCCGGTGATTTCTACCTGGCTAAACCGCACAGCACGGGTCGCCCGACCGCACCGGTAACCGCCGTAAAAATTATAGATGAAGCGGGCTGTACCCTGGACAACGAGCAGGTGGGTGAGATTTGCATTAAAGGTCCCACTGTCATGAAGTGTTATTGGAATAAACCTGAAGCAACAACCGAGGTGATCAAGGATGGTTGGTTTCGCACTGGCGACATAGGCAAGCTGGATAGTCTTGGTTTTTTGATCATTGTTGATCGCGCCAAGGATATTGTTATTCGCGGCGGTGAAAACATCGGCTGTCCCGAAGTAGAGTATGCAATCAGCGAACACCCCGCAGTGAATGAAGTATCAGTCTATGGTGTGCCTGATGACCGGTTGGGCGAAATCCTCATAGCGTCAATCATGTTGCACACTGATGCGCAACTTGATGCAAAAGCTTTGCAATTTTTTCTGAAGGAAAAAATTGCTCAATTCAAGATCCCCGAACACGTTTATTTTCAATATGAGCGACTACCCCGAATAGCTTCGGGAAAAATAGCCAAGAAAGAAATTCGACAAGCAACAATAGCCAAGCGTGACCATTCCTGAGTCCTAACACTCCCACGGCATTCTATACTTTTTCTTGAACGCCACATTACCCTCTAAAAAAAATGCTTAAGTCGCTACTTATTGTGAACGTTATATAAATAGGGGCTCACTGAATAAGACTTTAGCGTCCCTGAAGTGATTCATATAACACACCTCGTTAGCTGGTTTTATACGGAGAGTTAATTCCTATGAAAGAGTATAATTGGGACGACATAGCTAGTAATTCAAGAGATTTCCTAGAGTCGGTGGCGCGCGCAGATGTGAACGACACAGGGCAAGTCAAGGACACAAGCTTTAAGAGTAAGCGAATAGTTGATTTACGGCGAAGGATAGAAGAGCGCATGGACGGCAAGCGAATTGAGCTTGAGTATGACTTCAATAATTTTGATGAGTTGGTAGATCACCTGCAGTAAGCTGTTGAATTTACAGCGGCCAGAAGAAAAGTAGTAACGGTAGTGATACGGTTACGATCACAATTTCCAATGGCAAACCCATCCGCCAATAATCGCGGAACTTGTAGCCCCCTGGCCCCATGATCAATGCATTATTCTGATGCCCGATAGGAGTTAGAAATGCACAGGATGCACCTACCGCTATGGCCATTAAAAATGCATCGGGATTCAACTCAAGACTTAGCGCAATATTGTAAGCAATTGGTGCCATTAAAATTGCAGTAGCTGCATTGTTCAGAACATCCGACACCGTCATCGTAATAACAAGCAGCATGGCGAGAATAAAAACCGGACTTAAATCCCCAGAAAGACTCAATATGCCATTAACCAGCAGTAGCGTAGTACCAGTATTTTCAAGCGCTGCGCCGATGGGAATCATCGCCCCCAGCAGAATAACAATGGGCCAATCTATTCCGTCGTAAAATTCTCTTATTGGCACAATATTCAGCAACGCCATAACCACTGTCACCATACCAAGTGCCAATTGGATAGAGATAAATCCTATACCCGCTGCGACTATTGCCAATACGAAAGTAACCAGAGCGGGGACTGCCTTGTTAGATTTGCCAATATCCAGCTGCCTTTCCATCAATGGATAGCAATCGAATTTTGTAATCGCCTCCTGCAAATCTTCCTTCTCACCAAGTAGCAGTAAGACATCTCCTGTCTTTATTTTAAACTCACGAAGGCGATTGCGGTGGGGTGTCCCAGATCGTGACGCAGCTAATAGGTTTACACCAAATCGACGATTGAAACGAATCTGAGATGGAGTCCTACCTACTAATATTGAATTAGCTGTCACCACAATTTCTGCAATCTGCTGATCCTCTGAGTGCAGTATTTCCTTCTTTGCATTTTCCGCTGACAACAATTGAAGTCCCTGGGCTGCCGCAAAAGTTGCCACATCATCATGAGATCCCTGAAGTAACAAAAGATCGTTAACAGAAAGTTCGTGATAATGGTGGCGAACCCCCATCTTGCGTTTTTTGTGTACCAGTGAAAGCAATTCAATCTGTTGCTCGGCTAACAGTAACCTCAATTCATCAGCAGTCTTGCCTGAGACAGCAGATTCTTTGACCACTTTTAGTTCGAACAGGTACTTTTCAACATCAAATAAGTCCAGGCCACTAGACGTTTTCCGAACTTTTACCAACTTCCAGCCGATCAGCAAGATAAACAAGATGCCAACCAGCGCTATTCCGCCCCCAACAGGTGCGAAATCGAACATACTAAAACCTTCACCCGTCATTTCCTCCCGGTAGTTGGCAATCAGAATATTAGGTGGTGTGCCAATTAATGTAACAAGCCCCCCCAATATGGAACCAAACGACAACGGCATAAGTACAGAGGCAGGTGATCTTCCGGCCTTACTGGTTGATCGGATAGCGATTGGCATTAACAGCGCTAGTGCTCCCACATTATTCATAAACATCGACAGAATAGCTGCCAGAAATGTCAAGGTAGCAATATGTAAGTAGGGCTGATCGGAAACTGGATCAATGATTTGACTGATGAATTCGATTGCACCAGATTTGGTCAATCCAAAACTAACAATAAGAACGAGAACTACCGTGATTGTTGCTGGATTTCCGAAACCTGAAAATATCTCAGCCTCGGGAATGAGGCCAAACAAGCTGGCCGCAAACAGCGCACCGAGAGAGACAATGTCAAAGCGCCACTTGCCCCAGACAAGCAATACCACAAGGGTAAGTAAAATCAATAATAATAAGAGTTGGTCTGTATTCACAATTACTACCAATCAATCAAACCAGGGCTGCCCTAATTAAGTCAACGCCCACCCTAAATTACTTTAAAATTCATCTCACCAACGTCCTGTACCGCTGCAGAAATACTATCTCCCGCTACGACTGAGGATACCCCAGCAGGCGTTCCTGTATAAATCAAATCGCCGGAAGCAAGCTCGAAAAAAGATGACAACTCGGCGATAATTTCTTCAACAGACCAGATCATATTCTCAATATTGCTCTGTTGTTTTAATTCCCCATTTACCGAAAGTTCAATGACCGAATTGCTTGGGTGTCCAATTCGGGCAACTGGATTTATTGCGGATATAGGAGCCGAACCATCAAAGCCCTTGGCTGCATCCCACGGTCTACCTGCGGATTTTGCCGCAGCTTGCAAATCGCGCCGGGTAAAATCAATGCCCACTGCATAACCATACACACAATCCAAAGCAGCTTTCGCGGCTATGTTTCTGCCGCCCTTGCCTAGCGCAATAACCAACTCAACCTCATAGTGCAAACTGTTCGTCGCCGACGGATAGGGTACATCTTTATTATCCGTAACTATTGCATCTGCTGGTTTACTAAAAAAAACTGGTGGTGCCTGTTGGGGCTCACCACCCATTTCTCGCACATGATCGGCATAGTTCTGCCCTACACAATAAATTCGGTGCACTGGAAACTTCGCACTTGTATCCAGAACCGAAACACAAGCTATTTGATTAGGTTCAAAAACGTATTCCATCGGAAAAATCTCCTATTCGACATTCAGCAAAGTCAGCAACCTAGTCCAACATTAAGATCAGCTACCGGCCATGAAGCCTGCTGTGGTAGTAAATCCAGGCCAGATAACTGCTCCACCGTTTGTAAATTACTAAGCATGTCGCAAAAAGGCTCGTGCTGCCGAACTTCTTGCCGAAAAAGAAACGCTGACAATTGCCCCTCGCCGTTTGCAACAACTTTGAAAAATTCGGAGGGCAGGTTATCCGAATTGGACGCGCCGGTTGTGAGTGGTTGAGTTACTTGGTAGATAGGGCCACTTATGACAAATAGCTCACCCTGCAATGCGGCCAATTCGTTAATAGCTTGGTCCAGCCTTGACCAAGGACCTACCCTCACCTCATTGCGCATCGGCGCCATGTTTGACACCTGGTTGAGGTCCGACCAGTAGGGCGTGCCAGCATAGCTGCTAAATGGCACTAGCCGCCCCTGGTCAGCTGGGTCAATGGCCATCTCTGTTATACGATAAGATCGATCAGGCTGGTCGGTAAGATCAGGCTGGGTAAACGTGGGTATGGAAGAACCCAGATCAACAATATCTGGACTGTAATCCAATAAATTGTCGCGCGACCATTCACGGGGCAGCAATGAGGCGACACCCACTGTACCCTCCAAAATACGATAAGCGACCCAATCAGCCAACGCGCTCTGGGGATTAATAGAAGCAACAAAAAGGTTATGAACCACCATGTCATTAGAGGCTGCTGACCCTTCAGGACAACCTGCGAGACAGTGAGAAATATGTACCGTTTGTGCTA
>CAVOCG010000162.1:0-5962 GCA_963694095.1 Gammaproteobacteria bacterium
GATACCGATTGTATTATGTTCTCCCATGGCCATTGCCAGCTTGAGTTTAGTGCCGACACCATCGGTAGCGGAAACCAGAACCGGATGCTGGTATTTTTTAGGTAGTTCACAGAGGGCGCCGAAGCCACCCAGTTGGGAAAGAACCTCTGGTCGATTGGTGCGACTGGTTACCGCCTTGATTTTTTCGACTAGGGCATTGCCAGCGTCGATGTCAACACCGGCATCTCGGTAACTTAATGTTTTGGTATCTTCTGGCATGGTTTCAGGGGAATCACTTTTAAAGGTCATGGATTTATATTCCCCAATTATATCTCCAACAATAATAGGAAATATCGATGAGCGTCAGCGTGCCTGTATTTTATCAAGATTGCGTCAAGTAGTCAGTGGCTAATTAAAATAAAGCGCATAGAAATGAAGGGAAAGGTTCTTACCATCGAATGTCAGTAAAGGTGCTCACATAGCAGGCGTTGACTATATGCAGTATTATTCGCTCATGAAATGCGTAATCCTCTTAAAGAGCTCAATTACTGTCGGCCTGCTGGTAGTCTTGTCTGGTGTTGCCGGGTTAAGTCAGGCCCTGCCAGTAACCGGGCTGTATAATCAAGAGGTTGCTGTTGGTAATGAAAGCAATTCAGAGCGTGAGCGCGCGTTCGGCGAAGCGCTTACTGCAGTAATTGTGAAAGTCACAGGGGAAAGGCGCTGGCTGGAAGAACCCATAATCGCCGATGCACTGCGCAGTGCTCAAAATTATGTTGAGGGTTTTGACTACAGAACCGAGACTTTGATCGAGGAAGAGCAGACTGTCGAGCAAAGCTTTATCAACGTTATTTTTGCCAACGATTTGGTTGATGATCTGCTGGCAAATGCCAAAGCGCCTGTTTGGGATAGTAATCGTCCCAGTGTGCTTGTATGGATGGTATTGCAGAATGATCAGGGAGAGCGCAACCTATTGACAGAGGAGGTTAATGCCGAAGTGATAAGCACCATACTGCAGTTCGCAGAAGAGCGTGGATTGCCCATTATTTTCCCCCTTCTGGATTTTGAGGATCGTCAGAATTTGGATGCAGATATTGTCTGGACTCTGGATAAAGATGCAATATCACAGGCGAGTGTGCGGTACGGAGCCGATAGTATTTTGTCAGGCCGATTGCTTTTTACTAATAGCGGTGAGCTGATTGGTTTGTGGCAATTCATTTTTCAGGAAGAAGTGGAAGTATTCGATGGTTTAGATACCGAACTCAGTTCTTATTTATTTCAGCCGTTGGATCGTATCACCAATCGGCTAGCTGATCACTTTGCCATAATAAGAACCGATTTTAGCAATCAACAAATTCGAGTCCGGGTCGAGGGAATTAAGGATCTGGCGTCCTACACCGCTCTGCTTAGCTATGTGCAGAATCTCGGTCTGGTGGAGAGAGTGTCCGCTGCCCTGTTGGACGGTGAAAGCCTAGAACTGGATTTGAGCCTGCTGGGTGATTCGGATCAATTACATGAACTGATAGCTCTCGATAGAGACTTACTTCCTCTGGACAGCGCTCTTGCAGCAAAGCAGTCCATCTTGCACTACCGATGGACCCGTTAGACTTATGGCTCAGCTTATACCTCGTCAATTGGCGCTAGGGGTTCGCTTGGATGACAATGCCAGATTCGCTAACTATTACACATCATCCCTAAACCAACAGTTGGTAAAGACGCTCGAATGCTTGCCTACAAATAATGCTGATGATTTCGTCTACCTGTGGGGGGCTGAATCTGCAGGACGAACCCACCTGCTGCAAGCGCTTTGTCATGGGTCGGCTCCGAACAGGTCGACTATGTATCTGCCCCTAAAAGAGAATACACAATACACCCCGGAAATATTGCAGGGCTTGGAAACACTGTCGCTGATTTGCTTGGATGATTTGGATTGTATACTTGGTAAGAAAGATTGGGAGCAGGGGCTATTTAATGTATTCAATGCGATCAAGGAAAGTAAGGCCTGTCTGGTGGTTGCTGCCAGCGCGGCACCTCACCAATTGCAGATCGAGTTACCGGATCTGTTATCGCGACTACATTCCGGGTTAACCTATCAGGTGCACGGTCTGAACGACGAAGACAAACTGGCGGCGTTGCAGTTACGTGCAGGTAATCGGGGCATGGATATGCCTCGTGCTGTTGCTTCCTATATTTTGCAACGCAGTAATCGCAGTTTATCTGCACTGATGAAAATTCTGGAAGAACTGGATTGCCGTTCGCTCGAGGAAAAACGTAAGCTAACTGTGCCGTTAGTTAAAGATGTGATTGGCTGGTAACTCTAAGCGCTGCATTGCTTCTAAATAGGAACCTGGTAGTGCGCCTTAAACTGACGGATAAATACAATCAGGGTGGCGAATAGAGTGCAGCAAAGTAGAACTTCAATAACTCCAAGCACTCTGCGTGTCGGATCGAAGGCGACCATCACGGCATGAATAAAGTAAAGTAAAACCACAAAACTCACCCAGCCATAGGAGCGCAATCGGCTTGCATGTAAACCTGGTAGAAATAAAAGCAAGGGCAGGCTTTGTAATAACCAAATAAAGGGTGTTGCTAGATTGAGCGTTCCGGTCACTGTTATGGTTGCCGCGAGAAAATAAAAAATCAATCCATACACGCTGGCGAGCACCAAATTTTTACTACGTTTTATAGAAGCAGGTAATGCCTGCATAGATTCTGTCATAGTATTTAAGGAAACTCTTTTCAGTTGTTCAGCTTTAATGTCAGGCGCGCGATTCGATTGCCAAGTGCGGTGCACAAAATCGACTCTTCTTCGCTGATTGGGTTTTTATTTGTCGCGCCGGCAATATGGCTAGCACCGTATGGCGTTCCGCCAGTCGTGGTGCTGCTCAGGGCATCTTCGGTAAAGGGAATGCCGCAATAAATCATGCCGTGATGCAAGAGCGGAACTAGCATAGTCAGCAGCGTGCTCTCCTGTCCGCCGTGGAGTGAGGCGCTGGAAGTGAAGAGAGCTGCCGGCTTGTCGATGAGGGCGCCGGAAGTCCAAATGCCGCCGGTGTTATCAAGAAAGTATTTTAGTGCTGCTGCCATATTGCCAAATCGCGTGGGGCTGCCAAGAACTAATCCAGCACAATTGCGCAGGTCATCTTCATCACAATAAACCGCTCCGCTTTCTGGTATTTCCGGATCGTTAGCCTCTGTATCGGGAGAGACAGCAGGCACTGTTCTAATTCGTGCTTCAATTCCCGCCTGCTGTTCAATGCCACGGGCAATCAAGCTGGCCATTTTTTCGGTTGCTCCATATCGGCTGTAATAGAGTACCAGCACATAAGGTAAATTCATCAGATTAGCCTCCAATCGGGTTTAGTACATTTTTCGGTGAGCGAGCTATTATGGCATCCTCCTCACACGCTAAGATCTGGCGCTGCATTAATTTGGAGTGTGTACTAAGGATATCGAAAACGATTTCATCAGCAAGCGAAGCGGCATCGAGGCCCAGTTCATTGTATTCAGCTTCGCTTTTTCTGAGCAGCTCCCTTGTAGTAGCGGTACAAATCCTACTGCTGTGGTAAATACGAGGTTTATCGCTCGCAGAGATATTTGCCTCTGAGTCAAATCTCGCAGTACCGGAAAAGATATCTGCAGGCTCCGAATTAGAAATCGCTTCCAGAAAGGTCGTGTGGCAGGGGATTGCTGCCAGAGAAAGAAAGTAAGCCCATCTCGAAGCAAATTGCTATAGCGGGTCAATGCTGCTGAATAAAGAGCCATAACGAAGTAGCCGATTGTGGTGATTTGAGCCCATTATACGGGATATCGGAGGTGATAACAGTTAGCTATGGGAAGGGCTGCGCGGGGGTTCTAATTATGCACTTGCCCTTGGCTGTTCAAGTTCTGTTTGTAGGAATTCAAGCGCCGCATCTTTCTCGATCAGCTGCTTTTCTGTCCTTTGCCTGTGTTTATACTCAACGACCCCGTCGGCTAGAGTGCGTGGTGAAATCACAATACGATGGGGGATTCCCATGAGTTCGCTGTCGGCGAATTTTACGCCGGGGCTGGTCTTTTTGTCCCTGTCATCGAGCAGAGTTTCAATGCCTGCTGCTTCCGCTGCTTGCAGTAAATTTTCTCCAAATTCCTTTACGGGCTCAGATTTGTGGGCATCGATTAATATAATGACCAGAAGAAAGGGAGCAATATTTTCTGGCCAGATGATTCCCTGTTCATCAAAGTGCTGTTCGATGCATGCGGCAACGACCCGGGTTACTCCAAGACCGTAACAACCCATTGTCATCAAAATGGCTCTGCCATTTTCATTCAATACGGTAGCTTTCATCGACTCGCTGTATTTTCTGCCCAATTGAAAAATATGCCCGACCTCAATGCCCCGTTTGATAGCCAGTGTGGCATCTCCTTCCTGGCATAAGTCTCCATCTTGCACTTTTCTGACATCTTTAACTTCATTGAATTTAAAATCTTCGCCCCAGTTTGCATTGAGGAAATGCATGCCCGACTTGTTTGCTCCGCAAACGAAGTTCACTAAATGCTCGACACTTGGGTCAGCAATTACTGCTATTGGTAGTTTGTACGGACCAATGCTACCGGATTTACAACCTAATTGCGCTTCGATGAGTTCGTCAGAGGCAAAGCAAAGTGGTGCCGCCACGTTGGCTACATTTTGTGCTTTGGTTTCGTTTAGTTCCTGATCGCCTCTTATTAAAAGGGCGACTAATTGATCTGAAGGATCACCATTGTCATCGGCCCCACGCACGATCAAGGTCTTTACTATTTTCTCTGGAGCAAGCTCGAGTAGCGTGGCAACTTCGGTAATGCTGTGTGCAGTACCGGTATCGACTTCCTTGTGTTCAAGTTTTTCGGCTGGCTGGGCTATGTGTGGGGGGCGGCCTTCAGCCAACTCTATGTTGGCGGCGTATTCCCCATCACTACTGAATACAATTTCATCCTCTCCAGATTCGGCAAGCACGTGAAATTCATGTGATGTACTGCCGCCGATATTACCGGAATCTGCAATAACTACTCTGAAGTCCAACCCCAATCGAGAAAAGATGGTGCTGTAAGTCTGGTGCATCACTCGATAGGTTTGCTCCAAGGATTCATCGCTTGCATGAAATGAATAGGCATCCTTCATGATAAACTCGCGAGCACGCATGACACCAAAACGCGGTCGTCGCTCATCTCTGAATTTAGTTTGAATCTGATACAAATTGGCAGGTAATTGTTTGTAACTGTTGTATTCGTTACGTACCAGGTCTGTAATTACCTCTTCATGAGTGGGTCCTAGGCAGAAATTACGGTCATGACGGTCTTTGAAACGCAAAAGCTCTGCTCCCATTTCATCCCACCTACCGGACTCTTCCCATAAATTGGCACTCTGGACAACGGGCATGGAAACTTCCATCGCACCGGAGGCGTCCATTTCTTCCCGGATTATCTGGCTCACTTTGTGAAGTACACGCAAGCCGACAGGTAGCCAAGTGTACATTCCACTAGCCAGTTTCCGGATCATACCCGCCCGCAACATAAGCTGATGACTGGGGATTTCAGCATCTGCAGGGGTTTCTTTGAGTGTCGCTATCAAGTAGGAACTAGCACGCATGTTATTCATCTCATAAAAGAAGGGCAGCCCTTGGGCTGCCCTTCTAACAATACAACACTGCTTTTAGACTATTCTAAAAGCAACAAGAATTTAGCTAGAGTGCGAATTCTTTCAGTTTTTTTAGGGGAAGCACCTTAACTCTGGTGGTTGCGGGCTTTCTCGGTATATCCATCAGCTCACCTGGGCTAAATGGATTTGGAACATTTTTACGAGCTGATCGGGCGGGCCTGTTAACTGATTTGATCTTAAGTAATCCTGGTAAAGTAAATTCGCCAACTCCGCGCTTTTTAATATGTCTCTCAATTAATATGCCGAGTTCATCGAGAACGGCAGAGACTTCTTTTTTGCTCAAATCTGTATTTTTTGCAATCTCGCTCA
>CAVOCG010000163.1:0-5918 GCA_963694095.1 Gammaproteobacteria bacterium
GCAGCACGCAAATCCTCTATTCTTGAATTCGTACAAGATCCTATAAAAACACAGTCTAACTCTATGTCTTTTATAAGTTTTCCGGCATCTAATCCCATGTATTCAAGCGCCTGTTCCATACTGGCTCGCTTGGTTGTATCCGGCTCCTGCTGTGGATCAGGCACGCAACCACTTACCGGAGCCACCATTTCTGGCGAAGTACCCCAGGTTACCTGTGGCTCAATTTCTGCTGCTTCCAGCGTCACGACACAATCAAACTCGGCATCCTCATCACTCACCAACTGCCGCCATGCCGCTTCAGCTCTGTCCCATAGCTCACCTTTAGGTGCGAACGCCCTGCCCTTAATGTAATCCAAGGTGGTCTGGTCAACCGCAATTAAACCAGCTCTTGCACCGGCTTCTATTGCCATATTACACACTGTCATGCGCCCTTCAACGGAAAGTGCGCGAATCGCGTCGCCAGCAAACTCTATCGTGTAACCGGTACCTCCCGCTGTACCTATTTTTCCAATGATGGCCAACACAATATCTTTTGCAGTAACACCATTTTGCAACTCACCATCGACCCGAACCTGCATATTCTTCATTTTTGACTGCATCAGGCACTGTGTAGCAAGCACGTGCTCTACTTCAGAAGTGCCTATACCATGAGCCAATGCCCCTAACGCACCGTGGGTTGAAGTATGAGAATCTCCACAAACGATAGTCATACCGGGTAATGTAGCGCCTTGCTCGGGCCCCACGACATGGACTATCCCCTGTCGTGGGTCATTCATTCCCAATTCGAATATGCCAAATTCCGCGCAATTGTCATCCAGAGTCTTTACCTGGATTTTAGAAACAGGGTCTTTTATCCCCTCCAGACCCTGCTGCCTTTCGCTGGTAGTAGTCGGAATATTGTGATCAGGTGTCGCAAAATTAGCACCAACACGCCATAGGCCTCGTTCTGCCACGCGCAGCCCCTCAAATGCTTGCGGGGACGTCACTTCGTGAATTAAATGTCGATCTATATAAATAAGCGAAGTGCCATCAGCTCTTTGCTTAACCAGATGAGAAGCCCATATTTTGTCGTATAAAGTGTTACCAGTCATCGTCTATCCTATCCTAAGAAATAACATTATATTATATCTATAACTAACTGAATTAAATATTTTTTTAAAGAAGGTGAGTAACTTTTTAGTAATCAGTATTTAGCGTTTCGTAGCAGCAGAACCGTCAGATCGGGCTCGATGATGAAGTACGCGTCAAACCTGTCTGCGCTCGATCTCTGAGTAAATGATCCATCAGCACAAGCGCCAGCATCGCCTCAGCAATCGGAGTAGCTCTGATACCGACACAAGGATCATGGCGACCGGTAGTTATTACCTCGACAGCCTCGCCATCTGCATTGATGGATTTCCCAGGAATTCGGATACTGGACGTGGGTTTCAACGCAATATTGGCAATAATATCTTGTCCACTTGATATTCCGCCTAATATTCCACCCGCATTATTTGAAAGAAACCCATCCGGCGTGATCTCATCCCGGTGTTCACTTCCTTTTTGCTCGACAGAATCAAATCCTGCACCAATCTCCACTCCCTTAACGGCGTTGATGCTCATTAATGCATGGGCGATCTCGGCATCCAGTCGGTCAAATATCGGCTCTCCCAGCCCCGCCGGCACTCCAATCGCCTCAACAGTGATCTTAGCACCAATTGAGTTGCCCTCTTTGCCCAGGGCTACCATAAAATCTTCAAGCGCCTGCACTTTGCTTGCATCGGGGCAAAAAAACGGATTACTTTCAATTACATCGTAATCGATCTCTTCCATCTTGATCGGGCCCAGTTGACTCAAATACCCCTTGATCGTGGTGCCGCAGTGTTCCTTCAGATATTTTTTAGCTATCGCTCCAGCTGCCACGCGCATCGCTGTCTCTCTGGCCGATGCCCGCCCGCCACCTCGATAGTCACGGATACCGAACTTCTTCCAGTAAGTGTAATCGGCATGCGCGGGCCGAAACTGATCTTGGATCTTACTGTAGTCTTTAGGTCGCTGATCGGTATTTTCTATCAGTAAACCTATGGGTGTTCCGGTGGTTTTGCCTTCAAATACCCCGGAGAGTATTTTCACTGCGTCCGCTTCTTTTCGTTGTGTAGTAAAGCGGGACTTCCCCGGCTTGCGTCGATCTAAATCGTATTGCAAGTCAGCTTCACTTAATTCCATGCCCGGAGGACAACCGTCCACCACGCAGCCAAGCGCCGGCCCGTGGCTTTCGCCAAAACTGGTGACAGAGAACAACTTGCCAATGGTGTTTCCAGACATAAGAAAGCTCTTGCTAGTGAAATATGGAGCGGCTGCGTTATAAAAAGCAGAGCATTGTACACTAATTAGTGCCCATCCATAAATAGCGTCGTAGCGGGAGTAGGCGCCATGTGTAAGCGGGAATTAACTAAAACACTCTCTATACTGCTGCAACTGTGCAACAGTTAGCGCAAAGACACCGCCGCCGCCATTTTCAAATTCGAGCCAAAGCAATGGCACATCTCTCAAGCGCGCAGACAAACTCTCACTGCTACTACCGACCTCCATAACCAGCAGACCATTTGCAGTAAGAAAATCCCCGGCTTCGTGTAATATTTTAACAGGCAAGGCCAATCCCTGATCTTCGCTGAATAAGCCTAAGCTCGGTTCCTGACTAAACTCAGCAGGCAGTTCTGCCAACTCAGAGCCAGACACGTAGGGTGGATTACAAACAATAAGATCATAGGCAGCCTGCCCTTTTAGGCTGTCAAACAAATTAGATTCCCAGGGTGTAACCCTGTCTTCCAGTAGATAGTCCCTGATATTTTCTTCAGCCAGCGCCAATGCATCCGATGAAATATCCACCAGATCGACACTACTCTGGACAAATTCGAGCGCGCAGGCGATCCCGATGCACCCGCCTCCAGCGCACAGGTCTAGTATGCGCTTGGGTTCCTTCCCCAGAATTGGCTCAAAACGATTGGCGATAAGTTCGGCAAATGGTGAGCGCGGTATCAATGCACGCTCATCACAGCGAAATGAGTGACCCGCAAACCAAGCCTTCCCAACCAGGTATGCCACAGGAACCCTCTCATCGATTCGGCGCCGTACTCGCTCATCGAGTAACTGTAACTGCTCAACGGAAATCGGATTCTCCCAATAGTTAACATCACTGTCGAATGGAATTCCTAGACTGCACATAACAAGGTAGAAAGCATCGTCCCGCGCATTTTCTGTACCATGGCCATAGCACAAATCTTCGCTCTCAAACAATGCAGTAGTATTTTCAAGATAAGTTTCTAACTTCATCACGGTTCATTCTCTCTTCTGCCCTCACAATCCGCGCGAGGAAAAACTGCTTTACCATTTCATAGTGTTATCGTAGGGTACTCACACTACAAATAATTCGGCAAGAGTTGTAAAAACATGGAAAAAGCATATTTAGAAATTATCAAACAGATTGGTGAAGACCCCAATAGAGCGGGTTTGGTCCAAACTCCAAAACGCGCAGCCAATGCCATGAGTTTTCTTACGCAAGGCTACGCTATGGACATTGATAAAGTAATTAATAATGCCCTGTTTCCATCTGATAGCGACGAAATGGTCATTGTAAAAAACATCGAACTGTACTCCATGTGCGAACATCATCTACTACCCTTTATCGGCAAGTGCCATGTAGCTTACATACCTAGAGGTAAAGTTTTGGGCTTATCGAAAATTGCTCGTGTGGTAGACATTTATGCTCGCCGACTCCAGATACAGGAAAATCTGACTAACGAGATCGCCAATACAATTATTGAAAAGACCGAAGCGGCTGGTGCGGCAGTGATTATTGAAGCTCAACACATGTGCATGATGATGCGCGGAGTAGAAAAACAAAATTCCGTTATGACCACCTCATGTATGTTGGGCGCATTTCGAAATAGCCAAAGCACACGTAACGAATTTTTATCTTTATTGAGTAAGTAAGGCTTACTCAAACGTCAGACCTAGCCTGACCAACACAAACAAAGCTATTGAATCACCAATTCCACTCTATCAGTGCAGTTACTCTGATCGCATTGAGGGGCCAGCGGCCCCGCTCCTTGGGGATTTAACCTGCCTGCTTCAATGCCCAATTCTATTAAACGCGCTACCACGGATTCAGCTCGACCAAGGGATCGCTGTAACAAGACTGCCAGCGGCACTTCTTCTCGCAAATGCGCTACCACGTAGACGGATAATTCCGGCGCAATTTGTAAAAGCTGAACTGCCATTGATAAATCAGATTGTTCCGTCACAAGTTGGTCATTGGCAAAGCGCATCCCGGTTAACGCCAAGGATTGATTGGTTCTGAACAAATCCAGCGCCACTTGCGGTTGTAAAAAACCGGGTATTTCTATGCGCTCACCGACATCAACAACTTCTAGGTAGGCATAAACCTTCCGGTTTCCTCGCGTAATAATATAAAGTGCCACATGGCTCTTGCTAAATTCCCCAGTCTCAGCTGTCACGGCTATATAATATTGATTCCTTTCGGGCCCATAAAGAATCCGATTTTTGAAGATATCATTAGCCCAGTAATTGCTACTACCACATTCTCGCCCTTCGCAGCTGTAACCTTCTTCATAGCCTCGCTCAACAATTTGCTCTTGAAAGAACTGGTATACATCCGTACCAGTAAATTCTTGGGAAATCTCATAGGTAATTTTCGTTAAGTTACCACGCAAGCGTTCAGAATATTCTGGCTCCACTTGACCTACAGTTCGTTGCAAACTACCTAATACAAATCGATAATTCACTTCCTCGCTGAATTCTTGTTCGATAATAGCTGAATCAGGAAATTTATTTAATACCGGGTGACCCTGTAAGATCGACAAAATGGGTGTAACTTGGCCATAAGAAATGATTGGCAAAGCAAATAACGCCAGCATAATCCAAGGTTTAAGGCTAGGGCATCTCTGACCAATGGTTCTCATGATTCACGACTCCATGGTGTATTGTAACTCTCCGCATCACAGCGCAATTACGTCCATCTCGATACAAATTAGTTTTCTAGTAGAAAACTGTCGAATCAATTCTGTGGTGCCATCCAGCATTAATGAAAGCAACAAATTGTGACTTACCAGCAGGAGGTATCGGTTTCCAGGTTGCTCTATTCGTAGAGTTATTGTTAATAGTAGTTTGTTCCCTTACAATCCTGTCAGGATTGTTATTCTCCGTCTCCAGCCCATTAAAAAAATACCTTCCAGTTACCTTTTTCATTGCCATAAAGATAGATACTGCTTCCGTCATAAAGGAGTTCGTCAGCATCATTGTAGCGAGAATAATCGAGATCTAAGTACTAGATGGGACCAGGTAGTCGATAGATTCCGCTTAGAATTAGAGCCACTCTCCTCCGCAGCGTCTTGGCTTACAAAAAAGATTAGCATCTAAATAGAACCTCCAAATAAATTCAGCAAAGCTAATCGCCCTTAATTTTCTTGCCTGCCGCCGCTGCTTTTTTCTTTACAACTTTCTTTTTGGCAGTGGATTTTAATTTTCTTGCAGCTTTTTTCACCACAGGTTTTTTTTCTTTAGCATCGGAAATATCAACATCGACTGGTTTCGCCGAGCCAGAATCCGCAACTGAAGCTTCATCATTACCTTCCACATCGGGAAAATCCGAAAATGGAAAGGGTTTAAGTTCAGAATTATAGGTGATAAATCCCGCTATCTGGGTAATATATTTAGTCAGCGAAGCACCCAGGAATTTTAAATTTCGGTTAGCAGCCCCACTAACAATAGAAAATACTGCCTGAACCCCCATTAGCACGATAACAATGGGCACAAGAATAAAGTAAAGTGCCACACTGAATGCGATCATAAAAATGACTCGAATCCACGCCGATGGTTCTTTTATGTGATCTACCATCTCTTCCAGATTACCAGACTCT
>CAVOCG010000164.1:0-5824 GCA_963694095.1 Gammaproteobacteria bacterium
TTATTGTGCTCTGCGGTCATGGCAGCACATCGGATAATAACCCCTACTATGCAGCGCTTGATTGTGGTGCATGTGGCGGTCGCTCAGGCGATCCAAATGCACGTATGTTTGCCAACATGGGCAACAACCCCGATGTGCGCAAAGAACTAGCGCAACGCGGCCTTGAAATTCCAGATGACACCCGGTTCCTGGCGGGAAGACACGACACGAACTCGGATCGAATAGCCCTGTATGACGTTCAAGATGTTCCGGCGGGTTTTCTTGAAGACCTGTCGGAACTTCGCAAGGTATTCCAAGAAGGAGGCGAACAGCAAGCCCTAAATCGCTGTGATGGTATTCCCGGCGCTCCGAAAGGGATGACAGCAAAACAGGCCTATGCCCATGTTGAGGCAAGAGGCTTCGATTGGGCTAACCCGCGGCCAGAATGGGGTTTGTCTGGTAATGCCGGATTCATTATCGGCCGTAGAGGTGTGACCAAAGGAGTGGATCTTGGCGGTAGATGCTTCCTGCATTCCTACAACGCGATATCGGATCCGCAGGGCGCGATTTTAGAAAAAGTCATGACAGCGCCGCTTGTCGTTGGCGAATGGATAAACATGGAGCACTACTTCTCTTCAACCGACCCCTGGAATTACGGTAGCGGCAGTAAAGTTATTCACAACGTGGTCGCCGGTGTCGGTCTTATGTACGGTGCAGAAAGTGATTTGGCAACAGGCCTTCCACTGCAAACAATGAACAATGGTGAGATTCACAACCACGAGCCAATGCGTCTATTGACGATAATAGAAGCAAAGACTGAGGTCATTGCTGCAATCATTAGCCGACACGAGGTATTGCAACATTTCTTCCACAATGAGTGGGTAAACCTAGTTGCATTAGACCCTCTAAGCTCCGAGTTTCATAGATACAATAAAAACGCTACATGGGAGTTGATTGAGTTATGAGGATTTTTGCTGCCTTCGCACTTTTTGTCCTCTGGCTCGTATTGTCAGCATCGTATAACGTCCTCCATATGGCGACGGGTGCTGTTGTGGCTAGCATGGTTGTTTGGTTGAGCCCGACTGGTGCACCCCACGTAAGACGCTTTTCCTGGCTGGCAGCACTGATGTATGTGCCGTGGCTAATTGGCCGTATTCTGAAAAGCGGGTTCCATGTGAGTCGTCTCATCCTTGATCCAGCTCTTCCCATTGCGCCGGAACTTGTTCGACACAAGACAAAGCTAAGTAGCGATGGAGAACTCGTTGTGCTCGGTAACTCAATCACGTTGACGCCAGGCACTATCACCGTTGAGGTCGCGCCAGGCGAACTGACTGTGCATGCCCTTGATGCAGCGTCTTGCGAAGAACTCAAAAGCGGTGTATTTGATGACAGAGTGGGTCGTCTGTTCTCTGTAAAGGGAGATAAAAAATGAACACTTTCTTTTTTGTTGTGCTCACTATAATCACCGTCTTAATGCTCGTTTATTTTTACCGCGTAGTACGCGGTCCCAGCGTATTTGATCGGGTGCTGGGCTTGAATGGTATCTCTACCAAAGCAATTGTGCTTCTCGTCTTAATCGGCACTATGTTCGAGCGAGTCGATATGTTTGTTGATATTTCTACCGGCTATGCGCTTCTAAATCTTGTTGGCGCATTGGCTATAGCTAAATTTCTCGAGGAGAGAGGGGCATCATCGGAATGACTTGGTTAGCTATTTTTCTTATTGTTCTTGGATTATTTTTTCTCGTTGTAGGTTCGATTGGAATGTTGCGCCTACCCGATGTTTTTTCACGCGCCCATGCACTTTCACTTACCGATTCACTTGGCGCAGTTTTAGTTCTTGCGGGTCTTGCCGTCTACGAGGGGTTCAATATGAATTTTCTCAGGATTCTTGTTGTGCTTGTGCTCATTTACCTGTTGAACCCGGTTATTTCGCACGCAACCATTCGGGCGGCATACCGTTCCGGGCTACGACCTACGGATAAGGAAAGCAAATGATAATAGAACTTCCACTTCTCATCTTGCTGGTGGTGACTGCAGGCGGGGCTATCATGGTGAAAGATCTCATCTCGGCTGTGTTTATACTAGGCTCCTATAGCTTTGTCCTGGCGCTAGTATGGGCATTACTGGGTGCTGTTGATGTTGCATTTGTAGAGGCAGTGGTAGGCGCAGGTCTTGCTACTGTATTCTTCCTGCTGACGCTGTTCGGTACAACTGAAAAGGACACACATATACGCCGGCCGCCTGTACCTTGGTCCGCACTCCTAGGCCTTCCAGTGCTGGGGCTTCTGCTTCTTTACGGCGCAGGTGATTTACCTGCTTTCGGTGATATCACCTCCGCAGCAAGCATCTACATCTCGCCGGAATACTTAGAGAATAGTGTAGAACAAACGCGGACCCCAAATGTAGTAACTTCTGTGCTCATGGATTACCGTTCATTCGACACGTTCATCGAAACTATTGTAATTTTCACCGCTGGAATTGCCTGCGCACTGATTCTCAGGAAGGGCGGCTCATGATTCGGCCACACGATAGCGCTATCGTGCGCACTTTGGGACACATCGTAATTCCCATAGCTCAATTGTTCGGAATCTACGTGCTGGTGTTTGGTCAACACGGACCAGGCGGTGGCTTTGTAGGCGGAGTGATCATTGCGGCTAGCATGATTTTGGCAATTCTCATTTTTGGTATTGATTCACCCGACAGTGTGCTTGCGCGCAAAATTCTCCACGGCGACGGGCTAGGTCTGCTGATCTTTGCTGGCGTAGGTGGCCTTTGTCTTATCGGAGGTGGTCAGTTTCTGAACTACTCTTACCTGCAAATTCCGAGTCTTGACGAAGCATCCCAGCATTACGTAGGAATACTGCTAACGCAGATCGGGGTCGCCGTAGATGTGGCAGTCACCGGTGTGTCGATCGCGGTAAGTTTATCCTTTGATGAAAATGAAATTCCAAATGACGAGGTTAGCAATGTTTGAGCTTTTAGAAACATTAATTCAGCGGCCAAATTTTGTAGTTTTTGTCATTTTGTTTTTGTGGGGCATTTACATCATGTCTGCTCACCCAAACCTAGTGAAGAAACTCATCGGTCTGTATATCGTTCAAACCAGCGTCATCTTTTTCCTTGTCGCTTTCAGTGCGAAGGATGGTGCAACAGTACCTATTATTCTGGCTGAATCAGGTTTGGTGGATCCTATGCTCTATGCAAACCCGCTGCCCCACGCATTGACGGTAACGGCCATTGTCGTTCAGATCGCAACGCTCGGTGTTTCACTTGCACTTGTTTCAGCTATTTACCGAAAATTTGGCAGCCTTGATGAAGATGAAATATTGGAGCAGCTTAAATGAGCAGTAACCTGCCTGTTCTACTTTTTTTAGTACCGTTTGTAATGGGTGTATCTATGCCTTTACTCACGGCAAAGCGTCGATCGTGGTGTGCAAATCTCACGCTGGGTGCTTTCGGAGTAATGCTCCTTCTATCTATTGCCAATCTGCGCGTCGTTCTGGCAGAGGGCCCCGTTGAGTATGCCTTCGGTGGATGGACTGCACCGATTGGGATCGCTTGGCTTAATGATTCGATTGCTGCGATGGTCGTGTTGGTAATGAGCTTTGTTGCGGTGATAACACAGGTTTATGGCCGTGTGGATACTGCAAAGGACCTGGAAAAGAGTATTCCCTATTACACGCTTATTCTGATCATGGTGTCAGGCCTGGTCGGCATCATTTTTGCTGCTGATCTGTTTAACGTTTTTGTGTTCTTGGAAGTGGTCGCGTTAACTGGATACGCGCTTGTAGGTGCCGCTGGCGGAAAGAGTCTGGTTTACGCATTTCGCTACCTACTACTAGGCTCGTTTGGTGCGAGTTTATATCTACTCGGTCTGGGCCACCTGTATGTTGCAACAGGTACGCTGAATATGGCGGATCTGGCAGTACGACTTCCTGAACTGATGACATCGACCGCAGTAGCTGGCGGACTGATCTATATTTTCCTAGGCCTGTCGATCAAGATGGCCTTGATACCACTGCACAGTTGGTTACCTGATGCCTATGCGAACGCACCGTCATCGGTTACGCCTTTGCTGGCATCGACAGTGACCAAGGTGTCTCTTGTCGCCTGGATTCGTATCGAGTATTCGCTTATCGCGCAGGGCGTTGAAGTTAGTCACGTTCCTGTCCTGGTGTTACTCGAGGAACTAGGCGTGATTGCGGCTCTGGTAGGGGGCGCTCTCGCCTTGATACAAACTAATCTCAAACGTATGTTTGCCTATGGTGGTATCAGCCATATCGGATTGATTCTTATAGGCGTGAGTCTGGGCAATACCACAGGCTTCGCAGGGGGCATGTTTTACCTGATCAATGATGCAGTCATGCAGGCATCACTGTTCATGATTGCTGGCGCCTTAATTTATTATCACGGTGTGCATACCCTGGAAGATTTGCGCGGCGTGGGCCGGCAATCGCCTTGGTTGACTAGCGCTTTAGTGGTGGCAGCAGTTGCGATGGTCGGGCTTCCGCCTACCGGCGGGTTCTTTGGTAAATGGAATATTATCCTCGGTGCACTTGAGGCGCAGCACTACCTTGCTGCGTTCGCAGTACTGGCATCGACACTGTTGACCCTGGCGTATTTCCTCAAAATATTTTCTTGCTGGTTTCACCAGCCGCAGCCTGCTACGTCGGAACCGCTAGTCGTGTCAAACGCTCTACGTATTAGCCTCGGAGCAATATCGTTTTCAATGATCGCTTTAGGCTTAATGAGTGACACGATTTTCCAGTTCTTAATTGAATCCATAACCAATGGAGGCGTTTAAGAAACCATGTCTATTTACACGTTGATCCCTCTATTACCTCTCACAGCATCATTCATCCTGATTCTGTTCGGAGAGGGCCTGCAAGGAAAAGGGCACCGCCTTGTCATCCCGGCGGTTGCGCTTTCATTCCTGATGTCCATCGTTGCGTTCTTGGATGTTTCTGCTAACGGACCAATTCGAGTACATCTTTATGAGTTCTTGGATGTCGGCAGGCTAAGCGTAGATCTCGGATTCTATATTGACCAGCTCACAGTTTTAATTTTACTGCTGGTAACCGGGGTTAGCACCGTCGTTCAGGTCTATGCCTCGCGTTACATGATAGGTGATCTGCGGCACAGCCGATTTTTTGCCCTGACCGCTCTTTTTACCGCGGCCATGACGCTCCTGGTGATGAGCAGTAATCTGCTTTTGACCTTCATCTTTTGGGAGCTGATGGGCCTTTGCTCTTATCTTCTGATTTCACACTATGCAGAACGGCCCTCCGCGGCCCGAGCTGCAACAAAAGTTTTTCTGGTGAACTCGGTTGCCGATGTCGGGCTGGCGATAGGCGTTGTCCTAACTTTCCTGACGTTCGACACACTCGATATTCCGGAAATACTCGCGATAGCAGAATCCGGCGCCGACATTCCGACGCTGTCTATTACCCTATTAACCCTTTGTTTGTTTTGCGGGGCAGTTGGAAAATCCGCGCAGATGCCGGCGCACGTCTGGCTGCCGTTTGCGATGGAAGCGCCAACTCCTGTGTCCGCGTTAATTCACGCCGCCACTATGGTGAACGCCGGGCCTTTCTTACTGGTTAGACTAAGCCCGGTGCTGGTGCTATCGCCAACGGCAATGATGGTGATTGCTACGGTAGGCGGAGTAACCGCGCTTTTTGCAGCACTGGTGTCGTCGACACAGACCGATGTCAAACGCACTCTTGCCTATTCAACCATTAGCCAGCTCGGATTCATGACAATGCTTTGTGGTGTGGGCGCCTTCGTTGCAGCCATATTCCACCTGATTGCCCATGGCTTCTTTAAGGCGTTTTTGTTTTTGT